>DFNF01000038.1 GCA_002375935.1 Acetothermia bacterium UBA3574
TTGGCACTACAAATCCCGCCTTTTCAGGGACCAGGTGCCAACAGATCTGCATTTCCAGCGCCGCCCCACCTCTCAACTGTAGAAGATGGGTTATGACCCCGATGGGAACACCCTCCAACTCACCCAGATCCACTGGAAGAGGTACTTCTCCGCCTGCACCGGTTGAAGGAAAGGGCCCCTCTGGAGGGGAACGCAGATATCTTGGCGAAGGGGATGTTGACCGGCCAGGGCCAGCACCACCGGCAACCCCCGTTTCTCCCCGTTCAATCCTTTAGTTCCAGGATGGCCTGGGCGATGCGCCAGCGCCAATCCTGGTAATCCTCTGGCTCCAGGTAGGCAAGGAGCCCCCGGAGCTCAGGCCCGTATCGCTCAAGCTTGGCCCGCAGCTCCGCAAGCAGGGCCTGGGCCCTGGCCACCGCCGCCCCCTTATCCGGCTCCCCTTGGGCAGAGGCCAGGACTTCCTCCAGGGTGGTGAGGTATCGCAGGTCGTCCACCCCTTCCCGGAAGCCCTCCCAGCGCAGTGTGGGCAGGGTGGGGGCGAAGTTCCGGTCTGGGTCGGGGTATGCGTAGGCGAAATCCCCCCGGGGACCGTCCAGGTCGTCGTAGGGATCGCCGAAGAAAACGTGGTAGGTCCAGGCGGCCAGGCCACAGAAAGGGCTGTTCCACAGGTAGAAGCCGGCCACCGCCCGGGAGAACTCCGGCCGCCCCCCCAAGCCCCGTAGGTTGTAGTACACCCAGCCCACGTCCCCTGCCGCCTCAAGCTGAGCGGCGATCTCGGGGAAGGGGAGCTGAGGCAGCGAGAGGTCTACTACCCAGCCGTTGTAAGAGCGCACGTCCACATACGGGTCGGCCTCGGGGGGGAGCTCCACCACCCCGTTCAGGGACAGTTCCACCTGTGCCCCCGGCACGCGCTTGATCAGCGGCGCCAGATAGTAAAACTCGGCCTCCTTCTCCGGGTCACCGAAGGGCTCGTCCACCGGGAAGAAATAGATCTCCGGCCAGCCGTGCTCCTCCCGCAGGCCCACCACGGTCGCCACTGCCTCCACGTAGAGGTCCTCGAGCTCCTGGGAGGGAAGGCCCAGACGCCGCAGCCCCCGGTAGAGGTGGTAGATCCCCCGCCAGTGCACCGGCCCGGGGAAGCCCAATTGGGTCAACAGATCCATGGCAGCGATGAATTCAGCGTAGTCGATCTCCACCGACCCATCCGGGCCGCGAGTCACCTCCGGCGGGATGTAGAGGCTGGGGCTGGTGATCCCGTGGAGGAGCATGTCCTGATAGTCCTGCCGCAAGTAGGTGAGGGGGTCTCCCGAAAGTTCGCGCCCCCCGAACTCCTGGAGGGGGAAGTAGGCGAGGGAGTAGTGGCGGCTGGGAGGTGCCAGGGTGAAGGGCAGCACCAGGACCTCCAGGTCCAGCACCTGCGCCGGGGCATTGCCGGGTTGGATGACAATTTCACCTCGATAGGTCCCCGGGGGAGTACCCGGGGGGATGTGGACGATGAGCCAATATTGTCTGGAGGTCCCGGCTGGGATATCCTGAGGGGTGTTGTAATCGAGGATCTCGGGGACGAGCTCCGTCTCCTCAGAGCTGGCCCGGGAATGGCGCCGCCTTTCCATCACCCGCACCACCCGCAGGTCCAGCTCTTGCCTTGGAATCACCGCCCCCTCTCCCGCGAGTTCCCCCACTTCCACCCGTACCCCTTCCAGAGCCCGGCGGGCGAACAGGGAGAAAGTGAGGGGCTCGTATTCCCCGGGGGTAGCGAAAGTCCATATTCTTTCGATGATCTCGTCCTCATCCGGCACCGTGTCCGGAAGCACGTGCTCCAGCCAGCTTTTGGCGTAGACGATGTAGTGGGGGTGCAAGGCGAGATATGACCGATCCACAGGTGGCTTTTCGGTCCCGCGGGGAACCCAGGTGGGGTCGGTGGTGAGGATGACGGCGTCGATCCACCACTTGCTGGGTTGGTCCTGGAAGATGGTGAGGGTGTGGGGCTCGCCTGGGTCGAGCCTGAGGTCCAGGCCCTGGGGGGCCAGCCGCACCCAGTGGAAGCGGCCCTCGGCGTAGCTCCCCCCGGAAGCGGCGGCTTGGGCGGGGATGTGGGGCTGGCCATCCACTGTCCAGGTGAAGTGCACTTGCCGGGGGCCGTAGGAAATCCACACGTAGCGGTAATCACCAGGGGCCGGGACCCGGAAGGCCCACTCCAGGTAGGGGTGGCCCGGGGGAGAGAGGGGACGGCCCCGGGCGCCGGGGCGGATGAACAGGAACTCTCCCCCGCTTGCCTGGGGGTGGAAGGTCCCCCGGGTGGAGGCGCTGGCGTAAGGGAAATTGCCGTCGGCAAACCCCTCCGCCTCCAGCCACACCCACTCGGCCGTCCCCAGCCAGGGGACCAGAACGGCCAGAAGTCCCGCCACCACGATGGCCACTCTCACCGGCGGTTCCTTTCGATGCCCCGCCACTTTACCTGCCACCATTCGGCCCGACCACCTAACCGGGGTCAAAAGCTGGTCAACGGGCCGCGTTTGGTGGCCCAGCTGGAGCCAGTTGCGGGGGCCTGGTCTCCTCAGGCACAAGCGGATCTTCCAAGCTCGCTTTCGAGTGCAGCGGGGATCTCAGCCGCCCCAACCGAAATGGCCGGCCGAGGGAGAAAACCCGGGTTCCCACGCACGGAATCAGTGCCGGCCGGGGGTGAGTTTCGGCGGGAGGTGGAGGGGGGGCTGGGTTCACAACCGGCGCAAGATCCCCCTGGCCCCGGCCAGGAAGTCCCCCACCACCCCGGTGAACCGCCGCCAGTCCACCGCCAGGGCCACCACCGCCCACACCAGCCCCCAATATGCAACTTCCCGCTGGTGGAAATAGGCCACGATGAAGGGGGCGAACACCCAGGGAAAGGCCACCAGCATGGTGAAGGCTTTGAAGGGGAGGAATTCGCGGGAGGTAGCCCCCACCAACACCGCGAGGGGCACGGCCACGCCCAGGTAGATCCCCCCCCAGGGCATGGGCACCAGCCCCACGGCGGCCAGGTAGATGGCGGAGGAGAGGACCATGAGCATGTCGAACTGGAACTCATGCTCCCCGATCCAAGTGGGGCCTTTTTCCAAGCGGCGGGCCAGGCGGCCGTCCAACATGTCGGTGGTCCACCCCAGGAGGAGCAGCATGGCCACCGAGCTCAACGCCCGGGGGCCGGCGGGGATCAGCCCCAATATTGCCAAGGCGATTAGAGCTCGGCTGGCGGTGAGCAGGTCAGGTAGCCTCCGCTTTCCCATTGCCACCCCCATTATACCGGCTTCACCCCCCCAAGCGTAATCCCTCATCCAAAGGCGAGAAGCTGAACCGGGCATGGGGGAAGGCCGGGACCTGGAAGCTGACCCGGATGCCCCCCAGATACAGCTCCACCCCGGCCTCCAGACAGCCGGCGAAGCTGCGCCACAGTCCAGCCCGCAATTGAAGAAAACGCCCACTGGGGAAGTCGAACTCCCCGGCCCCGCGCAGGCTCCAGTCCTGGCCCAGCGCCAGGCGCAGGCTGCCGGCCAGCCTCTTCACCCGAAGTGGCCAGGGGGAAAAGCGCGCCCCCAGGGTGGCCGACCAGCCTTCCCCCTGAAAACGCCCCCGCAGCAGGAAATCCTCCCACCCGAGGGGCTGGAAGCGGATCCCCCCCTGCAGGGTCAACCGGCCCCAGTCCCCTTCCAGCTTGCCAACCCCGGAGAGGCGGGTGATCCGGGCCGGGACCAGGCTGAACTCCCCGGTCAGCTCCAAGCCCGGCAGGGTGAGCTGCCAGCGGCCGGGCAGGGGGTGGCCGGTGGCCAGGTCCCACCCGAGGCGGAGTTCCTGGCGGACTTGTGCCTGACTGGCAGTCAGGGTGGCGGCCAGCCGGTGCTGGGGGGGGAGGCGGTCGAACTCCCAGGGGGAACTCCCCCAGCGCCAACGCCGCAGATAGGTCAGGGAAAGCCCCCCCGCGCTCATGCCGGGAGAGAAGGAGGCCAGCACCCGATCGCTTCCTTGATACTGGTCCAGAGATAGCTGCCAGGGGAGGGTGATCCGCCAGGGACCGAAGGTGAGCTGGTTCTGCCAATTGAGGGTCACCCCGGCCCGCCAGCCGGCCCGGCCTGCCTCCCGGTAGTTCCCCCACCTCAAGTTCCAGGAAAGAGTCCCACCCCACCAGGGGAGGCCGCCCCGGGATAGGGAGAGTTCGGGGAGCTTTTGGTAGCTGAGCTCGTCTCTGGTGGCCTGTCCCCAGCTCAGGGTCCAGTTGGTGTCGGCCAGTGAGCCGGACAAGCTGAGGTCGAGCCTGTTTTCCCGCCAGGAGAGGCGGGCCCGCCACGGCCCAGGAGGCCATTCCCCCTGGGCGCTGAGGCTGCCCCGCCCCTCCGCCAGGTCCAACTTCCCGTCTTCCCACAGGAAGCGCAGGCTGGGCTGGGCCAGGCCCAGGCCGGGAAACCAGGTGAGCCCCACCGCCCCCCACATCCCCTCCCCCAAGGTGAACGGGAAGTGCCAGCGCAAGTACCAATGCCCTCCTTGTCGGCCGATCTCCGGGAACAAAGGGGAAGCCTCTTCCCCCAGCCGGGCGGCGTACACCGGCAGCCAGGCCACCGGCTGCTCAAAAGCCGTGATCCAGACGTCCTCGGCATACAGCCACCGCTCCGGCAGGAGCACGAACCGGCCCGCCTCCACCGCATAGGGGGCCTCCGCCAGACAAGGGCAGGTAGTGAACTCAACCCCCTCCCCGGAAAGTCGCTCCAGCTCCCCGGCTTGGAAGCTCGCTTCCCCCCACCGGCCGGTGAACACCAGCGTCTCCTCTCGCTCTGGCCCCTGAAAGCGGGAGCTGCCTGAGAAGTCCCGGGCGGTCAGCCGCACCAGCTCCCCCTCAGGCCCTAACTCCATTTCCAACGCCTGGGCCACCAGGTGGAGGCCTTGTCCGGAAAGCTCTGCCCCCTGCACCTCTACCTCCCACCGGGCTCCGCCCCAGTGGGCCGCAAGCTCCCCGGCTGCTAGCCGGTAGCCACCCAGTTCCGCCGCCACCCCCTGGGCGAGAAATCCTTCGGCCTCCCCCAGGATCACCAACTCCTGGGCCTCCAACCACTGGAAGGGTGGCGGGGCCCCGAGCCCGCCCAGGCCGATTCCCAACAGGAAGAAACCCAGCCACAGCCGCTTCAGCCGCAACCTGTCCACCGAGAGCAACAGCACCAGTCCCAAGGTGCCCAGGACCAAGTGGGGCAGCCAGCCCCCCAGGGAGGCGGGGAGGAACCCCCGACGGGCCAAGGTGCGGGTCCAGATGAACAGCCCTTGGGCTCCGGCGGCCAACAGGAACCCCGCCACCGCCCCGGCCGCCCGGCCCCGCCGTCCCAACAGCGCCCCCAGCGGGGCACCGAATAGGGCGAACACCAGCGCCGCGGCGGCGATCGCCAACTTGGAGTGAAGCTCCACCACCAAGTTGCGCGGGTCAAGCCCGCTTCTCTCAAACAAGCGGATGCGGGCCAAAAGCTCCCGCACCGACATCTCCCCGGGGGTCTTCCCGCCCAGGATCCCCTGCTGGATGTCCTCTCCCACCTGCAAGGTGAGGGATTCGAACCGGAGCACCTCCTCCAGTCCGCCATCCGGGGAGAAGCGCAGCAGCCGGCCGGCGGAGAGCACCAGCTCCCCGGAGGCGAACCGCCCCTCGGAGGCGGTGACCAGGGCCGGAAACGGCCCCGGTTCCCCAAACAGCTTCCCCTCCAGGTCGTAGACCACGATCCCCCAGGCTTTCTCCCCCTGATAGCGAGACAGGTAATAAAGCTCGCCTTGGCTGCCGCGGAAGAATAGGTCTTCCTCCGGCCGCGGCACTTCCCCCTGGTAGAGGATGGCCAGGAGTTCGCGCCGATAGGCGGCTTCCGCCGGGGGCACTGCCAGCTCGGAGAGCAAGAACGAGGCCATGCTGGCCACCAGGCCGAAGGCCACGAAGGGCACCAGCAGCCTGCCCAAGGGGTAACCCAGGGCCTGGAAGGCCAAGAGCTCCCGGGCCGAGGCCAGCCGGGACAAGGCCAGGAACGTGGCCAGGAGCACCCCGGCGGGGATGGCCAGGGTGAGCAGGCTGGGCAGTTTGTAGAGGAACAAGCGTAGCAGCTCCCCCGCCTGGGCCCCCCGGGCGAACAAGGTGTCCGACAAGGAAAGCACAAGTTCCAACCCGATGAACACCAGGAAGGCAAGCAACGCCACCCCAAATGGGGGCAACAGTTCCCGCCACAGGTAACGATCTACCCTTTTGACCACGCAAGGATGTTAGCCCAAAGCCCTGCCCTCGGGAAACGCCGGCGGTCCCCGGGCCGATTTGGCCCCTTGATTGCACCCCGTTAAACTCCGGGCAAAGGAGGCACGATGCGCAGAGTCTATTTGGCCACGTTGCTGATCGGACTGGTGTGGGGGGCTGCCTTTCCCCAAGCCGCCGGCGTGGGGGGAGGCGGGCCGCTGTGGGGGCTGCTCCTGCTGGATTTCACCGAGCTCAATTCCTCCCTATCTGCCGCCGGGTTCCCCGCCTTGCCCGAGGGGATGGTGCTGAACGGCGGTGGGGG
>DFNF01000055.1:0-1037 GCA_002375935.1 Acetothermia bacterium UBA3574
CCCACCAGGTCGGTCACCGGCCCCAACCCCCCCGGGACCGGCCGCTCGCCTTCCTGCAACAGCAGCAGTTTCCCCCCCAAATACACCCCGGTCCGCAGCGGCACTGGTCGGAAATCGCTCACCACCGCCCGGGCGGAAAGCCAGTCCGCAATTTCCTCTGCGTTGCTGATGGTGGCGGACAGGGCCAGTAGCTGGACGTCCGGGCGGCGGTGCCGGAGCGCCGCCACCACCACCTCCAACGTGGGTCCGCGGTAGGGGTCCGTGAGCAGGTGCACTTCGTCCAGTACCACCAGTGCCAACCCCTCGGTGAGCCAGGAGGCTTGGTGGCGGAGGAGGGAGTCGGCTCGTTCGTTGGTGACCACCAGGATGTCGGCCTCTGCGAGCCGCCCTTGGGCCCGGTCGTAGTCGCCCACACTGATTCCCACCTTGACCCCCAGGGGGGAGTACTTGGCCGCCAGGTCGTCGTACTTCTCGCCGGCCAAGGCCCGCAGGGGCACCAAGTACAGGGCTCGGCCCCCCCGCCCCAACACCGCTTTCAGGCAGGCCAGCTCGGCCACCAAGGTCTTCCCGGAGGCGGTGGGCGCGGCCAACACCAGCGATTGCCCCGCTAACGCCCCGGCCTCGATGGCCGCCCGTTGGGGGGGATAAAGCTCCCGGATGCCGTTTTGTTCCAGAATCCGGGTCACCTCGCCGGGCAGCCCTGCCGAGCGGACCAGCTCCTCTATCTGCATCTCCACGTCACTTTACCCCCTCAGCCGGCCGTCTCCACCCCAGGGGGGCGGGGTATACTCAGTTGGTTCAGGGACTCAGGTGGCAAGCGCAAGGTGCTTTTCCTGGCCGGGCCTCCGTGCCACGCCCCTGGGAGGGGCAGGACGATGGGCGGTGAAAGGCAAATGGAACCGACCCCGATGATGCAGCAGTACTTGCGGGCCAAGGCCCGCCACCCGGACGCCATCTTGTTCTTTCATTTGGGTGACTTTTACGAGACGTTCTTTGAAGATGCGGAACTGGTGGCCCGGGAGCTGGACATCACCCTC
>DFNF01000055.1:1392-1521 GCA_002375935.1 Acetothermia bacterium UBA3574
ACCCCATGGCCGGGGTGCCGGTGAGAAAAGCTGACCTTTACATCCACCGGCTGCTGAGGAAGGGGTACAAGGTGGCCCTCTGCCAGCAGGTAGAGCGACCGGGAAAGGACAAGAAGCTCCTGCGGCGGG
>DFNF01000055.1:1839-3159 GCA_002375935.1 Acetothermia bacterium UBA3574
GGACAAGAAGCTCCTGCGGCGGGAGGTGGTGCGGGTCCTCACCCCGGGCACGGTGATCGAGGAGGAGGCGCTGGACGCCGGCCAGGACGTGTATCTGGCGGCGCTGTGGCCGGAGGGGGAGAGGGTGGGGGTGGCCTGGGCCGAGGCGGCCTCCGGTGAGTTTTACGCCGCCGAAGTGGTGAAAAAGGAGCTTGGGGACCTGGTGGGCCGGATCTCGGTGCGGGAGTGGCTACTCCCCCAGGATTGGACCCCGGCGGAAGAGCTGCCCGGGGCACTCACCCCCCGGCCGCGGGAGTCTTTCTCCGACCGCCTGCTCCGGGAGAGGTTTCCCGAAGCTGGACTGCCGGGCCCTGCAGCCCGGGCCGCAGGGGCCATCCTCGCTTACTTGGAGGAGACCATCGGCCCCTTGCCCCACCTCCGCCCTCCCCGCCTTGCCGGGGGGGACACCATGGTGCTGGACCCCTTCACCCAGAGGTCGCTGGAGCTCTTGGTACCGCTGCGGCCGGAGGGCCAGCTCACCGTATTCTCGGTGCTCAACCGAACGAAAACCCCCATGGGCCGCCGGCTCCTTCGCCGGTGGCTCCTCTCTCCCCTGCGGGAGCTCACGGAGATCGAGGCCCGGTTGGACGCGGTGGAGGCGCTGATGGCGGGGGCGGCCTGGGAGCCGCTGGGGGAGCTCCTGCGCAAGACGTGTGACCTGCCGCGGCTTTTGGGCCGGGTGGGCACCGGCAGCTTGAGGCCCCTAGACCTGGTGGCCGTGCGTCGCACCCTGGAGGTGGTGCCCGAGCTCCAGGCCTGGCTGCAGGCCCTCCCGGGGGAGCTGCCGAAAAAACTCGCCCAACTCCGGGAAGCCTTGACCGCCGCCCCGGCGGGATTGAGGGAGGAAATCCGGCGTGCCCTGGTGGAGGCCCCGCCCCCGGACCCCAAGGAGGGGGGGCTCATCCGGCCCGGCTACAGCGAGGCCCTGGACCACCTGCGAGAAGAGATCCGCAGCCTGCGCCGGGAGATCGCCCACCTGGAACAAAAGGAACGGGCCCGCACCGGCATCCCCAGCTTGAAGGTGGGCTACAACCGGGTGCTGGGGTATTTCCTGGAGGTAACCCGGGCCAATTTAGGGAAAGTGCCCCCGGACTGGCGTCGCCGCCAGTCGCTCGCCACCTCGGAGAGGTTCAGCACCCCGGAGCTGGAGGGGCTGGCCCAACGGCTTGGCCAGGCAGAGGAAGAAGCCCGGGCCCTGGAGGGGGAACTCTTCCTCAAGCTGTGTGCCAGGGTGGAGGGGGAACTCCCCGCCTTGGCCCGGCTGGGGGAGGCGTTGGCGGA
>DFNF01000055.1:3479-3850 GCA_002375935.1 Acetothermia bacterium UBA3574
GGCTGGGGGAGGCGTTGGCGGAGCTGGACGTGCTCCGCTGCCTGGCGGAGGTGGCCCATCGGGGGGGATACACCCGACCCCGGTTCACCCACCGGCCCTCGCTCCGCATCCGGGAGGGTCGCCACCCGGTGGTGGAGCAGGTGACCGAGTTCGTGCCCAACGACCTGGAGATGGGGGAGGAGGTGCACCTGGCGGTGGTGACCGGGCCCAACATGGCCGGGAAGTCCGTATTCCTCCGCCAAGTGGCCCTGATCGCGCTATTGGCGCAGATGGGCTCGTTCGTGCCGGCCAAGGAGGCGGAACTCCCCCTCCTGGACCGGATCTACACCCGGGTGGGGGCGTCCGACGCCCTGGCCGGGGGGCTGTCCACC
>DFNF01000077.1 GCA_002375935.1 Acetothermia bacterium UBA3574
GGTAAGGAGGGAGGGGGCGGGGGTGGGGAAGGGAATTCCTTGCGCGGGGTGACGGATGGGGTACCATTGTTTCCAAGAATGAAACTCGATTTCTATCCCACCCTGGCCGACCTCCCCCCGGGCCGCGCCGCCCGCATCACCCATCTCCGCGGCGGGCGGGGGATGGCCCTGCGCCTGGCCCGCCTCGGCCTGCGCCCAGGGTCAGTCGTCCGCTTGGTCAACTCCGGCCCCTTCTCCGGCCCCTTGCTGGTGGAGGTGGCCGGGGTGCGGGTGGCCCTGGGCCGGGGTGTGGCCCGCAGGATCTTGGTCCAACCCCTGCCATGAAGCGCATCGCCCTGGTCGGCCAGCCCAACTCGGGAAAATCTACCCTGTTCAACGCCCTGGTGGGCTACCGGGCGGTGGCCTCCAACTTCCCCGGCACCACCGTGGAACTCCTGCGGGGCAAGGGCCTGGTGGGCGGGGAGCCGGTGGAGATCGTGGACCTCCCCGGCACCTATTCGCTGCTGGCCGGGGATCGAGCCGAACAGGTGGCGCGGGACTTCCTCACCTCCGGCGAGGTGGATGTGGTGATTAACGTAGTGGACGCCTCACTGTTGGGCCGCTCCCTGGAGCTCACGTTGGAGCTGGCCGAGCTGGGCCTGCCCTTGGTGGTGTGCCTGAACATGATGGACGAGGCTCAACACAAGGGGATTTCCATTGATGCCAACGCCCTCTCGGAGCTGTTGGGGGTGCCGGTGGTGGAGACGGTGGCCGCCCGGGGGGTGGGGCTGAAGCGGCTGCTCTCCGCCATCCCCCAGGCCCGGCCAGCCCGGCCACCCAAGTATGCGGCCGACGTGGAGCGGGCCATCTCCCGGGTGGAGGCAGCGGTGAGGCCGGTGGCCCAGGCCGGCGCCCTTCCCCCCAGGTACGTGGCCATCCGGCTCCTCTCCGGCGATCCGCCGCCGGAGTCCCTGGCCAGGATCGGCCTCGCCGGGGAAGTGGAGTCGGCCCGGGAGGAGCTTGCCCGGGCCAGGGGGGAGGACCCGGCCCTGGTCCTGTCCGGGGAAAGACACGCGGCCGCCCTGGGTTTGTTCGAACGGGTGGCTGAGGTGGGCCACGCTCGGGTGAGCTGGCGGGAGCGGGCCGACGACGTGCTGATGCACCCCTTTTTGGCCTATCCCTTGCTGGCGTTGATCCTGTTTGGCCTATTTTGGATCGTGTTCCAGGTGGGGGGGACGCTGGAGGGGCTCTTGCTACCCCCGTTGGAGGGCTTGTCGGAGGGGCTGGCCTCCCTGGCAGGGGAAGGTCTTTTCTCCCAGCTGTTGGTGGGGGCGTTCCAGGGCCTGTGGGCCGGGGTGGCCATCGTGCTCCCCTATCTGGTCCCGTTTCTGTTCCTGCTCGCCCTGCTGGAGGACGTGGGATACCTCCCCCGGGTGGGGTACCTGATGGACGCCCTGATGCACCGGATGGGCCTCCATGGAAAGAGTGTGATCCCGTTCCTGTTGGGTTACGGCTGCTCGGTGCCAGCGGTTTTGGCCACCCGCATCCTGGAGGACGAGCGGGACCGGTTGGTGACCGCGGCCCTGGCGGTAATGGTGCCCTGTGCGGGCCGGGCCATCGTGGTGTTCGGGCTGGTGGCCCGCTACGTGGGGCCGGGGTGGGCGCTATTTCTGTACCTTTTGAACCTGGTGGTGATCGGCCTGGCCGGCTGGGTGCTGAAGCGGGTGCTGCCCGGGGCCGGCCCGGGGTTGATCCTGGAAATCCCCCCCTACCGCCTGCCCACCCTGCGCACCCTGCTGGGCAAGGTGTGGCTGCGCCTGCGGGACTTCGTGGTGGTGGCTTGGCCGCTCCTGATAGGTGCCAGCGCCCTGTTCGCCCTCATCGAGGCCCTGGGGTGGACCGCCCCACTGAACGTAGGGGCTCGGCTCTTCACCTGGCCTTTGGGGATCCCCGGGGAGGCCGGGGTGCCGCTGGTGTTCGGCATCCTGCGGAAGGAACTCTCCTTGGTGATGCTGGCCCAGGCCTTCGGCACCGCTGACCTTTCGCTGGCCTTGAGCCACGGGCAGATGCTGGTGTTCGCCGGGTTCGTGCTGTTTTACATGCCCTGTCTGGCCACGCTGGCCGCCCTGGGGCGGGAGCTGGGCTGGAGGAGGACCTCGTTGGTGCTCCTCCTCACCACCGGGGTGGCCTTGCTGGTGGGCTTGGTACTCCGATTGGTGGCCTTGGCCCTCTGATCCGGAGTCCGTGCGGCCCGCGGCGGCCCAAGCCTGCCTGGGCAGGGGGGAGAAGGACCTACTTGGAGGGCCGAGTGCCCAGCAGATTTGTGAAACATCATCGCCCGGCAAATAGGGTACCACTCCGGGCCTTCCGCTTCTCGGCACCTGCACCTTCTCCGGGAGCTACCCGAGGGAGAGAGCAGGGCCTCCAGTGGGCCAGTTGGCCGCAGCCGAACCAGTCGGCCCAGGGGGCTCCACACACCGGCAGATCCACCCCCCACCTAGTTGAAGCCAGGCCTGAGCCACCGCGGTCGTTTCCCCAGGCGGAGGACTCCTCTTCCGGGAGCGGGCAGTTATGACACTGATCTGAACTTCATTTCTCAACAGGCTGATCGAGAGGTTTCGCTTGGCGCCCCTCGCCGGGTCCTTGGTCCATCCCAGCCGGGGTCAGGGAGGCGAAGGTGGGGGCGGCCTCCGCCGCCCCCACCGCCCCTCTCAGCCTGCCAGCTCCACCTCCTGTACCGCCGCACCCCAGAAGCCGTCCGGGTCCTGGGCGCGGACCACCAACAGCACCGGCCCCGGCTCCCAGCCGGCAGTGTCCCAGTCGTAGCTGCCGCTCGCCGGCAGCCCCTCGGCCACCGGCTGCAGGGTGGCCCCCCCGTCGTAGGACACGTACAGGCCCACGACCAACTCGCTTTCCGGGGTATCCGGGTCAGCGGCCTGCCACTGCCAGGTGACGAGCCCGGTCAGTGGGCCCTCCGGCAAGACCAGCTCCACCCGGGGCGAGACCAAGTAGGCGAGGTTTGGGGCGCCTGGGGTCCCCCGGATGGGAGCCCCTTGGGCGTCCAGGAGCTCCCCGGCCTGCCCGGTGCGCCAGAAGAAACGCCCGTCCGGGGCCTCCGGGGCCACCCGCTCCATGGACGCCCCCTTGGCCCCGGCCCACCAGCCCTCAACACAGCCCAGGTTGGCGGTGGACACCACGTTCCCCTCCGGGTCGATCAGCTGGAGTACCTCGCCTCGGTTGGCCAGGGCCCCTCGGTAAAGCACGTCCGCCTCCCGCCCCACCACCGTGTCATCCCCGCCCCGTTCCAAAAGCAGGAACCCGTAGGCGGGGATCACCGAGTTGACCACCCGGATGGTGTTCCCAGCCTCCTCCCCCAGCGGAATGGCTACCCCCTCCCAGGCCAAGGTCCAACCGGAAAGATCGATGGGCTGATCGGTGGGGTTGTAAAGCTCGATCCACTCGTCGTAGGGGGAGGCGGCCGTCCCCCCCCACCCCACCTCGTTGATCACCACCTGCCCCGCCCCCAGGAAGGAGACCGCCAAAGCCACACACGCCGCTGCCACCTTCACCACCTGAATCACCTCCTCATCCTAGAGC
>DFNF01000053.1:0-120 GCA_002375935.1 Acetothermia bacterium UBA3574
CCCCCGCTCCGCCGCCAGCCGCACCAGCTCCCCCACCCCGCGGGTGTCCAGGGTGGCAAACGGGTCCTCAGGCAAAATCCCCTCCTGGATGTAGTGGCCGATGAACTTGGCCACGTCGTC
>DFNF01000053.1:435-37864 GCA_002375935.1 Acetothermia bacterium UBA3574
CCGATGAACTTGGCCACGTCGTCCCGGGAGAAGCCGAAGGTCATTTGGGTGAGGTCGTTGGTGCCGAAGGAGAAGAACTGGGCCTCCTTAGCGATCTCGTCGGCAGTGAGGGCGGCCCGGGGGATCTCGATCATGGTCCCCACCTGGTACTGGACCTCCACCCCCTCCTCCTCCATCACCCGCTTGGCCACCCGGTCCACCAGCTCCCGCATCGCCCGCATCTCGTTCACGTGGGCCACCAGGGGGATCATCACCTTGGGATAGGGGCTTCTGCCCCGCTTCTTCAGCCGGCAGGCGGCCCGGAAGATGGCCTGGGCCTGCATTTCATAGATGTCCGGGTGGGTGAGCCCCAGCCGCACCCCCCGGTGCCCCAGCATGGGGTTCATCTCCCGCAACGCCTCGATCCGGGCCCGCAGCTCCTCCGGGGAGACCCCGAACTCGGAGGCGATCTCGTTGATCTTCTCCTCCTCTTGGGGCTTGGGCAGAAACTCGTGCATGGGGGGGTCCAGCAGGCGGATGATCACCGGTTTTTCATCCATGACCTCGAGCAGGCCCTCGAAGTCGGCCACCTGCATCTCCGCCAGCCGCTTGAGGGCCTGGCCCCGCTCGGCGGGGTGTTGGGCGATCAGGGCCCGCTGCATGTGGGGGAGGCGATCCTCGGCGAAGAACATATGTTCGGTGCGGCAGAGGCCGATCCCCTCGGCGCCGAAGGCCAGGGCCACCTGCGCCTGGTCCGGCTTGTCGGCGTTGGCCCGCACCCCCAGCTTACGCCGCTCGTCCGCCCACCCCATGAGCTCGGCGAACACCTGGTAGATGGGGGCCTCCTCCGGGGCCCTCTTGCGCTCGATGAGCACCTGGATCACCTCGGAGGGGATGGTGCGCACCTTCCCCTCCAGCACCTCGCCGCTGAACCCGTCGATGGAGATCCAGTCGCCCTCCTTGAGGGTGACGTCCCCGGCAGTCACCGTGCGGGCCTCATAGTCGATGTGCAGGGCTTCGCAGCCCACCACCGCTACCTTGCCCTCCTGGCGGGCCACCACTGCGGCGTGGGAGGTGAGGCCGCCCCGGGCGGTGAGGATGGCCTGGGCAGCGAGCATCCCCTCGATGTCCTCCGGAGAGGTCTCCTCCCGCACCAACACCACCGGGCCTTCCTCCGCCCGCTTCACCGCGTCGTCGGGGAAGAAGGCGATGCGGCCGGTGGCAGCTCCCGGCCCCGCCGCCAGCCCCTTGGCGATCACCTTCGCCTTCCTCTTCTCCTCAGGGTCGAAGATGGGCTGGAGGAGCTGGTACACCTGCTCGGCGGGGTCGATCCTGAGGATGGCCTCCTCCTTTGTGATCAACCCCTCCCTCACCATCTCCACTGCGATCCTGACCGCGGCGAAGCCGGTGCGTTTTCCGGTGCGCGTCTGAAGGAGGTAGAGCCTGCCGTCCTCGATGGTGAACTCCAGGTCCTGCATGTCCCGGTAGTGCCGCTCCAGCTTCTCCCGGATCTGGAGGAGTTGGTCGTAGATCTCGGGCATCTCCTCCTGCAGCTTGGCGATGGGCTTGGGGGTGCGGATCCCGGCCACCACGTCCTCGCCTTGGGCCGCCAGCAGGTACTCCCCGTAAAGCACGTTTTCGCCGGTGGCCGGGTCCCGGGTGAAGGCCACCCCGGTGCCGGAGCGCTGGTTGAGGTTGCCGAACACCATGGCCTGGACGTTCACCGCGGTTCCCAAATCGTCTGGGATGCGGTACTGGCGCCGGTAGACCCGGGCCCGCTCGTTATTCCAGGAGCGGAACACCGCCCGGATCGCCCCCCACAGCTGCTCCCAGGGGTCCTGGGGGAACTGCTGGCCCCGGTCCCGGTAATAGGCCTTGAAGGCCTCTATCAGCTCCCGCAGGTCCTCGGCGGTGAGCTCCAGGTCGGTGTCTACCCCCTTCTTCCGCTTGAATTCCTGCATCAGCTGGTCGAAGGGGTCGCCCCGCTCGTCCTTGAACCCCAGCACCACGTTGCCGTACATGGCGATCAGGCGCCGGTAGGAGTCGTAGGCGAACCGGGGATCGATCTTGTCGGCGAGGCCTTCCACCGAGGTGTCGTTCAGGCCCAGGTTGAGGATGGTGTCCATCATCCCGGGCATGGACACCGGAGCCCCGGAACGCACCGACACCAGCAAGGGATTCTCCGGATCTCCCAGCCGCCGCCCGGTCTCCTCCTCCAGGAAAGCGATCCCGGCCTTCACTTCCTCTTCCAGACCCTCGGGGAACCGCTCCCCATTCTGATAATAGAAGCGACACACCTCGGTGGTGATGGTGAACCCTGGGGGGACAGGGATGCCGATGCGAGCCATCTCCGCCAGGTTGGCCCCCTTGCCCCCCAACAGCGCCTTGAGCTCAGCGCTGCCATCCGTCCTCTCGCCTCCGAACAAGTACACCAGCTTTTTCATGCTCACCTCCGTACCAGGGCTCGGGCGAAGTCCCGGGCCCGGAAGGGAACCAGATCGGAAAGTGCCTGCCCCACCCCCAGCCAGAGGATGGGTATGCCCAGGGCCCGCCAGATGGGGAGGACTGCCCCCCCCTTGGCCGACCCGTCCAGCTTGGTCACCACCAGCCCGGTGAGCCCCACCGCCTGGTGGAACAGCTCCGCCTGGGAGATGGCATTTTGGCCCACGGTAGCGTCCACCACCAGCAGCCGTTCCTCCGGGGGACGCCCCTGCAGCTTCTCCACCACCCGGCAGATCTTGCCCAGTTCCTCCATCAGCGGCCGCTTGGTCTGCAGGCGCCCGGCGGTGTCCACCACCAGGTAGCGATGGCCCTGGCTGCGGGCGTGGGCCAGGGCATCGTGCACCACCGCCCCCGGGTCGGCCCCAGGGCGGTGGGCGATCACCTCCAATTGGGCCTCCTCCCCCAGGCGCCGGAGCTGATCGATGGCCGCCGCCCGGAAGGTATCCGCCGCCGCCAACAGCACCCGCTGCCCCTGCCCGGCCAACCACCGCCCCACCTTCACACAAGTGGTGGTTTTTCCGGAACCGTTGACCCCTACGAACAGGAGCACCCCGGGGCTGCCCTCCGGCGGGGACCAGGGCCGCTCTGCCCCGGACAAGAGCTCCCCCACTGCCTCCTCCAGGGCCGCCTGCACCTCTTCCCACGCGGGGGACTGGCCATCGAAGCGCTCCCGCAGCCGGCTCACCAGCTCCCCGGCCAGCTCCGGCCCCACGTCGGCGGCCAGCAGCAAGTCCTCCAGCTCCTCCCAAGTCTCCTGCGTCAGGGCCCCCTGCCCCCGCACCGCCGCCTCGATGGGGGCCAACAACCCCTCCCTGGTCCGGGCCAAACCCTGCTTCAGCTTCTCCCACAGGGCCATCTACATCTCCTCCGGGGCAGACACCCCCAGCAGGGAAAGCCCCCGCCGCAGCACCAGTTGGATGCCAGAAAGGAGGGCCAACCTGGCCAGGGTGGCCTCCCCTTGGCCCAGAATCCGCACCCGGCTGTAGTAAGGGTGGAACAGGCCCGCCACCCCCTCCAAGTACTCACACAGAAGGTGGGGGGAGAACTCGCTGGCCTGGAGGATCACATCCGGAAACCGGTCCAGCTCCTTGATCAAAGCGAGCTCCTCCGGATCGGTCAGGAAAGATAGATCTGCTTCGGTCACGCCTAATGCGTCACGCCTCGCGGATTCCCCCGCCTCCCGGAAGATGGAGGCGATGCGGGTGTGGGCGTACTGCACATAGTAGACCGGGTTCTCCATGCTGGTCTTCTTGGCCAGTTCGTAGTCGAAGGTGAGGTGGCTTTCGGGCTTCCTCCGCACCATGAAGTAGCGCACTACATCCCGGCCCAACTCGCTTATCAGGTCTCCCAGGCGGATGAACCGGCCGGCCCGGGTGGACATCTTCTCCACCCCTGCCCGGCCCTTGAGGGTGACGAACTGGTGGACGCAGTAGTGGAGGAAATCATCAGGGTAGCCCAGGATCCTCAGGGCCAGCTTCACCTGCTGTTGCTCCTCGGCGTGATCTGCCCCCTGGACGTCGATCACCCGGGCGAAGCCCCGGCGGAACTTGTCCACGTGGTAGGCGATGTCCACCATGAGATAGGTGGGGGTGCCGTCAGAGCGGATCAGCACCGGGTCCCGGGCGAGCCCGTGTTCTTTGGATCGCATCCAGAAGGCGCCTTCCCGCTCGTAGACGGCGCCCCGCTCCCGCAGGGCCTCGAAGGTTTCCCGCACCAACCCCCGCCGGTGCAGGTCCCCCTCCCGAGTCCAGACGTCGAAGGAAACCCCGAACGCCTCCAGGTCCTCCTGGATCAGGCGCAGCATGCGGCCCACCGCCTCCCGGCGGAAGGCCTCTTTTGCGCCCGCGTCCCAGCTCGGGTAGCGGTCCCCCCATTTTTCGGCCAGTTCCTCCCCGATGGGGATCAGGTAGTCCCCCTGGTACCCCCCCTCTGGGAGGGGGGTCTCAGCCCCCAATGCCTGCCGGTACCGAGCCCACAGGGACTGGGCCAGGAGGTCGATCTGCCGGCCCTCGTCGTTTAGGTAGTACTCCCGAGTTACCTGCCACCCCAGGGCCTGAAACAGGTTGGCCAGCACGTCCCCCAGGGCCGCTTGGCGGCCATGGCCCACGGTCAGGGGGCCGGTGGGGTTGGAGGAGACGAACTCCACCTGGAGGCTCCTCCCCCGGCCCAGGTCCCGCCGGCCATACTCCTCCCCCGCTTGCAGGATCTCCTTCAGGAGCCGGTGCAGGGCGTGGGGGGCGAACCTGAGGTTGACGAACCCTCCCACCGCGGCCGCTTCTGCCAGCTCCGGGTGTCCGGCCAGGGCACCGGCGATCTTGCTGGCCACCTCCTGGGGGGAGCCCCCCAGCTCCCTCGCCAATACGAAGGCCACCCGGCTGGAGATGTCTCCGAACTCGGGGCGAGTCCTTTCCACTGGCAGGGGTTCAGGGCAGACCATCCCCAGCTCCTGGAGGGCTTGGGAGATGGCGGCCCTGGCGCGGGCCTCGAGCTGCATTTACTTTTCGATCACAAACCTAAGCCCGGTCTTAAGTTCCCCCCCGATCTCCACGTCGATGAAACCGGGGACCACCTTGATCTCCGCCTCCCCTTCCCGCTCCACCAACCGGCGGGCGATGGCGATGGCTTTGACGGCTTGGTTCACGGCGCCAGCTCCGATGGCGTGGGCCTCCACGATGCCGTCGTTCTCCAGGGCCCCGGCAATGGCCCCAGCCACCGCATTGGGATTGGAACTCGACGCGACCTTGAGGATCTCCATCTGCGGCCTCCTTTTCGGCCCGTGTCGGGCAGCTCTCGTTGCGTCGTCACCCCGATTATATCACCCCCACTCGGCCTGCACCGGGGGAACAGGAGGGGGACTTAACGAATCGGCTTCCACCCTGTATAATATTTGAGCGGCCCTTTGGCCGACATCATGTCCTCAAAGGAAAAGGGGGTGAAAGCCGAAGAGCACCTCACCACTCTAAAAACCGAGTTCCAAAGAGAAAAAGGAGGAGTACGTGAAGACAGGCTTTGCTGTGCTGGCTTGCTTGCTGGTAGGTTTGTTTGCCTTCGGGCAAGAGGTGCCCACGGGGGCTTGGGTGGACCAGGTGGTGTTCCAGGAAGTGGCCGACGCTTCCACCGCCTTCGCCATGATCGAGGCCGGGGAGCTGGACCTGTTCGCCTATGCCCTCACCGACGCAGACCTGTTCGCCCGCGCTCAGGCGGCCCCGGAGGTGTTCGACATGGCCCGCGCCTACGGGGTGTACGTGGAGATCACCCTCAACCCCTACGGGCCTGAGTTCAACGACGGCCGCCTGAACCCGTTCTCCGTGCCCGCCATCCGCGAGGCCTTGAACTGGCTCATCGACCGGGAGTACATCGCCGAGGAGATCTACCAGGGTCTGGCCATCCCCCGCTACACCCCGGTGACCCCCACCTTCCCCGACTACCCGCGCTACATCGAGACCTTCCGGGCCATCGAGCTCCGCTACCAGCATGACCCGGACCGGGCCCGGGAGATCATCACCCGGGAGATGGAGGCCTTGGGGGCAGAGCTGGTGGACGGCGTCTGGCATTACAAGGGCGAGCCGGTGGAGATCATCGGCCTGATCCGGGTGGAGGACGAGCGCCTGGAGATCGGCGATTACATCGCCACCTTGCTTGAGGACCTGGGGTTCGTGGTCCGCCGGGACTACAAGACCTCCCGTGAGGCGGCTCCCTGCTGGATCTTCACCGACCCGGCCGAGGGCTGCTTCCACTACTACACCGCCGGTTGGGTGACCACCGCCATCAACCGCGACCAGGGCGGCAACTTCGACTTCTTCTACACCACCCGCGGCCTCCCCTTCCCGCTGTGGCAGGCCTATACCCCGGACCCCGAGTTCGACGAGATCTGTGACCGGCTGGGGCGCCGGGACTTCACCACCCTGGAGGAGCGGGCCGAGCTGTTCGCCCGGGCGGTGGAGCTGGCCCTGAAGGACTCGGTGCGGGTGTGGGTGGTCCACGAGTCCCCCTACTTCCTGTTCCGCAAGGGCCTGTCGGTGGCCTCTGACCTGGCCGGCGGCGTGTACGGCTCCTGGCTGTGGGCCTACGCCATCCGCTGGGAGGGCCAGGTGGGCGGCACGGTCAACGTGGGCGTGATCGACATCATCAACGAGCCCTGGAACCCCATCGGGGGTACCAACTGGATCTACGACATGATGCCCATCCGCGGCACCGCGGACATCCCCACCCTGCCTGACCCCTACACCGGGCTGGTGCACCCGCAGCGGGTGGAGCGGGCCGAGGTCACGGTCAAGGAAGGCCTGCCGGTGGGGGTGACCCTGGACTGGGTGACCTTGGAGTTCGCCCCCGAGATCCAGGTGCCTGAGGATGCCTGGATCGACTGGGACGCCACCGAGCAGCGGTTCATCACCGTGGGCGAGAAGCACCCCGAGGGGCTGACCGCCCTCACCAAGACCGTCATCTACTACTCCGACGACTTCCTGGGCCAGCCGCTGCACGACGGCTCCACGGTGGACATCGAGGACATCGTCCTGGGCATGATCCTGACCTTCGACCGGGCCAAGCCCGAGTCGGCCATCTTCGACGAGTCGGCGGTGCCGGACTTCGAGTCCTTCCAGCAGTACTTCAAGGGCGTGCGGATCATCTCTGAGGATCCGCTCGTGATCGAGACCTACATGGACCTCTGGTACCTGGACGCCGAGTACATCGCCGACGCGGCCACCTGGGACGCCTACTACGGGCAGGGCCCTGGCTTCTGGCACGTGTTGGCCATCGGCATCCTGGCCGAGGGGGCCGGGGAGCTGGCCTTCACCGCGGACAAAGCTGACACCCTGGGCGTCGAGTGGATGAACCTGATCGCCGGGCCCAGCCTGGACGTGCTCAAGGGCTACCTGGACCAGGCCATCGCCGAGACCTTCATCCCCTACGAGCCCACCCTGGGGCAGTACATCACCGAGGCCGAGGCCCAGGCCCGCTACCAGAACCTGTTGAACTGGTACAACGACAAGGGGCACTTCTGGGTGGGCAACGGGCCCTTCTACCTGGCCGACGTGGACCCGGTGGCCGGGATCATCGTGCTTGAGAAGTTCGCCGACTTCCCGGATCCGGCCGACAAGTGGCTGGTGTTCGGGGAGCCCATGATCCCGGAGGTGGAGATCGCCGGGCCGCGGGTGCTGAACGACTTCGGCTCCATCGTGCCGGTGCACGTCACCTTCAAGGGCGAGCCCTATCCCACCGAGTTCGTGGACCAGGTGAAGTTCCTGGTGTTCGACGCCAACCGGGAGCTGGCCTACACCGGGATGGGCGAGTACCTGGGCACGCCTGGGGAGTGGGTGGTGAACCTGCCCGCCAGCGTGGTGAAGGAACTGCCCTCCGGGACCGCCATCCTGGAGGTGGTGGTGACCTCCAAGGCGGTGGCCATCGCCTCGTTCGCCAAGGCCACCTTCCTGGTCCCGTAACCTGAGTCTGGGGCCAAGCGGGGCTGTGGGGCTTCCCACAGCCCCGTTTTCTTTTGGCCCGCTCCTTGAGCGAACCCGGGGGAGGGGGTATACATGGAGCCCATCGCGCTGATGAATTCAAACGGCCCCGGAGGCAAGGTGTCACGGACGAATACGGAGAACCTAATCCGGCTGGTGCGCTACTTCCTCCTGCGGGGGCTGGCCCTGGGAGCAGCCATCGCAGTTGGCATCTACCTCACCGTGTTCATCGCCAACATGGGGGGGTACGTGGACCGGATCCGGGAGGCGGAGATCCGGGAGAAGGTGGGGATGCAGGTGCTGGGGGACCCGGCCTTCCAACAGCTCCCCCCCTCAGAGCAGCGCAAGATCATCGAGCAGCGAGTGGAACTGGAACGGGAGCGGCTGGGCCTAAACCGCCCCTTCCTCCTGCGGAGCGTGGACTACCTGTGGCGGGCCCTGTCCTTGAACTTGGGGCGGGCGGAAAACATCGTCAGCGACTCGGGCTCCAAGCAGGTGTGGCGGATCATCGCCGAGAGGCTCCCGGTGACCTTGCTTTTGTTCGCCACCGCAGACCTCCTGCTCTTCTTCACCGGGATCTTCTTCGCCCTGCGGCTGTCCCGCCGCTACGGCTCCTGGGGGGATCGGTTGATCACCGCCCTGGCCCCCACCTCCGCCGCCCCGGGCTGGTTCTACGGCATCATCCTGATCACCATCTTCGCCGCGGTGCTGCGGGTGCTGCCCTTCGGGGGGATGGTGGACGCCCCGCCGCCGGAGACCCGCTGGGGCTACTCCCTGAGCGTGCTCAAGCACCTGGTGCTCCCGGTGGGGGCCCTTTACATCGAGGAGATCTTCATCGTCATCTACAGCTGGCGCACCTTCTTCTTGATCTTCTCCAGCGAGGACCACGTGGAGCTGGGCCAGGCCAAGGGGGTCCCCCCGCGGCTGCTGGAACGCCGCTACATCCTCCGGCCCACCTTGCCCACCATCATCACCAGCTTCGCCTTGATGCTGATCACCATGTGGATGGGGGCCATCATCCTGGAAAGCGTGTTCTCCTGGCCTGGGTTGGGCAGCTTGCTGGTGATGGCGGTCCAGCAGTTCGACACCCCGGTCATCCTGGGCAGCACCGTGATCTACGCCTACCTTCTGGCCATCACGTTGCTGGTGCTGGATGTGGTGTACGCCATCGTGGATCCGCGAGTTAAATTCGGGGCTGGCATAAGCCAAGCTTGACTTTGCGAGGACTATGTGGAGCTGGGGCGGGCCAAGGGGGTGCCCGGCCGGGCCCTGGAACGCCGCTACATTCTCCGGCCCACCCTCCCGGTGATCATCACGGATTTCGCCCTCATGCTGATCACCATGTGGACGGGGGCCATCATCCTGGAGAACGTGTTCAACTGGCCCGGGCGGTGCAGCAGTTCGAGATCGGGGTGGTGGTGGGCGAAACCGCAATCTACGCCTATCTTCTGGCCATAACCATCCTCGGGCTGGACATCGTGTACGCCATCGTCGACCCCCGGGTGAAGGTGGTGGGCAGCCAGGGCATCGGGTGATCTGCACCCAGGCCGGGGCTGAGCCAGAAAACAGGGTGGTGGTTGAGCTATCCCTGGCCGGTGGTTAGAATGCGTGCGGATCTCGATGCACAAGCAAAATTTACCCAAGAAGGGAGGGAGTCCTGCTGTCCGGTAACGCGTTCCGACTGTTGAAATACTTCCTGCTCCGGGGGCTGGCGCTCATGTTCTCCCTGGTGGTGGGCATGTACCTCACCGTGTTCATCGCCGGCATGGGGGGGTACGTGGACAAGATCCAGGAGGCCCAGATCCGGGAGCAGGTGGGACTCCAGGTGCTGGGGGATCCGGCGTTCAAGCAGCTGCCCCCCTCGGAACAGCGCCGGATCATCGACGAGCGGGTGGAACTGGAACGGCAGCGGCTGGGGCTCGATACCCCGTTCATCCGCCGCAGCGTGGGGTATCTGGTGCGGGCCCTGGGGCTGGATTTGGGCCGGGCCAAGATCATCACCAGCGACTCGGGGTCCAAGGAAGTGCGGTTGATCTTGCTGGAACGGCTGCCATCCACGCTGGTGCTGTTCTCCACCGCCAACCTGCTTTTGTTCTTCGCCACCCTGTTCCTCGGCCTCTACCTGTCCCGCCGCTACGGGTCCATAGCCGACCGGCTGTCGGTGGCCCTGGCCCCCTTGTCGGCCGCCCCGGGGTGGTTTTACGGCATCATCCTCATCCTCATCTTCGCCGCCATGCTCAAGGTGCTGCCCTTCGGGGGGATGGTGGACGCCCCGCCCCCGGACACCACCCTGGGCTATGCCTTGAGCGTGGGCAAGCACATGATCCTGCCGGTCCTCGCTATGTTCGTGTCCGGGTTCTTCATCAGCGTCTACTCCCGCCGCACCTTCTTCTTGATCTTCTCCAGCGAGGACCACGTGGAGCTGGGGCGGGCCAAGGGGGTGCCAAACCGGGCCCTGGAACGCCGCTACATCCTCCGGCCTACCCTGCCCACCATCATCACCCAGTTCGCCCTGATGTTGATCGTGATGTGGATGGGGGCCATCATCCTGGAGACGGTGTTCAACTGGCCCGGGTTGGGCAGCCTCTACTACTCCGCCATCCAACAATTTGAAATCGCCGTCATCCTGGGGGAGACGGTCATCTACGCTTACTTGCTCGCCCTGACCTTGTTCCTGCTGGACATCGTCTACGCCATCGTCGACCCCCGGGTGAAGGTGGGAGCAGGAGCACCGACATGAGAGCAATAATCGCTGGTTTCAAAGAGCTTACCAGGTACAAGTCGGCCATGTTCGGCCTGTTCATCATCGGCCTGCTGGTGGCGATTTCCATCTACACTGTGATCGCCATCCCCTACTCGGAGGCCATCCGCCTGTGGCGGGGCGGGGAAGAGATCTGGCGCGAGTACCCCAGAAACGCATTGCCCAGCTGGGTGAACATCTTCCCCGGGGTGAACCTGCCCAAAACCATGATCTTGTCCACCACCGAGGTGGAGAAACAGGTCCAACCGCTGGGCGGGGGGACGACCAACATCCGGGCGGTGTTGACCTTCGACTACTCTTCCAACACCTTCCCCAAGGAACTGGCCCTGAGGTTCACCGCCACTTACCAGGCCAAGGAGCCCTTCGTGGACGTGCTGTGGATCACCCCGGACGGCCGGGAGTTCCGCCTGGACACCGAGTCCATCTCCCACGAGGAGTGGGTGCTGATTTCCCAAGACACCACCTTGAGGAGGCGGCTGGGCAACCAACCCCCGGAAGTGGGGTTGTTCGCCGACCCGGAGAACCCAGACCGCCCCCTTCAGGGAACTTATCAACTGGTGCTGGATGGGTACGTGTTCGAGGAGGGTTCTGACCTGGACGCCCGGCTGATCATCTATGGGCGGGTGCACGGGTGGGCCGGGACCGACGACCAGCGCCGGGACCTGATGGTGGCCCTGCTGTGGGGCACCCCCATCGCCCTGGCCTTCGGCCTGTTCGGGGCCCTGGTCACCTCGGTCACCAGCCTGATCATCGCCGCGGTGGGGGTGTGGTACGCCCGCTGGGTGGACGCCGCCATCCAGCGCATCACCGAGGTGCGGATGATCTTGCCCACGTTGCCCATCCTGATCATGATCGGCACCTTCTACTCCCGCAGCATCTGGTTGATGTTGGGGGCGATCATCGTGCTCAGCATCTTCGGCTCGGCCATCAAGACCAACCGGGCCATGTTCCTCCAGATGCGGGAGGCACCCTACATCGAGGCCGCCCGCAGCTACGGGGCCAGTAACCTCCGGATCGTGTTCCGCTACCTTATCCCCAAGGCCATCCCCTTGCTCATCCCCAGCTTCGTGATCATGATCCCCAGCTTGGTGTTCCTGGAGGCGTCACTGGCCTTCATCGGGCTGGGTGACCCGGTGCTCCCCACCTGGGGCAAGGTGCTGCAGAACGCGTCCTCCGGCGGGGCCCTGTACAAGGGCTATTACTACTGGGTGCTGGAACCGGCGTTCCTGCTCATGCTCACCGGGGTGGGCTTCACTGCGGTGGGCTTCGCCTTGGACCGTATCTTCAACCCACGCTTGAGGGAGATCTAACATGGCGAACCAGGATGTCCTTCTCAAGGTAGAGGATCTGAGGCTTTATTTCCGGACCACCAAAGGGGTGTTGCGGGCGGTGGATGGGGTGAGCTTCGAGCTCGGGGCAGACCGGGCCATGGTGATCGTGGGGGAGTCCGGCTGTGGCAAGACATCCCTGGCCCGGGCCATCCTCCGGCTGCTGCCTCGGAACGTCCACACCTACACCGGCAAGGTGTACCTGGACGGGCAGGAGGTGATGTCGCTCTCGGATGAGCAGTTCCGCCGCCAGGTGCGCTGGGTGAAGATGTCGTTCGTGCCCCAGGCGGCCATGAACGCCCTCAATCCGGTGATCAGGGTGGCGGATCAGGTGGCCGAGCCCCTGCTGATCCACAACCGGATCAAGAGCAAGGCGGAGGCCAAGCGCCGGGTGGAGGAGGCCCTGAAGCTGGTGGGGGTGCCGCTGGACTTCATGACCCGCTACGCGTTCGAGCTCTCCGGGGGCATGCGCCAGCGGGTGATCATCGCCATGGCGTTGGTCACCAGCCCGGTGTTGGTCATCCTGGACGAGCCCACCTCGGCCTTGGACGTCCTCACCCAGGCCAACATCATGAACTCGCTGAAGAGGATCAGGAAAGAGCTCGCCCTCACCTACATCCTCATCACCCACGACATCTCCACCTCGAGCGAACTGGCCAACGAGTCCATGGTCATGTACGCCGGGCAGCTGGCGGAGCGCAGCCACGCGGGCGGGTTCTACAAGGACCCCTACCACCCCTACTCCCGCATGCTCATGGCCAGCGTGCCATCGCTGCGAGAAGACAAGGAACTGGCCTTCATCCCGGGCAAACCCCCCAGCCTGCTCAACCCGCCGGAGGGGTGTCGGTTCGCCCCCCGCTGTCCGGAGCGGTTCGAGATGTGTGATCAGGACCCACCCCCGTTCACCCTGGAGGACGGCCGGGTGGTCCGCTGTTG
Source organism: Acetothermia bacterium UBA3574 (assembly GCA_002375935.1). Lineage (GTDB taxonomy): Bacteria > Bipolaricaulota > Bipolaricaulia > Bipolaricaulales > Bipolaricaulaceae > DFNF01. The sequence goes on from DFNF01000053.1 coordinate 13,401, forward strand.
GCTGTACCGAGGACGGGCGTGATGCAAAGGACAAACGGAAAGCTGCTTGAGATCAAGGACCTTCACAAATGGTTTGAGCTCCGCAAGTTCGGGTTCATCCGGATCGGGTTCGTGCGGGCGGTGGACGGGGTCACCTTCGACCTCGGGCCCAAGGAAGCGTTGGCCTTCGTGGGCGAGTCCGGCTGCGGCAAGAGCACCTTGGCCCGCACGGTGTTGGGCCTCCACCAGCCCACCAAGGGGGAGGTCATCTTCCAAGGGCGGGCCCTGCACAAGCTGGGCCGCTGGTACCGCTCCCAGGTGGGCTATGTCCAGCAGGACCCCTACGGGGCCCTGCCCCCGTTCATGACCGTCCAGCGCATCCTGGAGGAACCCCTGATCATCAACCGGGTGGCCCGCACCCGGGCCGAACGGCTGGCCCGGGTGACGGAGGTGCTGGAGGAAGTGCGGCTGACCCCGGTGCGGGACTTCTTGGGCAAATTCCCGCACATGCTCTCCGGGGGGCAGCAGCAGCGGGTGGTGATCGCCCGGGCCACGGTGCTGCGGCCGAAGTTGATCGTGGCCGACGAGCCGGTGTCCATGCTGGACGCCTCGGTGCGGGTGGAGATCCTGAAGCTGCTGCGGGAGCTGCAGGAGGCCCACGAGCTGGGGGTGATCTACATCACCCACGACTTGTCCACCATCCGCTACTTCTCGGAGCGGATCTTCGTGATGTACGCGGCCAAGTTCGTGGAGAAGGCCGGGGTGCGGGAGCTCATCCACAACCCCTTGCACCCTTACACCCAGGCCCTGCTGGAGGCCATCCCGGACCCAGACCCCAAGAACGCCGAGACCTACAAAGACGTGCCCCCTGGCGAGCCGCCCAGCTTGATCAACCCCCCAGAGGGTTGCCGTTTCCACCCCCGCTGTTCCCGCATGATCGAGGGGCTGTGCGACGTGCAGGTGCCGCCGGAGTTCGAGCCTCAGCCGGGCCACTACGTGGCCTGCTGGCTGTACCGCGATGGGGAAGTCCCTGCGGCTGATAATTAGCGGCTTTGTGTTGCTGGTCTTGGGGTGGATCTTCCCATTCCTGATGGTCATTCGAATCCTAGCCCCCAGCTGGGGGCTAGGGTTCTTCTCGTTCGGGGCCTCGGTGCTGGGGCTCCTGTTGGGGGTGGCCGGGGCGTTGCAATACGCCCGCATCCGGCGCGGCCCCCCGCCGGGGACGGACATCCCATAGCCCCCACTTTCCCCGAGCCCCTGGCCCCCAGAGCCGGTTTGGGATAACCTTTTTCCGTTGGAGACAGCTATGGAGCGCATCCAGGTCACCTTCATCGAAGACGAGATGGAGCAGTCGTACATCGACTACGCCATCTCGGTCATCCGCGGCCGGGCCATCCCCGACGTGCGGGACGGCTTAAAACCCGTCCAGCGCCGGATCCTCTACGGGATGCGGGAGCTGGGGCTCACCCCGGGCCGGCCCCACAAGAAGTGCGCCCGCATCGTGGGCGAGGTGATGGGTAAGTTCCACCCCCACGGGGACATGGCCGTGTACGAGGCCATGGTGGGCCTGGCCCAGCCCTTCTCCACCCGCTACCCCCTGATCGACGGCCAGGGGAACTTCGGCTCCATCGACGGGGACGAGCCGGCGGCCATGCGCTACACCGAGGCCCGCCTCTCCCCCATCGCCATGGAGTTCCTGGAGGAGCTGGCCGAGGACACGGTGGACTTCGTCCCCAACTTCGACGACTCCCTCCAGGAGCCGGAGGTGCTGCCGGTCCGGTTCCCGCACGTGTTGGCCAACGGGGCGTGGGGGATCTCGGTGGGGATGACCACCCAGATCCCGCCCCACAACCTCCGGGAGCTGATCCAGGCCACCCTGTACCTCATGGACCACCCCGATGCCACGGCCGAGGAGCTGCTCCCCCTCATCCCGGGCCCTGACTTCCCCACCGGGGGCATCATCGTGGGGAAGGAGGGGATAAAGGAGGCCTACCAGACCGGGGAGGGGAAGCTCAAGGTCCGGGCCCGGGCGTTCGTGGAGGAAGGCCGCATCGTGATCACCGAGATCCCCTACCAGGTCAGGAAGTCCACCATCCTGGAGGCCATCGCCGCCAAGGTCAGGTCCGGGGACCTGGAGGGGATCGCCGACCTCAGGGACGAGTCGGACCGGGAGGGGCTGCGGGTGGTGGTGGAGCTCAAGCGGGGGGTGGACGGCTACCGGATCCTGAAGAAGCTCTACAAGCTGACCCCGCTGGAGCGCACCTTCTCCTGCCATTTTTTGGTGATCATGGACGGGGGACCCAGGACCCTGTCCCTGCCCCAGCTCATCCGGGCCTTCCTCTCCTTCCGCCGGGGGGTGGTGCGCCGGAGGACCGAGCACCGCCTCAAGGTGGCCAAAGACCGGGCCCACATCCTGGAGGGGTTCCAGCTCGCCCTGGCTCACCTGGATGAGGTGATCGAGATCGTGCGGGGCTCGGGCGACCCGGACGAGGCCAAGGCCCTGCTGGCTGCGGAGATCGGCCTTTCGGACAAGCAGGCCGACGCGGTGATGAAGATGCGCCTGTCGCAGCTCACCCGGCTGGAGCGCCGCAAGGTGGACGAAGAGCTCGCCCAGCTCAAAAAGGACATCGCCGAGTACGAGGCCATCCTGGCCGACCCGGGGAAGCTGGACGCCCTCATCCGGGCCGAGCTCAAAGAGATAGCCGAAAAGTACGGGGACGAGCGGCGGACGGCCATCGTGGCCTCGGACGAGCTGGAGGCGCTGGAGGAGGCCGAGGTCCCAAGGAGGGACGTGCTCCTTTGCGTCACCTTGAAGGGCTATGTGAACGCCACCGAGTGTGCCGCCTATCGGGCCCAGGGCCGGGGCGGCAAGGGCGTGATCGGGATCCGGACCAAGGACGCCGACGGCCTCCGGACCATGGTCTACGCCACCACCCACCACGATCTCCTGGTGTTCACCGACCGGGCGCGGGTGTTCAAGCTGCCGGTGGCGCGCCTGCCCATCTCCGGCCGGGACTCGGTGGGCAAGAACCTGCGGCACTTCCTGGAGATGGAGCCGGACGAGGAGGTGCGGGCGGTGCTGCCGGTGGAGGACTACTCCACCGGGTACCTGCTCATCGCCACCCGCCAGGGGATCGTGAACAAAAACGCCCTTTCCGACTACGCCAACGCCCACACCAAGGGGATCCTGGCCCACTCCGCCCCTCCCGAGGACCGGCTGGTGGAGGTGCTCCAGAGCCTGGGGGAGGGGGACGTGCTCCTGGCCACCGCCGGCGGGCAGATCATCCGGTTCGCGGAGAGCGAGGTCAGGATCACCCGGCGGCCCTCCAAGGGGGTGATCGGGATCCGGCTCAACCCGGGGGACCGGGTGGTGAGCATGGTGGCCATCCCGCCTGAGGAGGAGCGGCGGCTGCTTCTGGTGACCGAGCTCGGCTACGGCAAGCGGGTGGAGCTTTCGGACCTCCCGAGCCAGAGGCGGGGCGGCAAGGGCGTGATCGGGATCAAGCTGGACGGCCACACCGGCGAGGTGGTGGCGGCGCTGCTAGTGGGGACGGAGGAGGAGGTGGCCCTGTCCACTGCCTCGGGCAAGGTGATCCGGTTCCCGGCCGGGCAGGTGAGCACCTTCTCCCGCTACGCCCGCGGGGTGCGGCTGATCCGGCTGAACGAGGGGGACCGGGTGGCCTCGGCGGTGGTGATCTGAGGTGGACATCCAGGCGGAGGTGGAGCGGCAGCTCTCCCTGATCGAGCGGAACGCCGAGACCCTGCTTCCCCGGGAGGAGCTGGCAGGGAAGCTCGAGCGGGCCCTCAGGGAGGGAAGGCCCCTCAGGGTGAAGCTGGGGATCGACCCCTCTGCCCCCCACCTCACCTTGGGCCACGCGGTGGTGCTCCGCAAGATGCGGCAGTTCCAGGATCTGGGGCACACCGCGGTGCTGGTGGTGGGGGATTTCACCCGCCGCATCGGCGACCCCTCGGGGAAATCCAAGACCCGGGAGCCCATGTCCCCCCAGGAGATCGAGCGCAACATGGCCTCCTACAAGGAGCAGGCCTTCCTCATCCTGGACCCTGAGAGGACCGAGGTGCGCTACAACTCCGAGTGGCTGGGGAAGCTCTCCTTCGAGGACGTGATCGTGCTCACCGCCCGCTACACCGTGGCCCGGATGCTGGAGCGGGACGATTTCGCCCGCCGGTTCCGGGAGGGGGTGCCCATCACGATCATGGAGTTCCTGTACCCTTTGGCTCAGGCCTACGACTCGGTGGCCATCCGGGCGGACGTGGAGCTGGGGGGCTCGGACCAGCGGTTCAACCTTTTGATCGGCCGGGACATCCAGCGGGAGTACGGCCAAGAGCCCCAGGTGATCCTCACCATGCCTCTGCTCATCGGCACCGACGGGGTCCACGCCATGTCCCAGTCCCGGGGCAACTACATCGGCATCGCCGAGCCCCCGGAGGAGCAGTTCGGGAAGCTCATGTCCCTCCCCGACGAGCTCATGCCCCAGTACTTCTCCCTCCTCACCGACATCCCCTGGGAGGAGGTGAAATCCCTTCACCCCAAGGAGGCCAAGAAGAGGCTGGCCTGGGAGATCGTGCGGAGCTTCCACGGGGAGGAGGGGGCGGACAAGGGCCGGGCCCATTTCGAGCGGGTGTTCGAGGAGCGGGGGCTGCCGGAGGAGCTGCCGGAGGTGAGGCTGCCGGCCGAGTTCCTCTCCCAGGAGGGCACGGTGGGGATCGTTGATTTGGTCTTCGCCACCGGCCTGGTGGGCTCGCGGTCCGAGGCCCGGCGGCTGATCGAGCAGGGGGGCGTGCAGGTGGACGGCCGCCGGATCTCCGACCTCAAGGCCCGCATCCCGTTTTCCCCGCCCCTGGTGGTGAAGCTGGGCAAGCGCCGGTTCGCCCGGTTCGTGGGATGAGGTGCGTGTTCTGCCGCATCGCCGCCCGGGAGGTCCCGGCGGAGGTGGTGTACGAGGACGATCGGGTGATCGCCTTCCTGGACATCAACCCCTTGAACCCCGGCCACACCCTGGTGGTACCCAAGGTCCATGTGGAGCGGCTTTCTGATCTGCCGGCTGAGCTCTGTGGGCCGCTCCTTGGGGCTGCCAGCCGGCTGGCCCGGGCCGCCCGAGAGGCGCTGGGGGCGGCCGGGGTGAACCTGGTGGTGAACGACGGCCGGGCCGCCGGCCAGGCTGTCCCCCACCTCCATCTCCACCTGGTGCCCCGCTTCCCCGGGGACGGGGGCAGGTCCCTCCACTCCCTGCTGCCGGTGCGGCACGGGCTCGACCTCCCCGAGATTGCAAGGAAGCTCCGGGACGGGATCTCGCCCCGGTAACCGGCCTCGCCCCCGGGTGTAGATACGCCAGGGGGTGAGAATCATGCGAGGTTTTCGTGTTTTCGTGGGGGCTTGCGCGGCCCTGCTCCTTTCCAGCTTCCTCGCCTTCTCCGATGGGATCATAATCCCGATCCCGCCGCCGGACGCCCCGCCCCAGGCCCCGTGGCTGACCATCGTCTACCACCGCGTGACGGTCCAGATCGAGGGCGGGGTGGCCATCACCCACGTGGACCAGGAGTTCCGTAACGACCACCCGTTCCCGGTGGAGGGGACCTACGTGTTCCCGCTCCCCCCGGGGGCGGTGGTGCAACGGTTCGCGCTGTGGGTGGACGGCCAGCCCGTGGAGGGGGAAGTGCTCCCGGCGGACCAGGCCCGTGAGCTTTACCTAGATTACCTGCGCCGCCATCGGGATCCGGCCCTGCTTGAGTACGTGGGCCGGGACACGTTCCGGGCGCGGGTGTTCCCCATCCCGCCCGGGGGCACCAGGCGGATAGAGCTGGAGTACGCCGAGCTCCTGGCCCCAGAGGGCGGCGTGTACCGCTACCGGTATCCCCTGGACACCGAGCGTTTTTCCCATCTGCCGCTGGAGGAAGTGAGGATCGAGGTGGAGCTGAGGGGGCCGACTCCGCCGGGGGCGGTCTACTCCCCCAGCCACCGGGTCACGGTGCTGCGGCCGGAGCCCTCCCGGGCCACCGTGGAGTACTCCGAGGCGGACGTGCTGCCGGACCGCGACTTCCTCCTCTACTACTCCTTCGCCGAGGAGACGGTGGGCCTGACCCTCATCACCTACGCGGCCGAAGGGGAGGACGGCTGGTTCCTGCTTTTGGTGAACCCAGCCTTGGCCCGTGGCGCCCCCATCCCCAAGGACATCGTGCTGGTCATCGACAAATCCGGGTCCATGGAGGGGGAGAAGATCGAGCAGGCCAAGGCCGCCGCCCGCTACATCCTGGAGCACCTGGGGGAGGGGGACCGGTTCGGGCTGATCGCGTTCAACGAGGAAGTGGCCCGGCTCACCGAGGGGTTGGTGGAGGCCACCCCGGACCGGATCTCCGCCGCCGTGGCCGAGGTGGAAGAGATCTACGCCGACGGCTGGACCAACATCCACGGGGCCCTCCTCGCCGCCATGGAGTGGCTCTCCCCCTCCGGCCGACCCAAATACGTGATCTTCCTCACCGATGGCCTGCCCACCGCCGGGGAGACGGACACCGGCCGGATCGTCCAGGACGTCACGGCGGCCAACTCCGCCGGGGCCAGGCTGTTCGTCTTCGGGGTGGGCTACGACGTGGACCCCCAGCTCCTGGACCTGTTGGCCCAGGGGAACCGGGGCACCGCAAGCTACGTCACCCCCCAGGAGGACCTGGAGGGGGTGCTCACCGCCTTCTACGCCAAGATCGCCCAGCCCGCCCTGACCGAACTCTCCCTGGAGATCCGAGGCGTGACCCCCTACGACCACTATCCCCGGGAGCTCCCGGACCTGTTCTACGGGGAGCAGCTCACGCTGGTGGGGAGGTACGCCGGGGCCGGGCCGGCCACCATCGCCCTCACGGGCACCAGGGAGGGCGCCGAAGAGACCTACGTGCTGGAGGCGGAGTTCCCCCAGCTCTCGGAGGCGGCGGACTTCCTGCCGCGCCTGTGGGCCGCCCGCAAGGTGGGCTACCTCTTGAAGCGGGTCGTCATGGAGGGGGAGTCGGAAGAGCTGGTCCAACAGATCATCCAGCTCGCCACCCGCTACGGCATCGCCACCCCCTACACCTCGTTCCTGGTGGAGGAGGACGCCGGGGCGGCGCTCCCGCCCGCCTACTTCAGCACGGTGAGATTGGCCAGATCCGCCCAGAAGCTGGCCGCCGCCGAGGCCCCCGGGGAAACCGGCGGGGTCAAGGAGGTGGGCGGGCGGGTGTTCCTGCTGGTGGACGGCGTTTGGCAGGAGAGCACCTACCAGGAGGGCACCGAGACCCTGGACATCCAGTACCTGTCGGAGGCCTACTTCCAGCTCCTCTCGGAGCTGCCAGAGATCGCGCCCATCCTGGCCCTGGGGGAGGAGGTCATCTTCCAGCTAGGGGACAGGTTCGTGCGCGTGGGCCCGGTCGGGCTCAGCGAGCTCACCCCGGAGCAGCTCGCCGAACTCAAGGGCAAATAGCTGAGGGGGCCGGGAAATCCCCGCCCGGCCCCTCATCTTCCGGAGCTGGAAAAGCCGGCGCCCGATGACAAGCCCCCGGATTGGCACCGGCTTGGTAACATGGGACCCGACCATGGACATCAAGGCGGTGCTGATCGACGTGGGCGGCCCCATCCTGGACGAGGACCACGAATACGCGGCCTGGGATTCCTTTTTGGTGGGGCTCCTGGCCGAAGAAGGGGTGGAGGTGGAGGAGGAGAGGCTGGCTCAACTGATCGGGCTGGCACTCCAGCGCTGCCTGCCCAACCCCCGGGTGGCGGCCCTGTGGGAGCTGGTGCGGCCCGACGTGGAAAAGTTCCGCCGCCTGAAGGAGGCGCTGCGGGCCTACCAGCGGCGGCATTTGGCGGAGGAATACGAACCCCGCCTCCGCCCGGGGGTGAGGGAGGCCCTGGAAGAATTGGCCGGAAAATACGCCCTGGCCCTGGCCGGGAACCAGCCGGCTTGGATCAAGGAATTTCTTGCCGAGGCTGGGGTGCTGAAATTCTTCCGCTGGCAGCTGGTTTCAGAGGAGATGGGGGTGAGAAAACCAGACCCCCTTTTCTTCCGCATGATCCTCGCCGGAGTAGGGGCACGGCCGGAGGAGGCGGCCATGGTGGGGGATCGGCTGGACCACGACGTCCTGCCGGCCCGACTACTGGACCTCTATACCGTGCGCATCCTGGTAGGCCCTTATCGGGAGCAGCTTCCCATCTCCCCCCTCCACTGCCCCCACCGCACGCTCCCCTCCCTGGCCGAGCTTCCGGCGGCGCTGAGCACGGGACGGTGAACGCCGAAACCAGTTGGGAACTGGAAAAACTCAGGCCGGTTGAGACAAGGGGAGGGTGAAGGTGAAGGTTGCTCCGTCCCGGTTCTCGGCCCAGATCCGCCCCCCATGCAGGCGCACCAGCTCCCGGGCGATGGCCAACCCCAGTCCGGCCCCCTCCCCGGCCCGGGCCTTGTCCCCCCGGTAGAATCGCTCAAAAATCCTCTCCAGCTCATCCGCGGGGATCCCCGGGCCCTGGTCACTCACCTGGACCCAGGCCTCCTCCCCTGCCCGCCAGGCGCGCACCCGGATCGTTCCCCCGGGAGGGGAGTGTCGCAGGGCGTTGGCCAGGATGTTGCCCAATACCTGCCGCAGCCGGATGGGATCCCCTTCCACCCACAATTCCTTCTGGGCCTCCACTTCCACGTCCACCCCCTCCTCCCGGGCCGCCGGCCGCAGGGCCTCACACGCCCCCTCCACCAACCCCCCCAGCTCCAGCCGCTCCCGCGACAGGGGCAGGTGCCCGGTCTCGGCCAGGGTCAGCACCCGCAGATCCTCGATCAGCGCCCCCAGGTGCAGCGTCTCCTCGTAGACCGGGGCCAGCGCCTCCTGGGTCAGGGGGAACACCCCGTCCAACATCGCCTCCAGGTTGCCCTGGATCACGGTGAGGGGGGTGCGGAGCTCGTGGGCCACGTCCGCCAGCAAGCTCCGGCGGGCCTGTTCGGACCTCTCCAGGGCCTGGGCCATGCGGTTGAACGCCTGGGCCAATTGGCCGATCTCGTCCCGGCTTTTCACCTCCACCCGTTGGCTGAGGTCGCCCCGGGCGATGCGCTCGGTGGCCCGGATGAGCCGGCGCAGGGGGGCGGAGAGCTGCACCACCAGCAGCGACCCCAGCAGGGCCGCCACCAACAGGGCGGCCAACCCGCCCACGAAGGCCGCCCGCTGCACCGAGCGGAGGAACCCCTCCTCCAGGGGGCTCATGGCCTCCGGGTCAAGGGGCACCAACACCCCCACCTCCTCCCCATCCACGGTGATGGGGAACCCCAGCTCGGCCAGTTCGGCCAACCGGTCCGGGGTGGCGCACTCGACCCACCCCTCTTCCGCGCAGGCCACCACCTGGAGCTCGGGGTCGAGCAGGGCGAACTGACCCAACAAGCTCTTCTGATAGATGATCTGCCCCCCGGTGCGGACAAACACCTGGGCCCCGAACAGCCGCTCCACCCGCTCCCAGGAGCGGTTCAGCTCCCAGTACTTGGCCAGAAGCCCCACCAGGTCCTGGGCGGCCACCCGCAGGTTCTGTTGGCGGAACTCCTCGAACCGGGCACCGATGGCCGGGCTGAGCAGGAGATAGGTCCCCCCCACGGCAAACACCGCGGTGAGCACCAACGCCCCCACCAGCTTCCAACCGTAGGACATGGCTACCCCTCCCCCGGGGGGTGGAACTTGTAGCCCACCCCGTGCACGGTGAGCAGGAACTGGGGGTGGGCCGGATCGGCCTCCAGCTTGTGGCGGAGGTTTTTCACGTGGGAGTCGATGGTCCGGGGCAGGGAAGCATAGGACCTCTCCTGAATGGCCTCCAGCAGCTCCCGGCGGGTGAACACCCTCCCGGGGTGCTGGGCGAAGAAAGAGAGCAGGTCGAACTCGGTGGGGGTGAGCTCCACCGGCCTGCCCGCCAAGGTCACCTCTCTGGCGGCCAGGTTGATCTTCAAGGGGCCGAATTCCAACACTTCGCCGGGCTTTTTCCCCTCCACCCTCCTGAGCACCGCCCGCACCCGGGCCGCCAGCTCCCGCAACGAGAAGGGCTTGGTCACGTAGTCGTCTGCCCCCAACTCCAGCCCCGCCACCCGGTCCGCCTCCTCGGCCCGGGCGGTGAGCATGATGATGGGCACGTCGGAGCCCGCCCGGATGCGCCGGGCCAACTCCAGGCCGTGCAGGCGGGGGAGCATCAGGTCCAGGATGACCAGGTTGGGGCTGAGCTCCTGAAACCTTATCCAACCCTCTTCCCCGTCGAAGGCCACCTCCACCCGAAACCCCTCCCGGCTGAGGTAAGCCTGGATCATGCGGGCGATCTCCCGCTCGTCCTCCACCAGCAGGATTTTTTTCATCTCCTTCAGGTTACCCCGCAGGGGGAGGGGGGTCTAGGTGGGCCCTAGACCCCCCTCCTGCGGGTGGGCGGCTGTGGCGGTTTTGGGCTCTCGCGTTAAGTTCCCTCCGCTTCAACCGCCGCCAGCTTACCCCCCCGGCGTAGAGAGGGCGTGGAGGGGTTGTGGAACTTCTGTGGAGACGGCTACCATGAGGGGCCATGCGAGACCTAAGCGGGCTTCTGTTCCCCAAGTCGGTGGCGGTGGTGGGGGCCTCCCAGAACCCGGACACCGTGAACCACGCCATCTTCAAAAACGTCACCAGCGGCTTCCCCGGCCCCATCTACGCGATCAACCCCAAATACCAGGAGGTGCTGGGGCGCCCCTGTTTCCCCCGCCTGGAAGACCTGCCAGAGCCGGTGGACCTGGTGGTGATCGCCATCCCTGCCCGGCTGGTGAACCAGGTGCTGCTGTCTTGTGGGAAGTTGGGGATCAGGAACATCGTGGTCATCTCCGCGGGGTTCAAGGAGGCCGGGGAGGAGGGGGCCCGCCGGGAACAGGAACTGGTCCGCATCGCCCGGGAATACGACCTCAACGTGCTGGGGCCCAACTGCTTCGGGCTCATCTCCACCCGGGTGGGGCTCAACACCACCTTCGCCCCCCGGGGGGCCCAGCCCGGAGACGTGGCCTTCATGTCCCAGTCCGGGGCCTTCTGCTCCTCGGTGTTGGACTGGGCGTGGGAGGAGGGGCTGGGCTTCTCCCAGTTCGTCTCCCTGGGAAACAAGGCGGTGCTAAACGAGGTGGACTTCCTGCAGGCGTTCGCCGCCGACCCCCAAACCGAGGTCATCGTGGCCTACCTGGAGGGGATCGCCGACGGCCCCCGGTTCCTGGAGGTGGCCCGGGAGGTGACCCGCACCAAGCCGGTGGTGATCTTGAAATCTGGGCGGTACGAGGCCGGGGCGCGGGCAGTTTCCTCCCACACCGGCACCCTGGCCGGCTCCGACGAGGCCTACCAAGCCGCGTTTCGCAAATGTGGGGTCATCCGGGCCTACAGCGTGGAGGAGCTGTTTGACTACGCCTACACCTTGGCCAAGCAACCCCTGCCCCGGGGCCGGCGGGTGGGGATCGTGACCAATGCCGGTGGGGCCGGGGTGATGGCCACCGACGCGGTGGAGCGGGAGGGGCTGGAGGTGGCGCGCTTCTCCCCGGCCACCTCCCGGCGGCTGTCCGAGGGCCTCCCCCCGGCGGCCAGCGTGTACAACCCGGTGGACATCTTGGGGGACGCCCCCCCGGAGCGGTACCGCCGGGCCCTGGAGCTGGTGGCCGGGGACGAGAACGTAGACCTGCTGGTGGCCCTGTCCGCCCCCCACCCCCTGCTCTCCTTCCGCGAGCTGGCCGAGATCCTGGCCCAGGCCCGCCGGGATTCCCAAAAGCCCCTGGTATGCAGCTTCATGGCCGGAGAGCTGGGGGAGGAAGCGGAAGCCTTGTTGGAGGAAGCCGGGATCCCCTCCTTCTTCGACCCGGCGCGGGCGGTCCGCAGCCTGCGGGCGCTGGTGGACTACGCCGAGCTGCGCCGCCGGCCCCGCCAGCCCCCCCGCCAGTTCCCGGTGGACCGGGCCACCGCCCGGAAGATCGTCCTGGCCGCCTGGGAAGAGGGGCGCCCCCGGTTGGGGGTGGAGGCCCAGCAGCTCTTGGCCTGCTACGGGATCCCGGTGGCCAAGGGGGGCCTGGCCCGCACCCCAAAGCAGGCCGGGGAGCTGGCCCAGAAGCTGGGGGAAAAGGTGGTGCTGAAGGTGGTGTCCCCGGACATCGTGCACAAGTCCGACGTGGGCGGGGTGCGGGTGGGGGTGCCGGCCCGGGAGGCGGAGCGGGAAGCCTGGAGGATGCTGGAGAGGCTGCGGCAGCGCCTGCCAGAGGCAGAGCTGCGCGGGCTGTGGGTGCAGGAGCTGTTGCCCCCGGGGCAAGAGGTGATCGTGGGCGTGGTGCGGGACCCCATCTTCGGGCCCCTGGTCATGTTCGGGCTGGGGGGCGTCTACGTGGAGGTGCTCAAGGACGTGGCGTTCGGGGTGGCCCCCCTGTCCCCGTCGGAGGCCCAAGAGCTGATCCAAAGCATCCGGGCGTTCCCCATCCTGCGCGGGGTGCGGGGGGTCCCAGGGGTGGACCTGGGGGGGCTGGCGGAAGTGCTGGAGCGAGTGGCTCGGCTGGCCGTGGACCTCCCGGAGATCATGGAACTCGACATCAACCCCCTCATGTGCTATCCGGACCGGGTGGTGGCCGTGGACCTACGGCTCACCGTGAGCAAGGAGGAAACGTGAAGGGACTGTACCTGGCGGCAGTGGAGGAGAAGGCGGGCAAGACGTCGCTGGCGGTGGGATTGGCCCGGGCCCTGCGGGCCCGGGGGCTGGAGGTCACCTACCGCAAACCGGTGGGCTGGGCGAGCACCTTTCGGGAGGGAAAGCCCTTCGACCGGGACGCGGAGGTGGTGGCCCAGGCCCTGGGGCTCCCCGAGGAGCCGGGGGAGCTGGTGACCCTGCTGGGGGGGGAGGTGCCCCGGGCGTGGTGGGCCCCGGAAGGGGCGTGGGAACAGATCTTGGCCCTCAAGGAACTCCCGGCCCAACTGGTGCTTTTGGAGGGGAGGCAGTGGGTGGGCCGGGGGTTGCTGTCGGGCCTCTCCGACCCGGCTCTGGCCGGGCGCCTGTCCGCCCCGGTGATCTTGATCTCTCGCTACCAAGGCGAGGCCAGCGTGGACCGCATCCTGGCCGCCGCCTGCTTGCTGGGGGAGGGGGCGGCCCTGGCCGGGGTGGTGCTGAACCAGGTGTCGGCGGACACCGAACTGGCCGAGGTGCGGGGCTACGTGGTGCCGTGGCTGGAGGAGCGGGGGGTGCCGGTGCTGGGGGTGCTCCCCTTCGAGCGCCGGCTGCGGGCAGTGCCGGTACGCCTGGTGGTGGAGGAATTGGGGGCGGAGCTGCTGGTGGAGGGGAAGGCTGAGGCCGAGGTAGAGCGGTTCGTAGTGGGGGCCATGGGGGCCGAGGCCGCCCGCCGCCACCTGAGCCGCATCCCCGGCCAGTTGGGGGTGGTCACCGGCGGCGACCGGGCCGACATCCAAGCCGCCGCCCTCTCCTCCCCCCGGGTGCGGCTGCTCATCCTCACTGGCGGGATGCATCCCGGCCAGGCCATCCTCACCCAAGCCCGGGACCGGGGGGTCACCCTGGCGGTGGTGCCCCAGGACACCATGACCGCCGCCGAGGCCGCCGAGGGGCTGCTGGGCCGCCTGCCCCTCACCGGGGAAGGGCAGCTGGCGCTGGTGGATCAACTGGTGGCCGAGGGGTTGGACCTGGAGCGGATCCTGGAACTGGTGGGCTGAGCCCTCAGCCAGCCGGGTAGCTCAGCTCGGAGGGAGCCCGGGGCCCAGGCCGCGAGCGGCGCAACCTCAGGCCCGCCCACCAGGTCAGCCCCACACAGAGGAAATAGCCCCACAGGGGGAGAAAACCGTAGGGTTTCTCCACAAAACCGGGAAACAGGCCCACCACCACTATCGCCAGGCCGTTGTTCACGGCGTGTAACGCAATCGCCGGGTACACGCTCCCCGTCCAGCGCACCACCCACCCCAGCCACACCCCCAGTGGGAGCACCAGCACCGCCCGGGAGGGTTCCACGTGGGCGACGGCGAACAGAAGGGCGGTGGCCAACACCGCCGGCCCGGCCGAAAGCCGGCTCCCCAACCCGGTGAGGATGAAGCCCCGAAATATCAGCTCCTCGCTGAGCCCCGCCCCCAGGGTGAGGGCCAGGACCAGGAGGGCCAACGGGAAGGCGGAGAGGGAGAGCAAGGGCTGCAGTTCCCCCACCGCCGGGCGGAAGAAGGCGGGGAACAGCCTCAGCAGCAACTCCTCCCCCACGGTGGTCAGGGCCAACCCGCCGACCACTGCCCACAGGTAAGCGGAACCAGGCGCGGGATAGAGGGCCAGGGTGCGCCGGAAGTCGAACTGCAGCCTGCGGGTGAACCACACCACCAGCCACACCAACGCCCCAGTCGAGGCCAACAAGACGCAGGCCACGGCCAACTCCGCCCCGGCCACCACGGCCTCAGGGGACACCACCGCCCCCAACCCCCACAGGAAACCCAGCAGTACCAGGACCACGATCTGGACCAGAAAGGTCAACAGGAACAGGGCCACCGCGTGGCGGGGCTGGGGCAAGTCCGTCTCCGGCGGAAATCCGCTCTCCTGCTCCATCGCCAGCAAGTACCTTTATCTAGCCTACCCGCAGTTCCCGCAACCGGGGGTCGTCCGGCGGCAGGGGGCGCACCCGCAGCACCCGGGGCTCGGGACCCAGAACCTGCACCCGGGTCTCCTCTCCCGGGGGGACGTCCGCGTAACGGGCGGCGATCCTGGCCGCCAGGACCAGCTCCTCCTCCCCAACCGGCCCCTCCACCAGGGCGGTGGGGCCGGGCACGTCCGGGAACTCCAGCCGCAGTCGCCCCCGGGAAAAACCCTCCAAAACTGCGTTCTCCGTCTCGTCCCGGCCCACGATCAGCTTCGCTTTGGGGGAGAGCCGGAAGTGGCGTCCGTGCCTGAGCAGGGCGAAGTCCTCCTGGGTGAGGGCCTGGGGACCTCGCTGGCGGAACAGGTCCCGCAGCCGGGCGGCATATGATTTTTCAAGCAGGATACAGCACCCCCCGGCGGGTTGAGAGAAATCCTCGATCCCCCACTGGCGAGCCAGCTCGAGCTGGCGGCGCCGGGAACGCCCCTGGATGTCCAGCCAGTCCTCCCGCCTCACCCAGCCCTGCTTCTCCGGCCAGGTGGCCGCCAGCAACCGGCCCGACAGGGGCCGCACCAGCCGGTCCCCCAGCCCGGACTCGGCCGCCACCAGATCCAGCGCCCTCCGGTGCTGGGACATGGGCCGCTGGCCCAGCACCTCACCGGTGACCACGAACTCGGCCCCCTCCCTCTCCATGAGCTCCCCCGCCTTCTTGAGCATGAAGATGCGGCAATCCAAACACGGGTTCATCCCCGAGCCGTAGCCGAACTTGGGGGCCTTGACCACCTCCAGGTACTCCTGGTCCACGTCCAGGAGCCGCACCGGGATCCCCAACGCCTGCCCCACCGCCAACACCGTGTCGCAGCGCCCCTGGCCGGTACAGAAGCCGGTGGAGAAGTTGACCCCCACTACGCCGAAGCCCAACCTCTTGGTGAGGGCAGCGGCCAAGGCGGAGTCAAGCCCCCCGGAGAGGAGGGCGATGGCCGTCGGCTTCTTCTCACCCATGGCTGAGGTATCATATCCCAGCCGGGGGAGGCTTCCTCCACACTATCTCCACAAAACCTCCACCGGACTCTCACACGGGAGGCGAAAATGAAAGTGACGGAGATCTCAGGAGGTGACTTGCGGATGTACAAGCGGATATTGGCCGTGGTGTTGGCAGTGGGGCTGGGGCTCGGGGCCCTGGCCGCCCAGGACGTGCAGGAGCAGATCGCCATAAGTGGCCAGGCCGCCATCAAGGCAGCCATCGCCCAAGTGGCCCCGGCGGTGGTGCGGGTGGAGGCCACCAAACAGGTGTCCGGCTGGTGGGAGGAACTGCTGCGGGACCCATTCCTGAGGAGATTCTTCGGCGAACCCCCCTTCGGGGAGAGGCAGATCACCTCCCTGGCCTCGGGGTTCATCGTGGAGTTCCAGGGGCAGAAGTACGTGCTCACCAACCTGCATGTGGTGGAGGGGGCGGAGGCCATCCGCATCACCGCCCAGGACGGGCGGATCCTGGAGGCAGAGCTGCTGGGGACGGACGAGTGGCTGGACCTGGCGGTGTTGGCCTTGCGGGACGCCGAGGGGCTGCCCGCTGCCCCCCTGGGGGATTCGGACGCCCTGGAGATCGGGGACTGGGTGATCGCCATCGGCAACCCGTTGGGGTTCGACTACACGGTGACGCTGGGGATCGTGTCCGCGCTGGGGCGTAGCGTGCCCCGGCCGGACGGCAGCGGTTACTTCCGGCGGATGATCCAGACCGACGCGGCCATCAACCCGGGCAACTCCGGGGGCCCCCTGGTCAACGCCCACGGCCAGGTGGTGGGGATGAACACCCTCATCGCCCGGCTGAGCGCCGAGGGGATAGCCGTGGAGGGGATCAACTTCGCCGTGCCCATCAACGAGATCCAGCGGGTACTGCCCCAGCTCGTCTCCCAAGGGGTGGTCCGGCGGGGCTGGCTGGGGGTGTACATCCAGAACCTCACCCCGGGGATGGAGGAGCAGTTCGGGGTGGCCGCCGGCCAAGGGGTGCTGGTGGCCGACGTGGTGACCGGCTCCCCGGCTGAGGAGGCCGGCCTCCAATCGGGGGACGTGATCGTGGCCGTGGACGGCACCCCGGTGGGCAACGTGGACGAGCTTCAGACGGCCATCATGTACCGGGCCCCGGGGGAGACGGTGGTGCTCACCGTGATCCGCGCCGGAGAGGAGCTCACCATCCCCGTCACCCTGGGGGAGCGCCCGGGGGAGGAGGAGCTGGCCCAACTCCCCACCCAGCAGGCCGAGGAAGGAGTACAGAAGTTCGGCCTCACCGTGCGGGACATCACCCCGGAGCTCGCTGACCTCTACGACCTTGAGGTCTCCCGCGGGGTGGTGGTGGTGGAGGTAGAGCCCGGCTCCAAGGCCTATTGGGGCGGGGTGGAAGAAGGGGACGTGATCCTAGAGGTGAACCGCCAGCCCATCCTGGACGTGGCGGACTGGAACGCGGTGGTGGCCGGCATCTCCGAGGAAGAGGAGGTCCTGCTCACCGTGCTGCGGGAGGGGAGGACGCGGTTCCTCCTCCTGCGCTGAGGTTGGGGTAAAATAACCCTGGGTCGGAGAGTAGCGCAGCCTGGTTAGCGCGCAGCGTTCGGGACGCTGAGGTCGGCGGTTCGAATCCGCCCTCTCCGACCAGCACGGGAGGCGGGTATAGCTCAATGGTAGAGCACTGGCCTTCCAAGCCAGTGACGCGGGTTCGATTCCCGCTACCCGCTCCAGTTCCGTGACGAGTAGGGCGTCACGGAGGTCGGCGCCCGTAGCTCAGCCGGATCAGAGCGGCGGCCTTCTAAGCCGTAGGTCGGAGGTTCGAGTCCTCCCGGGCGCGCCAGGGGAGCGTAGCTCAAAGGCAGAGCACTGCGCTGTGGCCGCAGGGGTTGCGGGTTCGAGTCCCGTCGCTCCTCCCAGCGTCCGTAGCTCAATCGGATCAGAGCGGCGGCCTTCGGAGCCGCAGGTTGGAGGTTCGAGTCCTCCCGGGCGCGCCAACGGACCTGGAAAGGGGCGACTTGGAAGGAGAGATCAACCGGCTGTTCGACTCCCACACCCACCTGGATTTCTCCCAGTTCGACCAGGATCGCGAGGAGCTGCTGGCCGAGATGCGCCGGCAGGGGGTGGCCGCCCTGAATGTGGGGCTGGACCTTCAGACCTCCCGCGCCTCCCTGGAGCTGGCCCGGGCCCATCCTCACCTCGCGGCCGCCTGCGGCTTCCACCCCCACGAGGCCAGCAAGTTCTCCCCCGCGGCTGCCGAGCGGCTGGAGGAGCTGCTCCGGGCCGGGGCAGTGGCGGTGGGGGAGATCGGGCTCGATTACTACCGCAACCTCTCCCCCCGGGAAGCCCAGCTGGCTGCCTTTCGGGCCCAGCTGCGACTGGCCCGCCGGTTGGACCTGCCGGTGGTGTTGCACCAGCGGGCGGCGGAGGAGGATTTCTTCGCGGTGCTGGCGGAAGAGGGCCCGGTAAAGGGGGTGATGCACGCCTTTTCTGGGGGGTTGGCCCAGGCCCGACGGGCGGTGGCCCTGGGGCTGCATTTGGGGATCGGGGGCCCCCTCACCTACCCCAAGAACCACGCCCTGCGGGAGGCTGTGCGGGCAGTGCCACTGGATAGGTTGCTGATTGAAACCGACGCGCCCTTCTTGCCCCCCCAACCCTTCCGGGGCCGACGCAACGACCCGTTGAAAGTGCGGCTGGTGGCCCAAACACTGGCTGAGCTCCTGGGGCTGCCGGCCGGGGAGCTGGCTGAGGCCTGTTGGGAAAACGCCTGCCGGCTGTTTTCCGTCCAGCCCAGATTTTGAGCCTGCCCCCGGCCGGACCTTCCCACCTCAGAACCCTCCTTGAGCCGGGGGGACACGGTCGCTGGCCTACTCCCGCCCCTCCTGGGCGACGAGCGACTCCCGCAGCTCCTCTTTCGCCAGCGGCCTCCCCTGGACGATGGCCCCTCGGATGGCCCCCAGCAATCGGACCATGAACCGGAGGTTGTGCAGGGTGGCGAGGCGGAAGTAGGCCAGTTCCCCGGTCCGCAGCAGGTGATGGAGGAAGGCGCGGGAGTGGGTGCGGCAGGTGGGACAGTCGCAACCCTCGTCGATGGGCCGCCCATCACGCCGAAAGCGGGCGTTCTTGATGTTCAGCCGGAAACCTTCCTCGCTGGGGGTGAGCAGGCTCCCGTTGCGGGCCATGCGGGTGGGGGCAGCGCAGTCGAAGGTGTCGATCCCCCGGCGCACCGCCTCCAGGATGTCCTCCACCCCGCCGATTCCCAGGAGGTGCCGGGGCTTTTCCTCCGGCAGCTCGGCCACCGTCCACTCGATCACCCGCAGCATGTCCTCCTTGGACCTGCCCAGGGAGCCGCCGATGGCGAACCCGGGGAAGCCGAGTTGGGCGATGACCCGGGCCGACCGCCGGCGTAGGTCCTGGTAGGCCCCACCCTGTACGATCCCGAACAGGACTTGATCTGGGTTGGGGCCGAGGCCGCGGGTTTCCCGAAAGGCCTGCAGGGCCCTCTCCGCCCACCGGTGGGTCCTCTCCATGGCCGCCTGGGTATAAGCCCGGTCGTGGAAGGGGGAGGTACACTCGTCCAAGGGCAGGATGATGTCCGCCCCCAGGAGCCGCTGGGCCCGGATCACCTCCTCGGGGGAGAAGAACACCCAGGCCCCGTCCACCACCGATCGGAACCGGGCCCCCTCCTCGGTGAGCTGCACCAGCGAGGGGCCGGTGGGCCTGGGGGGATCGTCCCCGGGGAAGATGGAGGCGATCTTCCCCACCCCGTGCACCTTCCCTGCTCCCAGGGAGAAGACTTGAAACCCCCCGGAGTCGGTCATCCAGGGGCCGTCCCAGCCTGAGAAGCCGTGCAGCCCCCCAAGCTCGGCCACCACCTCCGGCCCCGGCCGCAAATACAGGTGGTAGGTGTTCCCGATCAGAACCTGTACCCCCACCGCCCGCAGGTCTGCCGGGGACAGGGCCTTCACCGTGGCCCGGGTGGCCACCGCCACGAATGCCGGGGTCTCGATCTCCCCGTGGGGGGTACGCAGCCTCCCCACCCGCGCTTCGCTCCTGGAATGGCGAACTTCGATCTGGAACTCCATCCGGTGAATGTTGCCCCATCCTGAGGCCCGGTGCGAGCCCGGCGGGGACTCAGTAAAAGTGGGTGAGGGTGCGGTGATGGGGGTAGGGGAGTTCCTCTTGGGCCAGGCTCCACAGCAGCCAGTCCACCTCGAAGGCCCTCAACGGGCGGCCTGCCCTGTTGAGCAGCTCCACCAACCGCTCCCCTATGGCCACCGTGGCCGCCCGCAACTCCACCTCCTCTGGGGACCCTCCTCGGAGGAGTTCCCCCCGGTCGATTCGGGCTGCCAGCTCCGGGGCCAGCACCAGGGCCCCCTGGGCCCGCAGTAGCTGGGGCAGCTTATAGTCGGCAAACACGGTCAACCACTCCAAATCGTGAAACTCCCCCGGCCCCCTCCCGGAAAACGCCCCGTAGAGGTCGGCGCACAGGATCTGGGCCCGTTTGTAGAATGGGACCCACTGCGCCCGATAGGAGGCTGCGTCCCGAAACGAGGGGAGGTGGGCGGTGAGGAGCTCCACCAACCGGGCGCAGCTCCCCCGGGCGTGGGAGAAGAACGAGACCGCACTGCCAAACTTAAAAAGCAAATACCCTACTTCTCTCAGGTTGCGAACCCGAACCCCCAGCAAAGGGATCTCCCCCAAGGCCGCCCGCAACCCAGCTTCGTCCAGGGAGCGCAGGTGTTCAGGGGAGTAGAACTCTGGGGACTCCTCGGCCAACCGGCGGAGGGCCCAGGCGAGGGCGAAATAGCCGGTGAGTCGCTCCCCGTCTGGCCCGGTTACGCTCCACTTCTCCCGCCCGGGCCAGAAGCAGAAGTTGAGCGCGTCCAGCACAAGCAGATAGCGCAGGGTGAGCTCCTCCTCCCCTTGGAAGTGATACCGACCTTCCCATGGGGGGAGGGGCAGGTCCTTCAGCCGCTGGGCCAGAGAATGGATTCCACCTTCCTCAAGCTGCACCCAGCGGGCCCGCCGGCACACCCACCACGCCGCCCTGCGAACCGGGTTCTCCCTCACCATGCCCCCTTTGGGGAGAGCTTACCCGCCGACAGGCCCCAGGCCAAGGGGAACCACTTCCAGGCTGGGGTGTATATTCCATGGGCCGCTACCAGGATAGGCGGCCTGAGGTAGAGATAAAGATCCGCGTTTGGGGTTGAGCAGGAAAAGGAGGCGGTAACATGAGAGCTTTGATTGCTCTTTCAGTAGTAGGGCTGTTGGCCTGCCCCCTTCCGGCAGGCCCGCCCGCGTACCTGCGGGCAGAGGTTTCCTTCGCCGAAGGGGTGGTGGCCGGGCTGCTAGCTCAAGCCCAGGGCCTGTCCCTACCCACCCTGGGCTGGACCACGGCTGGCCCGCAACTTTACGGGGTGCAGAGCGAGGCGGAGCTTTTGGCTCAGGAAACTTTTCTCATCTGGGATTTCCCTTACTTTTACCTAGCAAGCCAGACCGAATCCGGGCTGGCCGTGCTCAGGGGTGACGAGGAGCGGGGGGAGCTGATCGCGATGGGGACGGGGGGGAACCTGCCTCCCAGCCAGTTTGTCTCAGATTTCATCGAACTCCTCACCGAGCTGGGCCTGCTCCCCGAGGTGGGTTGCACTATTCAATTTCAAGAAATAGAGGTCCCGCACAAACTGCCCCCTTCCCCAGAGGGCTCGGCCCTGGACCCGGTGCTTTGGGGGTTGGTGAACCACCCTGACTGGCTGGGGTTCGCCCGCGACTACGGCCTGGAGCTCACCGGCCTGCGGGTGCGGGTAGTGGTGGAGAAGGAAGGCCAGCTGGCCAGCCAGTTCGAGCCCTATATCTTCGCCAGCACCGACGGCCTGGCGGAACTGATCCTTCCCATTCCGCTACTGGTGACGCTGGGGCAGGACCCGGCGGTGCGGTTGGTGCGGCCCCCCTACGTGCCCCACCCGGCCGCTCCCAGGGAAGGAGGGTGACGAACATGCGGAGGTTGTTGACGACGATATTGGTGGTGGGGCTGGCCGGGGCAGCGGCCTGGGGCCAGGTGAGGATCGGGGCCTTGTCTGAAGACCTCTCTTTCTGGCAGGGGGTGGTGGCCCGGGCCCAAGCGGCGGGGATAAAGGCCCAGGTGACCTCTTATTCGGAGTCGGCCCTCTACCAGCAGGTGTACTTCTGGGCCGCCTTCGGCCGGTCTAGCCTCGATCTGGTAGGGATTCCTCGGGAGTGGCTCCCCCAGGTGGCTGGGAGGCTACTTGACCTCTCGCCTTGGCTACTGGAGCTGCAGGCGGCCGGGTTGGAAGTGGTGGCCCATCAGGGGCGCCCGGTGGGGGCGGCTATCCCCGGGCAGGGGGAGAAGCTGGCCGCGGTGATCGCCAGTTCCCCCCGCTCCGAGCAGGCAGTCCAAGTGCTGTTCCACCTGGTGGGAGACCAGGTGGGGGAGACGGCGGCCCCGGTTCCCACCGCGGCCGTGGTGCCCCTGCGAGTGGGGCCGCTGACATTGAGCAAGCTGGTACAGGATCTGCCGGGGGTGGACGGGGCCCTGGAGATGTTCGCCCAGGCCATGGCCCAAGCGGTCCCCCAGGGGGTGGTGACCGCCTTGGCCCGGGTGCCGGCCCCGGCCCGGGATGCCCTGATCGAGGTGGCCGAGAGGCTGGGGCTGCCCTTGACCCCCGACGGCACTGGGGTCCAGGTGGTGGTGGAGGGGGCAGTGGGGGTGTCGCCCCTGGCGGCCGGGGCCCGGGAGGAAGAAAGGTCCCCCAGCGGGCTGTCCCTAGTCACCGTGCCCTTCTCCCAGCTCTCCAGCTTCCTGGCCAGCCTGGCCGGTCGGGCCAAAGTCCGACCTCCGTTCCGCCCTGAGATCACGGCCACCAGCCAGGGCGCGGGCCTGGTGGGGGCTCCCCTCTTCCACGCCCAGGGCATCCGCGGGGCCGGGGTGAAGATCGCCGTGATCGACGTGGGGTTCATCGACTACACCCTGTCCCAGGCCCGCGGGGACCTCCCCCCCACCCTGATCACCCACGACCTCACTGGCACCGGCATCGCCACCGACTACCGCCACGGCACCGCGGTGGCAGAGATCGTTTACGACATCGCCCCCCAGGCCACCCTCTACCTCATCAAGATCGCCAACGAGGTCCACCTGGACAACGCCGTCTCCTACTGCATTTCCCAGGGGGTGGACGTGATCGTGCACTCCCTGGGTTGGTTCAACACCAACTTCTACGACGGCCAAGGCCTGATCCCGGACATGGTCCGGCGAGCGGAGGCCGCCGGCATCCTGTGGGTCCAGGCCGCCGGCAACAGCGCCCAAAACCACTGGGAGGGCTACTTCACCGACACCAATGGAGATGGCCTGCTGGACCAGGAGATCACCTTCCGCTACGACCCTGCCGACCCGGACAATTCCAGCTCCTATGCCACCCTGTACCTCACCTGGGATGGCTGGCCCCAGACGGCCGACGACTATGACATCTTCCTCTATGGCCCCGGTGGGGGGTTGGTGGCCTCCTCCACCAAGACCCAAGGGGGGACCGAGGAGCCCACCGAGCTGATCTCGGTGTCCCTCTCCCAGGTGGGGGAGTATCGGATCCGGATTCAGCTAGCCTCGGGTAGTCCCCGGAAGTTGGAGCTTTTCTCCATCTACCACGAGCTTACGCCCAACATGATCTCCTCCTCCATCCCTGCCCCGGGCAACGCCGCCGCGGCCCTGACCGTGGCCGCCATCCCCTGGGACCGGTACAGCAGCGGCCCAGCGGCGGACTACTCTTCCCGGGGGCCCACCAATGACGGGCGGCTCAAGCCGGACCTGGCCGCCCCGGACAACGTGGCCACCGGGGTGGCTTACTACGACCCCTTCCCCGGCACCTCGGCGGCCGCCCCCCACGTGGCCGGGATAGCGGCGCTGCTGCTCTCAGAAGACCCAGGGCTTTCCCTATCGGCCCTGCGCAGCCGCTTGCTGAGCCACTGCGTCAGCATGGGGGACCAATACGCCTACGGGGCGGGCCGGCTGGAAGCCAGCCCCCAGGCTCCAACAGCCCAGCCAGACCTGGTGATCCAAAACATCACCTACTCCCCCAGCTCGCCTTCGGTGGGGAGCACGGTCAGCTTCCAGGTGACGATCAGGAACCAAGGGGCGGCCGCCGCGGGAACGTTCCGGGTGCGGCTGGTGGGGGCCGGGCCGGCTGCCGAGGCCAACGTGGGCTCGCTGGCCGCCGGGGCTTCCCACACGGTGAGCCTGAGCCTGCCCCTCTCCACCAGCCCGGAGACGTTCACCGCCACCGCCGATTACTACGGCCAAGTGGCCGAATCGGACGAGGGAAATAACCAAGCCCAAGTGACAGTCACGGCGGCTGCCGCCCTGGTGGCAGAGGCCGGCGGACCCTATTCCGGGGTGGCAGGCCAGCCCATCACCCTGGACGGCACCGCTTCCCAGGGCCCGATTGTGGAGTATCGGTGGGAGTTCGGGGACGGGGCCACCGGCACCGGAGCCGTGGTCTCCCATACCTACCTCGCCCCGGGCACCTACACGGCGGTGCTCACGGTGCGGGCGGCCGATGGTCGTACCGCCAGCGACAGTGCCCAGGTCACCATTACGGCGGCCCCCAAACCAGACCTGGTGATTCAAAACATCACCTACTCCCCCAGCTCGCCTTCGGTGGGGAGCACGGTCAGCTTCCAGGTGACGGTCAGGAACCAAGGGGCGGCCGCCGCGGGAACGTTCCGGGTGCGGCTGGTGGGGGCCGGGCCGGCTGCCGAGGCCAACGTGGGCTCGCTAGCCGCCGGGGCCTCCCACACGGTCAACCTGAGCCTGCCCCTCTCCACCAGCCCGGAGACGTTCACCGCCACCGCCGATTACTACGGCCAAGTGGCCGAATCGGACGAGGGAAATAACCA
>DFNF01000052.1:0-31465 GCA_002375935.1 Acetothermia bacterium UBA3574
TGGCGGACCTTCCCCTCCACCCTGCGGTTCTCCACCAGCTGGAGGTAGGTGTACTTCCCCACCCGTTTCCTGCGCACGAACATCGCCCTCTCCTACCACCACGATCATAGCGGATAAAGAGTCGGTTGTGAAGTAAAGGATAGGGGACATTCGTCACTCTGTTGGCACTACAAATCTCGCCTTTTCAGGGGCCGAGAGCCAACAGATCTGCATTTCCAGCGCTGCCCCACCTCCCAACTGTAGAAGATGGGTCTAGCAGTAACGAGGCTGCCTCGAGGAATCCCTTAAAAGCTCATCATTTCCCGCACACTGCCCGTGAGCAGGTTAGCCGCTCTCGTGCTCAAAAGAGAAACCGGCCTTCGGGACTACTTCCGCCCTCCCCAGAGAAGCCTTTGCAGCACCCTGCCGGGGGCAGAAAAGCAAGCACTGTCTCTCCACCAGGAACGGGAGTGGGGTAGGCAGCGCATCGCCCTTAGAAAGGCTGTGTTTTCTCCCCAGTGCAAGCGGGCTGATCCATCCAGGTCGAGGGAGCACCGGGGGCGAGGTCCCCCTCAGCGGGTCCCAGTTCCCCCCGTTAGCTCCCATAGGGCTTCCCTCAGCTCCGTCAAGCGAGGCGGCTTGGTTAAGGTGAGGTTCACCTCCTCGGGGATCTGCCCCCCGGGAAGGGCCGTCCCCCAACCGGTCAAGAGCAGGATGGGGACCTCGCTCCCCAGGGCCCTCACCCTTTGAGCCACCTCCCGCCCATCCATGCCTGGCATCCCGAGATCGGTGATCACCAGGTCAAACGGGCGCCCCTCCTCCAGCGCCTCCCGGAACCGCCGCACCCCTTCCTCGCCATGGGGGGCGATCGCCACCGTGTGTCCGTCTCCCGTCAGCATCCTCTCCAGAAGCTCCCGCACTTGGGGCTCGTCTTCCACCACCAGGACGCGGAGCGGTGGGACCATGGGGGGTTCGGCCTTCCCCGGCCCGGGAGGGGAGGAGGTCAGCGGGAAGACGAGGCGGGCCCTGGTGCCCTCTCCTGGCGTGCTTTCCAGCTCCAACCGGCCCCTGTAGGCGTGGGCTATCCGGTCCGCCACCGCCAAGCCCAGCCCGGTGCCCTCCGGGCCCTTGGTGGTGAAGAAGGGCTCCCGCGCCCGGGACACGGTGGCCTCGTCCATCCCCACCCCGGTGTCCACTACCTCCAGGAATGCCTCCCCCTCCCGGATCCCGGTGCGCACGGTCAACGTGCCCCCGCGGGGCATGGCGTCCAGGGCGTTGACCACCAGGTTAACCACCGCATCCCGCAGCTCGCCTTCGTCCGCCTCCACCAAGGGAGGCTGAGCCGACAACTCCTCCACCACCCGGAAGGTCCGGCCCTGAGCCTGGGCCAGGTCCTTCCAGCGGGGGCGGGCCAGGTCCAGGGCGGCCCTGGCGATCAGGTTCAAGTCCACCGGACCGGTAGCGATGGGGACCTGAGGCCGGTACAGGTTCCGCAGCCTTTGCACGGTATCGGCGATGCTTTCCCCGGCTTGCTTGATCCGCTCCAGATATCCGCGGATCCGGGGGCTCAAATCGGGTTCGGTTTGCAGTAGCAAATCTACGTACCCCAACACCGGGGACAGGGCGTTGTTGATGTCGTGGGCCACCCCGGAGGCCAACTGGCCCACCAGCCGCAGCCGCTCTTGTCTCAGCAGCTCTCGCTGGGAGCGGGCCAGCTCCTCCTCCATCGCCCGCCGTTCCAAGATCACCTGCACCGAGCCCACGAAGCTCCGGAGCTGGGCCACATCCTCCTGCGTGTACTCGCTGGGCTTGTTGGCCACCACCACCAGGATGGTTCCCTTGCCGCGCACCGGGACGGGGACCCCCAGCAGCCGGTGGATGGGGAGGTGTCCCTGGGGAAGCCCGCGCCTTCCCGGATGGGAGGGGTAGTCGTTCACGATCAGCGGGACCCCGGAGCGCAGAGGCTCGGCCCACAGGCCCGCAGTGCTGATCTCCAGCTGGCACGGCCTATCCTTCACCTGGCATTTGGCCATCACCTCATCCGAGCAGGCCAAGAGCGAGACCTTCGTCTCCCCCTCTTTGACTTGGCCAATGACCCCGATGGGGCTCTCCGTGAGCTCCAAGGCCCCGTTCAATGCTTCCCGATACAGGGTGGCAACGCTCGCATCCGCCAACTCGCTGACCCGCCATTGGAGCTCCAGCCGGCGCCGGAGGCGGGTCTCCTCCTGTTGGATGAGCACCTGCTCGGTGACATCCCGGTAGTTGACCACTATCGCCTGCACCGCTGGGTCGTGCAGGAGGTTGGTGACCACCGCCTCCACCCACCGCCACTCCCCTGTTCCGAGCCGGATGCGCCACCTCACCTTCTCTGAGCTGCCGGGACGGGAGAGGAGCCGCTGCCAGCACTCTCGCACTTTAGGCAGGTCCTGGGGATGGAAGAACTGCCAGATCGGCTGCCCGACCACCTGGTGGGCGGGGACGCCGAACGTGCGGGTGAAGGACGGGGATTCGTACGTGATCTTTCCCTCAGGATCGAGCAGGGCGATGACATCGGGCGCGTGCTCCAGCAGCGCCTGAAACCTCCGCCAGTTCCTGTCCCGCTCCGCTTCGGCCTTTTTCTCCTCGGTGATGTCGAGACACACCACCTCATAGCCCCAGGGTCGTCCTTGAGGGTCCCGGAGCAGCCGGGCGTTCTTGCTCACCCAGCGGATGGCCCCGTCCGCCCGCCGCAGGCGGGCCTTGAACCCCTGCACCACCCCGCTCACCAAAAGCCGCTGGAGGAACTCATCCCTGCGGACCGGGTCCACGTACAGCGAGCGCACGTTGGACACCCCCTCCAGTAGAGCCTCCGGGGATGGGAAGCCGAGGAGTTGGGCCAGGGCGGGGTTGGCCTTGAGCAGCCGCCCCTCCAGGGTGGCTCGATACATGCCCCCCGGGGCCATGTCGAACAACTCCCGGTACTCCCGCTCCGAGCGGGCCAGCTCCTCGGTTAGCCTGGTGGATTCCAGGGCAATGGATACTTGACCGGCCAAAGTCCGGAAGAACTCCACATCTTCGGCTTGGATCAACTGTTTGGACTTGGATAGGACGTGCAGGACGCCCACCACCCGTCCCTGCATCATCAGTGGCACCCCGAGATAGGAACGCAGGCCCTCACTTCTTATTCGCTCCAGATGCACCTGCACCCTGAGGTCGGCCTCCAGGTCGGGCACCACCACCGTCGCCTTCCCGTCGACGAGCTCCTTCAGCAAGGGAGAAGTCAACTGGAAGGCTTCCTCCTTAATCAAGGTGCCGTTGGGGAGTCGCATGCAGAAGAGCACGGGCCGGCGTTCCGGCCCCTCGAGCAGGGTCAGGGCCACTGCGTCCGCACCCAGCTCCGGGGGGATCGCCTCCAGGGCGAGCTGGGCCGTCTCCTCGAGGCTGCGGCTGGCGATGATGGACTTGTCGATCTTCCTGAGGGCGATGAGGCGGTTCAACCTCCGCTGGGCGTCCTCCAGAGCCGCCTTCAACTCCGCCTCCAACCGAATCCGATCGGTGATGTCGATTCCCAGTGCCACCACCCCGGCGGGCGGCTTCCCGGGGAGCGGGGCGTTGCGCCAGACGATGGTCCGTTCTTCCCCGGTCAAACTCCGGACGATGTTCACGTGGGCAGTGTCCCCCTCGAGGGTGGCGGAGAGCACCCTCCGGAGTTCCAGCTCCCTCTGGGGGGGCACGAACTCCGCGAACCAATCCCGACCAATCAGCTCCTGGGGGCGCGTCCCCAGCAACCTGGCCGCGGATTCGTTAACCTCCAAGATCTTTCCTTCCCGATCGAGAATCACCAGGATGATCCCGGCCCTGTCCAGGAGTCCTTCCCACGGGAGCCACCGGTCAACGCTCATTGAGATCACCTTGCTGTGTCTTCTGCTTTGCAGACAGGATCCGGTCGAGGTTTTCGATGAACAGGTCCAAAAGGCCGGGATCGAACTGGCTGCCCCTGCCCGCCCGCAACATGTCCACGGCCTGCTCCACCGGGAAGGCGGGCCGATAGGGGCGTTCCGAGGTGAGGGCGTCGAACACGTCGGCGATGGCGCAGATACGGCCCTCTATCGGGATCTCCTCGGTGGCCAAACCCTGGGGGTAGCCGGCCCCGTCCCAACGTTCGTGGTGGGTCAAGGCCACAGATGCCCCCACCTCCAGGTACTCCGACTCAGATCCCGACAGGAGTTGATGGCCAATGGAAGTATGGGTTTTCATGATCTCCCATTCCCCCGGGTCCAGCTTCCCTGGTTTGAGGAGTATGGCATCGGGGATGCCTATCTTGCCTACGTCGTGCATGGGGCCGGCCACCTCCAGCAGGTGAACCTGATGCGCGGGGAGTCCGGCTGCTGCGGCCAATATCCCACAATAGCTTCCCACCCGCTGAATGTGTTCGCCGGTCTCGTCGTCCTTGTACTCGGCGGCCAGCGCCAACCGGAAGAGGGTCTCCATCTGGGCTTCCCGCAGCCGCCGCAGGGTGGCGAGAAGTTCCTGGGTGCGCTCCCGTACCGCCCGCTCCAGCTCCGCCCGGTGGCGGCGCCGCAGCCGTTCTGCCTCCTTCAGCCGCAACTGGGCCGCCACCCGAACCTTGAGCTCCGTCACGTCTACCGGCTTTCCGATGAAGTCGTTGGCTCCGGCCTCCACCGCCTTCAGGCGTTCCTCCCGTCGGTCCCGGCCGGTGACTATGATGATGGGGAGCACTGTGGGATCGAACCTCCCCCGGATCAGCTTGGCCACCTCGAAGCCCGAGAGATCCGGAAGCCCCACGTCCAGCAGTATCAAATCCGGTTGCTGGTGGAGGGCCAGGGCTAACGTCTGTGCCCCGTCTTCGGCTTCCAGGACCGCGTAGTCCAAGGACCGCAGCATCTCCTCCAGCACCCGACGCACTGGAGCTTCATCGTCCACCACTAGGATCCGGTTCTTTTCGCTCATGGCCGCGCCCCGGCAGCGGTTGCGAGATGGGAAAGGGTAAGCGGGAAGCAAGTATGAACCACGAGAAAGCGGAGACTGGACCTACACTCTCAAGCTAGTGGCACTTGGGCGTACTTCACCTACCTTCCTTTTCTGGCAGTATAAGTGCTCCTGATAGCCGGGGCAAGCCCGCGAGTCCCCCGTGCCGGCTTCCGTGTTGCCCAGTTCGTGGAGAACAGGAGGCATCGTCAGATTTGACAATCATGTGGCTAGAGTGTTAGACTAGGAAAGCTATGGGTCGGTCCGAGGCGCCGAATGGAGCCTCCCAGGCCCCGGCCACTCGGCTGGAGCACCTGGCCTCCGTGCTCCGGGCGGTGCGCGAGGTCAACCAGCTCATCGCCCGGGAGCGGGATCCACAGCGGCTGCTGCGGGAGGCGTGCGATCGCCTGCTGCGGGCCCGGGGCTATCGGGCGGTGTGGCTGGCCCTGGTGGACGAGCGGGGAACCCCCAGTTGGGCCACCGCCAGCGGGGAGGAGGAGCGGCTGGGTAGGCTGCTCGCCCACATCGGCACCGGAAGGCTCCCCCCCCTGCGCCCAGGCCGCCCTGAGCCGGGCCGCCCCGGTGAACTTCCCGGCCGGGGCCGAGGAGTGTCGCGACTGTCCGCTCAGGGCCATGCCCCCGGGTGAGGCTTCCTTGGTGGCCAAGATCGCCCATGAGGACAAGGTCTACGGGGTGCTGGGGGTGGTGGCCGCGGCCGGGGTGACCCCCGACCCCGAGGACCTGAGCCTGATCGAGGAGGTGGCCCAAGACCTGGGCCACGCCCTGCACTCGCTCCAGCTGGCCCGGGAAAAGGACCAACTCCAGGCGCGCCTGTCCGCCATCGGCGCGTTCGGGCGGGAGCTCACCTTGATCCATGACCCGGCCGAGGTGGCCCTGCGGGTGGTGAGGGCGGCCCAACAGGTCCTGGGTTTCGATGATTGTGGCCTGTTTTTCCTGGATGAGGGCGGGGAGAAGCTGGTGCTGGGGGCCCATACCCTGGGGAACCCTCCCGGCCCGCGGGAGTTCTCCCTGGCCACCGGGAAGGGGGTGATGGCCAGGGTGGCCCGCACTGGGGAGGCCAGTTATGTCCCGGATACCCGGAAAGACCCGGACTTCATCCGGGGCACCCGCCCCAACTTGAGCGAGCTGTGCGTGCCGTTGAAATCGCGGGGCAAAGTGTTGGGAGTGCTCAATGTGGAGTCCCAGAAAGTAGACGCCTTCTCCCCCACCGACCGGATCACCCTGGGGCTATTGGCCGATGTGGCGGCCATCGCCTTGGAGAACGCCCGGTTGTTTACGGAACTGAAGGAGAAGGCCGACCAGCTGGGGCAGGCCAACCGGCGGCTGTGGCTGTTGGTGGAGCTGGTCGGCAGGACCACCGCTGCTGAGAGTGAGCAGGAGGTGCTGCGAGGTGTAGTGCAGGGTGCGCGTCAGCTATTAGGTGCACCGGCTGCAGCTTTGTTCGCTCTGACCCCAGACGGCAAAGCCATCTCGCAGGAGGCAGTAACGATAGTGGACGAGGAACTCGAAGCTCAGATGCGCCAGGTGCTGGATAGAGGAGGACGAGCTGTCATCCCTTTGGAGAACGACGCACATTGGCTGGTGCGGGTGTTTTTGGGGGACGAGCCCAATTGGTGCTACCGCCCTCAACTTGAAGGTGCCCCCCGGAGCCGCATGTATTCCGTGTTGAACGAGGTGTTGGGCATAGAAGCGATGGCCGGGATCCCTCTGCGGGCCGGCCGGGAGCGGCTGGGGGTCCTGGTGTTCGCCCTCCTCCGGGGGCATCGCTGGACCGAGGAGGATAAGGAGCTGCTCCTGGCGTTCGCCGACCAGGCGGCGCTGGCACTGGCCAAACTGCGGAACCTTGAGGAACTGCGGTCGCTCAAGGAGTTCAACGAACGGCTGATCCGGTCCATGACCGAGGGAGTGGCTCTGAACGATCCGGAGGGGGTGATCATCTACGCCAACCCCGCGTTCGGGGAGCTGGTGGGGTTGCGGCCGGAGCAGATCGTGGGGCGGCACTGGACCGAGTTCGTGCCCCAGGAGCACCGCCAGCAGGTGATGGAAGCCCTGACCCGGCTGTAGGAGGGGGTGGGAGAAAGGCGCCGGCTGGAGCTGCTGCGGGCGGACGGCAGGCGGGTGCCGGTGCTGGTGAGCGGGGGGCCTCGGTTTGAGGAAGGTAGATTCATAGGCACCCAGGGGGTGTTCACCGACATCACCCCGTTGGCCGAGGCTGAGGACCGCTTGCAACGAGCCCTGGAGCAGACGGAGCGCCTGCTCTCTGGAGCAGTAACTGCGGCCGTACGCATCATAGAGAAACGCGATCCCTATGTGGCCGACCACTCCCAGCGGGTGGCGGAGCTCGCCTGCGCCATCGCCCAGGAACTGGGGCTGGCAAAGGAGCGCATCGAGGGCCTGCGCATGGCGGCCATGCTCCATGACATCGGCAAGGTGGCCATCCCGGCTGAGATCCTGGCCAAGCCGGGCCGGCTGAGCGAGACGGAGTTCAAGCTGGTGCAAGCCCATCCCCAGGTGGCTGCAGAGATCCTGGCGGACATCGATTTCCCGTGGGCGGTCCAGGAGATCATCCTCCAGCACCACGAGCGACTGGACGGTTCAGGCTATCCCCAGGGTCTTACTGGCGGGAACATCCTACTGGAAGCCAGGATCCTGGGGGTAGCCGATGTGGTGGAGGCCATGGCCCACCACCGCCCCTATCGGCCCGCCAGGGGAGTCGAAGCGGCCCTGCAGGAGATCGAGCGGGGCAAGGGGACCCTGTACGATCCCCGAGTGGTGGACGCCTGCTTGAGGCTTTTCCGAGAGCAGGGCTTCAGCTGGGATTGACGCTGGCCCTTGTTTTAGGTGGACCCGCTGGGAGTCCGTTTCTGCTCAGGTAGGGCGGTGAGGGTTTGGTGTGACTCGCATGAGCCACCGGTGCTGGCCTGGCAGGGGGAAAGTTGGCCCGGATGATGGACGACCGGGAGGCGGCCCGAGAAAACGGGCGGCCAAAAGTTATTCCCAGATCACTGCCCGTGCGGGGGGCAGGGTGAGTACCTCCCGCAGGGCCAGTCCCTGATTGACTTTCACCCCCCGGAGGGAGAGCCAGAGCACCGTTTCCTCCTCACCCCCCAGGAGCAACCTGGCGTTTGAGGGGAGGAGGGCTCCGGGGGGAAACCACAACTCCAGTCGCCGGAAGTGGGGCCATTCCTCCAGCCCACCTGCGATCTCCAGCCGGCGGGGCCCGGGAAGCGGGGGGATGTTAGGGAGCCACACCGTAAACCCCTCCGGCCAGGCCCGGAGGGACTTGGGCACCAGGTCCTGGGCGAGGCCCGGCACTGCCAATTCGTGCCCCCAGCCGGCCGCCCACTTCCACAACCTGTCCCACCCCTCTCCGAACACCTGCTGCGAAATCGTGGCCTCCAGCTCCCCCCGGCGCAGGGCATTCACCAGCGCTTCAGGCACCAGCCTGGCCACCAGCTCTTCGAGAGCAGGGACTCCGGCTTGATCCAAGGTTACCCGCACGATCACCCCCCCGGTCTGCTGGGGGTCGGAGCTGGGGAGGTAGTGGGTAAGTCTCCCACTGTGGTAGGCGAACACCTCTCCGCTGAGCTGGGGGGGCCACCTCAGGGCGGCCCGCGCGGCCCCCGCCTCTCGGAGCCACAGGAGGTCCAACTTCAGGCACTGGGCCCCTTCCGATCGCTCGATCACCACCAGCACTTGGGCCTGAATGTCCCTGATTTGTTCGAAGTCCTGCAGAGTCTGGATGAGGAAGGAGGTGGCTTCATCTGGGATGAGCGTGAACAGCCAGGGCAGGCCGGCCAGGGCCAACCCCACGAGCAGTGCCACCAGGAGCCAGGGACCAACTTCCTCCCACACGTCCTCATGATACCGCCCCCCACGCCCAGGGCCAGCGCCGGTTGTGCTGGCCGGGAAAGCCCACTAGAATCGTCACCCGGTGATGCTCATGAAACTTAGGCTCCTTGCAGAAAGCGAACCACAGGGGAAGAAGGTGCTTTTGCGGGCCGATTTCAACGTGCCCCTCCACCGGGGCCAGGTGGCGGATGACTTCCGCATCCGGGCCGCCCTCCCCACCATCCGCTGGCTAGTTGAGCGGGGGGCAAAGGTAGCGATCTGCTCCCACCTGGGGCGCCCCAAGGGGAAGGTGGTTCCGGAGCTCTCGCTGGCCCCGGTGGCCCGGAGGCTGGGGGAGCTATTGGACAAAGAAGTCCCTCTGATTCGGGATTGTGTTGGCGACCCGGTGGAGGAGGCCGTGGCCGGGTTGCCCCCGGGGGGGGTCGTGCTCCTGGAAAACGTGCGCTTTCACCCCGGGGAGGAGGCGAACGACCCCGAGTTCGCCAGGGAGCTCGCCGCCCCATTCGAACTGTACGTGAACGATGCCTTCGGAACCGCCCATCGGGCCCACGCCTCCACCACAGGGGTGACCCACTACCTGCCGGCCTATGCCGGATTGCTTTTGGCCCGGGAAGTGGAGGTTCTGTGCGGGATCACTGAAAATCCGCGGCGGCCCTACTACGTGGTCGTGGGGGGCAAGAAGATCAAGGACAAGCTGGGGGTGCTCACCGACCTCCTGCCTCAGGTGGACGGGTTCCTCATCGGGGGCGGGGTGGCCTTCACCTTCTTGGTCGCCCAGGGGAAGCAGGTGGGCGACTCCATCGTGGACCGGGAACTTGTGCCCACCATCCGGGATCTCATCCAGCAAGCAACCCAGCAGGGGAAGGAGCTCCATCTGCCGCAGGACGTGGTTGCGGCCCGGGAGCTGGGGGAAGAGGTGGAAACCAAGGTGTTCCCGGCCGGTGCCATCCCCGAGGGGTGGCTGGGGCTGGACATCGGGCCGGCCACGCAGGCTGCTTTCGCCGAGGTGCTCAGCGGAGCGGGCACGGTGGTGTGGGCGGGCCCCATGGGGGCGTTCGAGTATACCCCCTTCGCCCGGGGAACCGAGGCCATCGCCCGGGCCCTGGCCGACTCGGAAGCGTTCACCGTAGTGGGCGGGGGTGAGACCGGGGAAGCGGTGGTCAAGCTGGGTCTGGAGGACAAGTTCTCCCACCTGTCCACCGGAGGCGGGGCCACATTGGCCTTCCTGCGGCGCGAGCCCATGCCGGCCTTGGAGGCATTGCGGGTGGAGTAGCCAGCTCCCCCCGAGGTGGCTATAATAAGTTCTGGCGAGCGGGCATAGCTCAGTTGGTAGAGCGTCAGCTTCCCAAGCTGAAGGTCGCGGGTTCGATTCCCGTTGCCCGCTCCAATTTTTATGGACCGCACTCGGGCAGCCTCGCGGGAGCCCAGCGCGCTCCGGGCTCAAGTGATCGCCATTTGAAAACCAGCCTCCCCTCCAGAGTACGGCTTTCAGGGTGAGTCTTCCTCCGAACCCTGGGCAAGCACCTCCCCCACCTCCCACAGGCAAACCTCCCCATCGACAGACCCCGAGACAAGCCAGCGGCCATCCGGAGAAAATCGGACGCATTCCACTGAATCCTTATGATAAAGGAGTTCCGCAAGCGGCACCCCCGCCTCCGGGTCCCAGAGGCGCACCGTGTGATCCAGGGAGGCGGAAGCCAGGAGCTCGCCGTCTGGAGAGAACTCCACCCACCATACGCAGCCGGTGTGTTCCCACATGGAGTGGAAGAGGAGCCCCACCTGCGTATCCCAAATCTCCACGATCTTCCCCGCCCCCAGCGCCAAAAAGTCTCCGTCAGGGGAGAAGGCGGTGCTCCACGCCCGGCCTGGGAAGGTGTAGATGATGTTTCCACTTGCGTCCCACAGCACCCCTTGGTCCATCCCCCCGGAGGCGTAGAGCGTCCCGTCCGGGGACACGCCCACGCCCCGGACGCCCCAGGCGTGCTCGTTGCGTTCCCACACAACTTCCTGCTGCCCGAGGTCCCACAACATGACGCTGCCGTTTCCCTCACCCACAAAGAGGAACCGGCCATCTGGGGAGAAGCTGAGGGCGAACACGTTGCCGAACCGGCCGGTGAGGCTGAAGGAGATCTCTTGGGAGGAAAGCTTCCACAGGTGGACCGCGGAGAAGGTGCCGACCGCCAGATAGTGGCCATCCGGCGAGAAGGCCACTGAGAAGGCGTTCCCGCCCGGGAGGTTTAGGGTGGCGATTGGTTCCAGGGCTGGGAAGCTGAAGAGCTCCACCTCGCCCAGGGTGGCCACCGCCAGCAGGCGACCGTCTGGAGACACAGCCAGCTCGCTGAGCCAACCCAAGGCCAACGTTTCCACTGCCCCCGGGGGCAGGGCGACATCGGGTTCTCCCTGGCTGGCTGCGTATATACCCAAGGCGGCTGCAACCAAGAACGTGACAACAGTCGTGCTTCTCCTCATCTGCCACCTCCGTGGGCTGATACGCGAGTCTAGGAAGAGAAGGGGCAACTAGCCAAATTTCGCTGTCGGCTTGAAGCTGGCCTCAGGCCCGGCGGGGGGGTAACATGGGGCCATGCACGAGATCAGGACAGGGTTTGGGGACGTACTCAAGAGGCAGCTGGAGCTGGCCGAGCGCAACTACGAGCTGTTAGCCGACCACGGGGTGCGGGCGGTCAACGTGATGGGCGCCATCGGGTCGGGGAAGACCACCCTCATCCTGCGCCTGGCAGAGCGCCTGCGGGCGCGGGGCCTGCGGGTGGGGGCCATCGCCGGGGACGTGGCCGGCGACGATGACTTCAAAAAGTTCCAGGCTGCCGGGCTCCCCAGCGCCCTCATCAACACCGAGGACCAGTGCCACCTGGACCCCCACCGCGTGCGCCACGCCTTGCAGGAGTTCCCCTTGGCAGAAGTGGACGTGTTGTTTGTGGAGAATGTGGGCAACCTGGTGTGCCCGGCGGACTTCCCCCTGGGATGTGAACAAGAGGTGGTGGTGATCTCGGTCACCGAGGGGGATGACATGGTCCGAAAACACCCCAAGATCTTCGCCCAAACGGACGTGGTGACCATAAACAAGCTGGATTTGGCCGAGGTGGTGGGGGTGAATCCTCAGCGGCTGGTGGAGGACTACCGGCGGGTGAACCCCCACGGGCGGGTGGTGCTCACCGACGCCAAAAGCGGCCGGGGGGTGGAGGAGCTCCTCTCGGCCCTGGGCCTCGCCGAGTGAATGCACGAGTATTCCCTCGCCCACTCCCTGCTCCAAGGACTGCTGGAACACCTGGAGAGGGAACCGGTCTCAGGGCGGGTGCGCAAGGTCCACGTGCGGCAAGGAGAACTCTTGATCCTGTCCCAGCAAGCCCTCAAGGAAGCATGGCACATTTTGACCGAACGCACTCCCCTGGCTGGCTCGGAGCTGGAAATCGAACGGGTGGAAGTGCGGGTGCGCTGCCGCAGCTGTGGGTATCGGGGGCCGGTGCCACGGGTGGAAGGGGAGGGCTGGCACTTTCAGGCCCCGGTGCTCAGCTGTCCCCGCTGCGGGGGGCGGGTTGAGATCGAAGAGGGCCGGGAGCTGGCCATCATCGCCCTCACCGTGGAGGAGGCTCCCGCTGGGGAGGTGGATCCCTGTGATTCTTGAACTGCCCTGGGGCTGAGGATACAGTTACGTGATGGCGATCGTACACCACGGAGGGCTAGCGCGGTGATCAAGTACATCATTCGGCGGATCTTGTGGTTCATCCCTGTGCTTTTGGCCATCATCACCGCTACGTTCCTCTTGGCACATTCCATCCCCGGGGGGCCGTTCGACTTCGCCGGCGAGAAGCAGCTCCCGGAGAGCGTACGCCAGAATCTGATGCGCAAATATCGCCTCGACAAGCCGGTTTACGTTCAGCTTGGATTGTGGATCTGGGACGTCCTTCGGTTCGACTTCGGCCCCTCTTACTACAGCCGCGGCCAGACGGTGAACGACATCCTCCGGCGCACCTTCCCCATCTCCGCTCAGCTGGGGGTGTTGTCCCTCATTCTGGCCCTACTGATCGGGATCCCGATGGGAACCATCGCCGCCGTCAAACAGAACACTCTGGTGGATTACTCGGCCACCTTCATCGCCATCCTGGGGGTGTCCATCCCCAACATGGTGCTGGGGCCCCTGCTCATCTGGGTGTTCTCCGTTCATCTCGGCTGGTTTCCCGCTGCCCGTTGGGGGGTGGACTACACCCAGCTGTACTTGGGGATCTTCCCCCCCATGACCCACAAGTTCTGGGCCCACGCCTTCTTGCCCATGGTGACCCTGGGGACCGCTTACTCAGCCTCCATCGCCCGGCTCACCCGGGCCAGCCTGCTCCAGGTGATCCGGGAGGATTACATGCGCACCGCCATGGCCAAGGGGTTGCATGGCTTCCGGGTGATCGTGGTGCATGGGTTGCGCAACAGCCTCATCCCGGTGGCCACCGTCCTGGGGCCCATGTTCGCCGGGATCGTGACCGGGAGCTTGATCGTAGAGCGGATCTTCGGCATACCCGGGATGGGCAGGTACTTCGTGGACAGCATCACCAATCGGGATTATCCAGTGATAATGGGCGTGACACTTGTATATTCGGTACTTCTGGTAGCCGGGAACTTGTTGGTAGACTTGAGCTACGCCTGGCTCGATCCTAGGATCCGTTACGACTAGGCACAGGAACGATGTTT
Organism: Acetothermia bacterium UBA3574; assembly: GCA_002375935.1. Taxonomy (GTDB): domain Bacteria; phylum Bipolaricaulota; class Bipolaricaulia; order Bipolaricaulales; family Bipolaricaulaceae; genus DFNF01. The sequence continues at coordinate 13,516 of DFNF01000052.1, forward strand.
AGAGGCAAAAAGCCAAAGAAAGCTAGGTCACGCGGGCCGTTCCGGGACGCGTTCCACCAGCTGCTCAAGCATCGGGCGGCGGTGGTGGCGGGGCTCTATATCCTGCTCATGATCATCTTCGCCTTGTTCGCCGACACCTCGATCATCTCCCTCCCATTTGGGAAAGAGGTGCGGCCGCTGATCGCCCTGCAGCATTACGCCAAAACCAGCTTCCGCAACCGGGACCTCCCCCCCGGCACGCCCGGATATCCTCTGGGAACAGATTATCTGGGGAGGGACATCTGGAGCCGCACCGTCTATGGCACCCGGGTTTCCCTCTCAGTGGCGTTCGTGGCGGCCACCGTGAGCCTGCTGATCGGCCTCACCTATGGGGTGATCTCCGGCTTCGCCCGCCCGGCCATCGACAACATCATGATGCGGTTCGTGGACTTCCTCTATGGCTTCCCGCTTCTGATCTTCATCATCCTGCTCCAGGCTTATTTCAAGGCGGTGAGCCGGGCCGGGGCCACCGGGTTCATGGGCTTGCTCACCCAGCTCGACCGGGCCATGGGGGGGCTGTTCTTCGTGTTCCTGGCCCTGGGGATGCTGAACTGGATCGGTATGGCTCGGCTGGCACGGGGGCAAACCCTATCTGTCAAGCAGAAGGAGTACATCGAGGCCGCCCGGGCCCTGGGGGCGAGCAACCTCCGGATCGTGTTCCGCCACATCCTCCCCAACATCATCGGCCCCTGCATCGTGGCCGAAACCCTGGCCATCCCCGGCTACATCCTCACCGAAGCCTTCCTGAGCTTCATCGGGTTGGGGGTTACCCCCCCCACCCCCAGCTGGGGCCTCATGATCTCCGATACCTACCAGGCCATTCGCGTCTACCCTTGGGAGTGTCTGATCCCGGGGGCAGCCCTCACCCTCACCACCCTTGCCTTCAACTTCCTCGGGGATGGGCTGCGGGATGCGCTTGACCCGCGCTTGCGCGGAACCTAGAATGTGTTTAGACCGCAAGAGGAGGTGATGTCAGGGAGGGAAACCAAAACGGCAGGCAGGCTGCCAGGGAACTTCTAAAGCAAAGAGGAGGTAAGAGGATGAAAGGTGCGAGGATTGGGTTGTTGATAGTGGCGGTCATGGGGCTCCTTCTGTGGCCCGCTCTGGGCCAAGAGAAAGTGGTGTTGCACTACAACCTGGGTACGGAACCCCCCACGGCCGATCCGGCTCTGGCCGAGGACACCACCTCGGTGAACATCATCGAACAGATGTTCATGGGACTCACCGACTTGGCCGAGGATGACTATTCCCCCATCCCGGAGCTGGCCACCAGCTGGGAAGTGAATGAGGATGCCACCGAATTTATCTTCCACCTGCGCAATGATGTCCACTGGGTGCATTGCGACCCTGCAACCGGGGAAGTGACCAAGCTGGATCGCTTGGTGACTGCATACGATGTCGAGTACGGGGTGCTGCGCACGCTGGACCCCCGCTCCGGCTCCTACTACGCCGCCGTGCTGCTGATCATCGAGGGGGCCGCTGAGTTCAACTCCGCCGACCCGGAGGCCGAGAACTTCCTCGAGCTGCGGGACGCGGTGGGGGTAGAGGCCCTGGATGAGTGGACGATCAAGTTCACCCTGCGGGCTCCCGCCGCCTACTTCCTCCAGATCGCCTCCATGTGGGTGGCCCGGCCCCAGCCCCAGTGGGTCATCGAGGAGCACGGCGAGCAGTGGATCGAGCCCGGCAACATCGTCACCAATGGCCCCTACTGCATGAAGGAGTGGGTCCACGAGGACCACATGGTGATGGTGAAGAACCCCTATTGGCCCGACTGGGACAAGGTAGACGGCAACATCGATGAGATCTACTTCACCATGGTCCAGGAGGCCTCCACTGCCTTCGCCATGTACCTCAACAACGAGCTGGATGTGGGCCCGGTGCCGCTTCCCGAGATGGACCGGGTGAAGGCCGACCCGGTGCTGTCCAAGGAGCTGACCATCCGCCCCATCCCTTGCACTTACTACTACGGGTTCATCACCACCAAGCCGCCGGTGGACGACCCGCGGGTACGCCGCGCCCTGTCCATGGCCATCGACAGGGTGACCCTGGTGGAGGAGGTGACCAAGGGCGGCCAGATCCCGGCCAACACCTTCGCCCCGGAGATGATCTTCGGTAGTGCGGCCGGGGATACCAGCATTGCACCTTGGGCGCTGCCCGAAGAGATGGGCGGCTGGGGCTACGAGCGGGCGGTGGAGGAAGCCCGCCGGCTGATGGCCGAGGCCGGCTACCCCGATGGTGAAGGCCTGGAGCTCCTGCTCATGCACAACGTGTCCGAGGGCCACGCCCGCATCGCCCAGGCCATCCAGGCCATGTGGCTGGAGGTGTTCCCCAAGGCCAGCATCCGCATCGAGACCCAGGAGTGGAAGGTGTACCTCACCACCCTCAAGCCCGACACCCCCATCGAGAACCAGCCCCACATCTACCGCCTGGGCTGGTGCATGGACTACCCGGATCAGAACAACTGGGTGCACGAGGTGTTCAACCCGGAGGAGGGCTCCAACTGGGTGCGGATGAGCTTCGACGATCCGTATGTGGGCGAGGCCATCCGCCGCTTCTCCGAGTTGACCATCCAGGCCCAGATGACCCGGGACCCGGCCGAGCGCCAGGCCCTGTACCGCGAGGCGGAGAGGTTGCTCGTTGACGAAATCGCCGCCATCGCCCCCATCTACTACTACACCGAGGTCGTCCTGACCAAGCCGTGGCTCTCCCGCCGCTGGCATGAGATCAACCACTACGAGACCTGGGTCTTGGACATGGAGGCGAAGATGGCCGCACGCGGCGGCTGAGGCTAGCTCGCTTTACGCAAGGACGCGGGGCCCGCATGCGCGGGCCCCGCTTTTTTGGGGGGTATACTGTTCAGCCATGGGGAAGGTAGTCTGGCTGGTGAGCCTGGCGGGGGTTTTGACCTTGGGGCTTGCCCTGCCCGGCCTGGCCCTGAGGACTCCCCCACTTCCGGGAAGTGGATTCAGCCGGGGGATTGCGATCGCGGAGCCGGACCAACGGGAACCACCGGCCATCCTCCCCTGGGGGGAAGAAACCTGGCTTGCCTGGTCCGACCTCGCGGGCACTACCCTGGCCCTGTTCCTCGCCTCGGTGGACGCCGAGGGAGGGGTGCGGGAGCCGGAGGCGGTTTCTCTTTCGCTCATCTATGCCGGCCAACCCCAATTTCTAAAGTTCGCCGGGCAGGGGTGGTTGGCATTCCTGGCACGGCTGGCCCCCGAGGCTCCCCGCCGACTGTACCTCCTCCCCTTGGGGCCCGGAGGTGAACCCACCGGCCACCCCCTGCCCCTCACCCCGGAGGACCCCCCAGGGGTGCGCTCCTACCAGGCACTTGCCGCCGGGGAGGCGATCTGGCTGGCCTGGCTGGATGCCGCCGGGGAGGTTTGGCTGGGCCGCTGGTCCCCCGAAGGCGGGGAACCCCAGACCTGGCAACTGGGCCCGGGGCAGGGCCCACCGGCCTTGGCGGCCCAAGGGGACACCGTCCACCTGGTCTGGCCCGCCGGGGGAAACCCCTCCCTGTTCCCGTTGACCTACGTGCAGGCAACCGAGCGCGGCATTTCTCCCCCGGTGGAGCTGGCTAGCTTTCCCCTGCCCACCGGGGCGATTCCCACCCCCCCGGCCATCGCCCTGGAAGAAGAGTGGGGGTACTGTGCCGCGGGGTTCGAGTATCGGACCGGAAACCTGGCCGGCACGGCCGAAGTTTGGGTGTGCGCTTTTCTCCTCAATCACCCCTCCCAGGCGTCCACCTATCAGCTCAAATTGCCGAGCTGGTTTCCAGACGATTACCCCTTGGAGGCAGAAGGTTTATTGCTGGCCCCGGTCCCCCCGGGCCACACCATTCGCCCGGCTGACCTGTATAACCCCCGGGGCATCCCCGGTGGCCGCGGGGTGGCCCTCTTGAGTTGTGGGGCCAAGCTCGTCCGCCGGGGGAAGCTGCAGGTCCAGCCGGCAGTGGTGGCTTTCCAGGAGGGTCGGCCGTTGGGGTGGGCGCCAGTAGCCAGGAGCAGCAATTTCTCCTACTTCACGGTGCTGCGTCGTTCCGACCGCGGCTGGCACGTAGCTTGGCTCGACATGTTGGGCTATGGCGAGTACCGGCTGTATTACGCCTCCACAGCCCCAGGAGAACGCCCCCGGCTCAACCAACTGGGCTGGGACGATGTGGCTTACTTCGCAGGCACTGTGGCCTCCGGTTTGGTGGGGGGCTTGGCCTTCCTCCCTTTGCTGTTGGTAACCAGCGTGCCCGGACTGGGGCTGCTGTTCGTCCACTACTTGCGCGGGGGTGAGGAGTCCCTCCGCCATTGGTGGCCAAAAGCACTCCTCGCCCTGGCCATCTTGCCTTTCCTGATCGTCAAAGTGGTGTTGACCGGGACCTTCGGTGGGGTTCCGTTTTCCCCTTGGCTGTCCCTGGAGGCCGCCCAGGCCGCGGCCCGGGTCTTGCCCTTCATCCCCTCCCTCCTGGGGCTGGCGGCTCTGTTCATCTACTTTCGGCGAGCGGGAGAGCCCACCCTATTTCCGGCTTGGGCCACTTTTGTCCTAGCAGACATGGCCTTCACCGTGCTCATCCTGGGGCCCAGCTTGGCCGCGAGTTGACCGACCCCGGCTCCCGAATTTAGGATGCGCCTATGGGTTGGCCAGTGGTCCTTGGCTTGTTCGAAGCAGTCCTGCTGGGGTGCTTCTCCCTCGTGGCCTGCCTCACCCCCTGGTGCCAAGGCGAGCGGAGCGCGGCCCGACGTGCACTCCTTCTAATTGTCCCGTGGCCAATCGGCTTCGCCCTCGCCTTTTTGCTGGTCCTGCCCCTGCGGCCACTCCTCTCCCTCGCAGTTGCCGGGGCCAGCTTGGTCGTCTCAGGCCTGTTATTCATCCCCGGCCGCCGGCCTCAGGGGATTCGCATCCTGGGCCCCCAGCCCCGGGTGGACGAACGCGACCTCATCTTCTCCCGGGCCCACCTCCGCCCCGGGAGCGAACGCTACCGAAACTATTACGCCCGGCGGCCTGCCTTTAAAGAGAAAGACGAAAGGTGGCGGACCTTGCCGCCGCTTGGAACCCCCGGCGGCCGGTATTTCCACCCCTTGCTCTCCCGCCTTCCCACCGCCTGCTTCTCCCACCTGAAGGCCCTCCACCCCACGGTGACCGGCCAAGTCTCCTCCGAGCAGGTGAAGTTACCCCGAGAGGAATTCACCCGGCTGCTCAAGGGCGTTGCCCACTACTTGGGAGTGGACCTGGTGGGGATCGCCCCGCTGGAGGAAGCCTACCTGTATTCTCACGTGGGCCGGGGCGGGGACTATGGCCGGCCGATTGAGCTGCCCCACCGGTGGGCGGTGGTGCTGGGGGTGGAGATGGACTGGCGGGCGGTACAGCAAGCCCCCACCGCGATTTCGCTTTCGGAGAGCGCGCGCCAATACGCCCGGGTAGGCCAAGCAGCCTTGATCCTGGCCGGGTGGCTGCGGGCCCTGGGCTATCCGGCTCGAGCCCACATCGACGGGTGCTATCGGCTGCTGGTGGTCCCCCTGGCCTGGGAGGCGGGCTTGGGGGAACTGGGCCGACTGGGATGCCTCCTCACCCCCGAGTTCGGGCCCCGGGTTAGGTGGGCCGCGGTGAGCACGGATGCCCCTTTGCAACCTGACAGGCCACGGGCGTTCGGGGTCCAGGAGCTGTGCCGCCGGTGCCGGAAATGCGCTGACAGTTGCCCGGCGGGGGCCATCCCCAGCGGGGAAAAGGAGCTGGTGCGGGGGGTGGAGAAATGGGTTATGGATGGGGACAAGTGTTTCTTCGTGTGGCGGAAGTTCGGCACCGACTGTGGCCTGTGCTTGCGGGCTTGCCCTCTGAGCCGCCCCCCGCTGCTCTGGGAACGGCTGTTGCGCTGGGCCTTGCCCCGCTCGGCGGCCGCCCGGGCGCTCTTCCTCGCTTGGGACCGGCTCCTCTACCCCGCACGCTACACCCCCCTGGCCCGGCCATCCGACCTCCCCCCCTGGGGGTGAGCCGATAGCCGGGCCGGCCGCTTGTCCACGCCGGGGCAGGAAGCCGGCTCGGACTTCACTCCAGCATTGACAAGGTGGGCACTTTTCCGAGGGAAAACGCTGTCCTTGCGGCCCACCGGCTATACTTGCAGCGCTATGGCCCCTTGGCTCGGAGCAGCGGTCATCAGCGCCCTGCTTTGGGGAAGCTGGGTGGCGCTGTGGCGCCAGGCAAGCCTGCCGGTGCTCTTGGGGGGCGTGTGGCTGCCGCTGGTTCTGCTGGGGGCCACAGCCGCCAAGCGCCTGCGCGTGCCCTTCCCGGCCCGGGCTTGGTTGCGCCTCGACCTGTGGGGGGCCTTCCTTTTCCTGATGGCCTGGCGGGTGCTGTGGGCGGTGGCCAGCACTGCCTGGGCGATCCTCCGGGGGCAGGCCCGCCCCGGCGTGGTGGCTTTCCCCCTGCGGCTCCGGTCTGACATGGGCCGGCTCCTCCTCCTGTGGGCCATCACCGTCACCCCGGGGACCATCGCCCTGCTGCTGGAGGGGGATTTGCTGTATGTGCACTGTTTGCGCCGGCCGGCGGGGCCTGCGGTGCCGGGGCTAGAACGATTGGAATCCCTGCTGAAGAAGCTATGGGACTGAGCGGAATTTTTGCCCTGGCCCTCGGCCTCACCGCCCTGCCCCCGTTCCTCCGGCTGTGGCAGGGGCCCTCCCTGTGGGACCGCCTGGCCGGCGCCACCGGGGTGAACACCCGCATCAGCCTCATCTTGGCCGCCCATGCCCTCCTCGCCGGCCAGGAGCTGTTGCTGGACGTGGCGCTGGCTTACGCTGCCCTGGGCTTCTTGGGAGTGGTTTTGGTGGCCCGGTTCGGCGAGGGAGGGGCCGGATGAGCGGCCTCTTCTTGTGCGGACTGGGGTTGGTGCTCCTTTCACTCGGGGGGGTGGGCCTGTGGCGCTTCCCCGACCTCTACTCCCGCCTGCAAGGGGCCGGGGTGGGGGAAACCGGGGGCACGGCGCTGTTCCTGGCGGGCCTGCTCACCTACACCGGTCACGTTGACGGGGTAACGATCCTGCTTTTGGCGTTGCTCCTGTTCACCGGCCCCATCGCCACCCACTCCATCGCCAAGGGGGCGTTCGTGCGTCGGGAGCGGGTGGAACCATGACCACTTTGGTTCTTTCCCTGTTGGCCCTCGGCTTGGCCCTGTTCGCCCTCCGCCAGCGGCGGCTCCTGTGGGGGGTGGTGGGGGTGGGGGCCCATTCCCTGGCCCTGGCCGGGGTTTACCTCTCCCTGGCTGCCCCGGACGTGGCCCTGGCCGAGGCGGCCATCGGATTCGGACTGGTGACGTTCGTCTACCTCCTGGCCCTGCGCCGGGCGGGTCGGCTGGTGGTGGCCGCCACCCCCACTTACCCCTTGCTCTACCAGGAGGGGGAGCGGGTGGCGGGCCTGGAGTGGGAGATCCTGAAGAAGTTGGCCCAGAGGTTGCATCGGGACCTTGAGGTGTTGTGGGTGCCCCGGGAAGAGATCCCACGCCTGCTGGCCGCCGAAGAGGCAGATCTGGCCGCGGGCGGCTTTCTACCCGCCCAATCAGAAACCCTGCCCTTGTCCCGTCCCCTGGTGCCCACCCGGCTGGTGGAGGTCAGGGTGCGACCCGGCCCCCTGGGGGCCGTGGCCGGGGATCGGGCAGCCGACGCCCTCCCCCGAGGAGGGCGCCGGTTCGAAGATGAAGAGGCCCTGCTGGCCGCCCTGGCCAGGGGTGGCCTGGGGGGCGCCCTGGTGGACCTGCTGCGCTTCCGCGATTGGCACCTGCGGGGAAAGCTCCCCGAGGTCGAGCTCTCTCAGTTCCCCGAAGAACTCTCCTTCCACTTCGCCGTGGCCCCGGGGGAAGAGGAGGCCATCTTGCCTGCTTTGGAGGAGTTGCTCGACGAGATGGAGAGAAGCGGGGCCCTGGAGGATTTGCTGCGGAGGTACCTGGGATGAGGCGGGGGGCCTGGCTGGCCACGTTGACGCTCGGGGGGCTGATCGGTTGGGCGACAACTGGTCTGTTTCCCCGCCCACCCCTGCCCCCCTGGGAGGCCGTGACTTCCCAGTGGGGCGCCCGAAACGCAGTGGCAGCGGTGGTCCTGGGGGCCAGGCTGTACGACACCCTGCTGGAGGTGCTGGTGTTCTCCATGGCCTTGGTGGGGGTGCGTTGGGCCTTGCGGCCGCTGCCGCAGACGGAGGGTCGCCCCCCGGTGGCGGAATCGCCCCTCCTGGAGCGGGCGGCGGACGTGCTGCTTCCGGCCATCGGGGTGTTCGGGGTGTATTTGGCGGCCAGCGGGCATTTGGGCCCCGGTGGGGGGTTCCCGGCCGGGGCCATCCTGGGGAGCGGCCTGCTGCTGCTGGCTTTGGCCCGCGGCATCCGGGCCCTGGCCCGGGAGCTCCCCCAGCCGCTGCTCTCCCGGTTGGAATACGGGGGCCTGGCTGCCCTGATCGTCCTGGGCGGTGGGAGCCTGACCCTGGGCTGGCGGGGTGCCTGGCTGCTTGTGCTGGCAAACTTGTTGATCCTGGCCAAGGTGTCCACCGGGGCCTGGGTGGTGCTGGAGCACTTCGCCGCCCACCGGGGGGAGGTGTGAGGTGGAGGGACAGGTAGCCACTTTCTTGGCCAGTGCCCTGTTGGTGTTGGGCCTGGGGACGCTCCTTTCCCGGCGGAACCTCATCTGGAAGCTTTTGGGGTTGAACGTGGCCTCGGGCGGGGCGGCCCTGTTCCTGGTTGCCCTGGGGCACCGGCCCCAGGCCCGCCCCCCCATCCTGGGCTGGGGCCCGGGCCCGGCGGCCGACCCCCTGCCCCAAGCCTTGGTCCTCACCGCCATCGTCATCCACTTCGCCACCTTGGCCTTGTCGCTGGTGTACGTGATCTTCCTCACCGAGCACCGCCACACCCAAGACGTGCCCAAGTTGGAGCGGGAGGAGGGCGGGTGAGCTACGCCTTGGCCGGGGTGATGGGGTATTTTCTGGCCGGGGCCGGGGGGCTCCTGTGGCCCCGGGCCCAGCGGTGGCTGTCTGCCCTGGCCCTGCTGGGGGGGCTGGGGGCGCTGCTCGCCTGGGCCCCCCACTTCCCCCCTACCCCCGTAGGTGGCGGAAGCTGGGGCATCACCTTGGCCGGAGACCAACTGGCCCTGGGGTTCTGGGCCCTCACCTTGTTGTTCCACGGGATGGCCCTGGGGGAGGAGTGGCGACGGTCAGGCCCGTTCCTCGCCCTGATGACCCTGCTTTTGGGCACCTGCCTGGCCCTGCCCCTCTCCCAGGACCTGTTCAACCTGTTCGTGTGCCTGGAGCTCACCAGCCTGCTCTCCTTCTTGCTGGTGGGCTATGAGTCCAAGCCGGCGGCCATCTGGGCCAGCCTGAAGTACCTGATCCTGACCACTGTGGGCATGATCCTCTACCTCGTGGGGGTGGGGCTGGTTTACGGGGAGCTGGGCACGCTCTCGCTGGCCGAACTGCGAGGGGGAACTTGGCAGTGGAACGGGAGCTTGGCAGTGGGGGTGGGCTTGCTGGCTGCTGGGGCAGCCACCAAAGGCGGGGTGTTCCTGTTCGCCTTTTGGCTCCCCCCGGCCCACGGCCGCGCCCCCCATACCATCTCCGCCCTCCTCTCCGGCCTGGTGGTGAAAATGGGCCTCATCACCCTGGTGCGGCTGGCAGCTGTGTTCCCGCTGAGTGGGGTGCTGGTGGGGCTGGGGGTGGTCACCGGAGTGGGGGGGCTGATCTACGCCCTGTGGGAACGGGATCTCAAGCTTTTCTTGGCCTACCACACCATGTCCCAACTGGGGTATATGCTGTTGGGGTTTGGGGCCGGGGCCCTCCTCGGGGGCACCGCTTATGCCCTGGCCCATGGGCTGTTCAAGGCGCTGTTGTTTGTGGCCGCAGGGAAGGCCATCGCCGCCGGTGGGAGCAGGCGGATAGACGAGCTTTCCGGCCGGCTGAGCTTGAGCACCTCGTTGGCCTTGGGCCTGGGCACAGCCGCCATCGTGGGCTTGCCCCCGCTGGCCGGCTTCGCCGCCAAGGGGATCCTGGGGGGCAGCCTCCCCGGCTGGGGGAAGTGGACCCTGTTCGGCCTGGGGGTGGGGACCGCCGCCTCGTTCGCCAAGCTGATCCCCCTGTTGGTGCCGGGCCCCCCTGGGAGGGCCTGGCGGGGGGAGTGGCCGCTGGCCCTGGGCTTGTTGGCGGCCGGGGGATGGGGCTTGAGCCACGTCCCCTCGCTCCTCTCCCCGGTCGCCTGGGGCCAGGCCCTGGGCGTGGTGGCCCTGGGCGGGGGCTTTTACTTGGGATTGCGGAGGTTTCATCCTCCCTTACCCCGCTGGACGCTGGACCGGGCGTGTCTGGCCATCCTGATGGGGGGGCTGGCCATCTCCTTGGGGCTGCTTTTCGCCTGAGCCGTGGTCATCAGGCAGGGGAGGCAGGAGGAGTTGAGCGAGCTGGCCCGGCTTTACCTCCGGGCCTATCGGGGGTTGGAGGAGTACGGGGAACCCGACCTCCAGGCGGCCGAGAACTACCTGGGCTGGCTTTTCTCCACCTGTCCGGAGGGGTTCCTGGTGGTGGAGGTGGGGAAAAAACCGGCCGGCTTTTTGGCCTGCTGTCCTGACTGGCGGCCCGGGGGAGGGAGGGAGCGGGTGTTGGAGATCCACGAACTGGTGGTGGACCCCGATTTCCGGGGCCAGGGGCTGGCCCGGGCACTGCTGGAGCGGGCATTCGAATTAGGGCGGGCGCGGGGACGGAAAAAGGCCTGCCTGTGGGTGGGGGAGGGCAACCGGCAAGCCCGGGAGTTGTACCGGCGCCTGGGATTTCAGGAACAGGGGAGGTGGGGGAAGTGGATCCGCATGGTCCGCGGCCTCCCCCCGGCCCCGAACCGGCTCCTCTAGGGCATCGACTGCCCCGGCCTTGCGCCGGCGAGCGGTTTGTATAGACTTCCAAAAACATGCTTGAGCTGATCATACTATTTGCCGCCGGCGCGTACGTGGGTTGGAACATCGGGGCCAATGATGCCGCCAATTGCATCGGCACCTCGGTGGGCTCCGGCCTCCTCTCCTACAAACGCGGCATCTCGTTGGTGGCCGCCTTCGTGGTCCTGGGCGCCCTCCTCCAGGGCCACAACGTGATGAAGACCATCGGCAAGGGCATCGTCACCGAACAGCTCCCCCTGGCCGCCGTGTTCGCCGCCCTCATCTCCTCCGGCCTGTTCGTGACCCTGGCCACGTGGTTCAAACTGCCAGTGTCCACCTCCCAGGCCATCGTGGGCGGGGTGGCCGGGGTGGGGTTCTCCACCGGCATGGACGTCAACGTGTCCAAGCTCCTCACCATCGGGCAAATTTGGGTGGTGTGCCCCTTTCTCACCGGCCTGCTTGCCTTCCTCTTCTACAAGCTGCTCTCGATCCCGGTGCGAAAGATCCAGCGCCCCGAGCTCTGGGATCGGGTGGTGGGGGTGCTGCTGGTGGGCAGCGCCGCCTACGTGGCCTTTTCCCTGGGGGCGAACGACGTAGGGAACTCGGTGGGCCCGCTGGCCAACCTGGGGTTCCCCGCCCGCTGGTTGGCCCTGCTGGGCGGGGGGGCGCTGGCGGTGGGGGCGCTCACCTTCGGCCACCGGGTGACGGAGACCGTTGGAAGCGGGATCACCGCCCTGGACCCGTTGAGCGCCTCGGCGGCCCAGCTCGCCGCCGCCTTGGGGGTCCACTTCTTCTCCATCTTGGGGATCCCGGTGTCCACTTCCCAATCCGTGGTGGGGGCTGTGGTGGGGGTGGGGCTGGTGCACGGCATCCGGGCCATAGAACGGCGGCGGGTGTTGGAGATCCTGGGCGGGTGGGTGGCCACCCCGACGGTGGCCGGGCTGTTCTCCTTTGGGCTCTACCGACTGATCGCGCTCTTCCTCTAGGTGCTGGTTGTCCTCTGGACAGCTCGATTTGGCCGGGGGTTTTCTGGTCGGGCTAACTGAGACGATGTATCATCAAGCGTGGATGCCCGGCAGCTGGAAGAGAAACTCCGAGCCGCTGGCTACCGGCTCACCCCGGCCCGGCGGGCGGTGATCCAGGCCCTGGGGGAAGCCGGGAGGGAGTTGGCCCCGCGAGAGGTACTGGCCGCGGCTCGGGCCCGCTGCCCAGGCCTGGGCCGGGCCACCGTCTACCGGACCCTGAGGCTGTTGGCCCAGCTGGGGCTGGCCCTACCCCTCCCCGCCCCCGGGGGGATCAGATACCGCCTCCTGGCCGGAGACCTGCACCGACTGGTCTGTCGAGGTTGCGGGGCTCAGCTCCCCTTGGACCTGTGCCCGGCCCGGGGGCTGACCGCCCGGCTCGCCGAACGGTCCGGCTACCTCATCGCCGGGCACGTGCTCGAGTTCTACGGGCTGTGCCCCGACTGCCAAAGGAGGCTTAGCTGTGTGGAGTAGGGCGGTGCTGGCAGCCGGATTGCTGGCCCTGGTGGCGCTTCCCGGGGCCCCATCCCCCCTCACACTGGTGGCCACCACCTCCATCTTGGGGGACGTGGTGCGGCAGGTGGCCGGGGAGGAGGCGGAGCTCGTGGTGCTCCTGCCCCCGGATACCGACCCCCACACCTTCGAGCCCACCCCCCGGGAGATCGCCCTCCTGGCCCGGGCGGACCTGGTTTTCATCTGCGGGGCCGGGCTGGAGGAGGCCCTGGAGCAGCTGCTCTCCCAGGCCCGCCGGGTGGTGGACCTCTCCCTGGGGTTGGAGCTCCGAACCTTCCCCGACGGGCGGGTGGACCCCCACGTGTGGCTGTCGCCCCTCAACGTGGCCCTCTGGGCGGAGGGGATCGCCGCCGCCCTGGCCTCCCTGGATCCCGACCACGCTGCTGACTACCAAGCCCGCGCCCAGGCCTACCAAGAGGAACTGCGGACCCTGGACGCTTGGATCCAAACCCAGGTCGAAAAAATCCCGGAAGACAGGCGGCTCTTGGTGGTGGACCACTTGGCCTTCGGTTATTTCTGCGACCGGTACGGTTTCCGGCAACTTGCCATCCTGCCGGGCTTTTCCACCCTGGCCGAGCCCTCGGCCCGGGAGCTGGCCCGGCTGGAGCGAGAGATCCAGGAACTTTCGGTGCCGGCCATCTTCGTGGCCCACACCACCGCCTCCCCACTGGTGGACCAGGTGGCCAGGGACACCGGGGTGGCGGTGGTGTATCTCTACGTGGGGGCCCTGTCAGGCCCAGACGGCCCGGCCCCCAGTTATTTGGAGTTGATGCGCTACAACGTCTCTGCCATCGTGGCCGCTTTGGGGGGAGGATGAGGAGAGGGCGCAGTTGCCGGCAGGGGTGGTGGCCGGGGCGCCTCGGCCGGCCGGCAGCGGTGCACCTCCCCGGAGCGCCGGCCTTGGAGGTGGAGCGCCTCACGGTGCGTTACGACGGCCGCCCTGCCCTGGAGGACGTGTCCTTCAAGCTCTCCGGGGGGGAGCGGCTGGCCATTGTGGGGCCCAATGGCGCCGGCAAGTCCACCCTGCTCCGGGCCATCGCCGGGGTCCTCCCCCCCGCCTCCGGCGAGGTGCGCATCCGAGGGGAGGACCCCTGCGGGCACATCTGTATCGCCTACCTCCCCCAGAGGACGGAGATCGACTGGCGATTCCCGGTCACCGCCTTCGACGTGGTTCTGATGGGCCGGGTGGGGCGGCTGGGGCTGTTGCGGCGGCCAGGGGCCCACGATCGGGCCCTGGCGAGAGAGGCCCTGGAGGCGGTGGGGCTCTCGCACCTGGCAGGCCGGCAGATCGGGGAACTCTCCGGGGGCCAGCAGCAACGGATGTTCATCGCCCGGGCCCTGGCCCAGGAGGCGGAGCTGGTGCTCCTGGACGAGCCGCTGGCCGGGCTGGACGCTCCCTCCCAGGAGGCCATCCTGGGGCTGTTGGACCTCCTCCAAAAGCGGGGGGTGACGCTCCTTCTGAGCCTGCACGACCTAGATGTCGCTGCCAAGCATTTCCCGCTGGTGCTGCTCTTGAACCGGCGGGTGGCGGCCTTCGGCCCCCCCCAGGAGGCCTTCACCCCCGGGAAGTTGGTCCAGGCGTTCGGGGGGCGGCTCAAGGCCCTCCCCGAAGGCAGGGGGGTGGTGGTGACCGACCCCTGTCGGACCCAGGAGGAGCGGGATGCAGAGGCTGGTTGAGTTCTTCGCCGTGCCGCTTTCCTTCCCGTTCATGGTCCGGGGCCTGGTTGCCGCGGCCCTGGTGGGGGGGCTAGGTGCGGTGATGGGCACCTACGTGGTGTTGCGGGGGATGGCCTTCTTCGGGGACGCCCTGGCCCACGCCATCCTCCCCGGGGTGGCGGTGGGGTATCTGGCCACCGGGGGCGGAAGAAAATCCCTTTTCTGGTGGGCACTTGGCACCGCAGTGCTGGCCTCCCTGGGGATCGGGGCGGTGGCCCGCCGGGGCCGCCTCAGGGAGGACACCGCCATCGGCATCGTATTCGCCGGCATGTTCGCCCTGGGGATTGCCCTCATCTCCACGGTGCGGGGCTACGCGGTGGACCTGGCCCATTTTCTGTTCGGGAACGTACTGGCTGTCTCCCCCCACGACCTTGTGCTCATCGCCGCCTTCGGGGGGGCGGTCCTATTGGTGGTGGTCCTGTTCTACAAGGAGTTTTTGGTGATCAGCTTCGACCCGGACCTGGCCGCCACCTTGCGCCTTCCCACTTCCTTTCTGCGGCATCTCCTGCTGGTGCTGATCGCGGTCACGGTGGTGGTGTCGCTCCAGGCGGTGGGGGTGGCCCTCACGCTGGCCATGCTGGTGACCCCGGCGGCCACCGCCTACCTCCTGGTGAAGCGGTTCTCCCACATGATGTTCCTGGGGGCGGCCCTGGGGGCCCTGGCCGGGGTGGGCGGGATTTACCTCTCTTTTTGGACTGGGATCGCCTCCGGGGCAGCCATCGTGCTGGTGGCCACCGGCCTGTTCCTCGCTGCCCTGCCGCTCCGGGCCTGCCTCCGCTCCCACTCCCCAAATTAGCAGCTGCCCCGCCGGCTCCCATTACTTCCGCAGAACCCAGTTGTTGGGAGCAGGCCGAGGACATCATCCAGAAGAAGGAGGAGATCGCTGCCAAGCTCCACGAGGCCTTGGCCCCGGACATGGACGAGTACGGTCGCATCATCGCGAGTTCCTCCAGCTGTTCTCCGCCAGCGGAGGGGCCAACCTGGGGGCCATGTTGGCAGCCCTGCGGGAGACGGACCCAGAGGCAATCCAGGGGTTGGAGAGGTTGGTCCAGGCCTTGCGCAAGTCGCCGGAGAAGTGAAACGGGGGCCGGATGTCCGGCCCCCTGGCGGTCAATTGTCGGCGAGCAGGTCGTCGTACTCGGTCTCCAAAAGGTGCTTGTGCCGGCGCTCCTCGTCGGCCAGGGCGGAGAACAGCTTTTGCGCCGGCCCCCCCAGCGCAGCTAGCCCCTCGTACAGCTGTACCGAGGTTTGTGCTCCCCCTTTCGGGCGGTATTATGCTGGGCACTGGGGTGGGCCACCATCTCCTGGCCTATTTACTCTCTCTTCCATTGACCTGAAACAGAGGGCTTGGCTATAATGAACACGCCCAGGCGGCGTAGCCAAGTGGCAAGGCGAGGGACTGCAAATCCCTTATTCCCCGGTTCGAATCCGGGCGCCGCCTCCAGGCTCATCGAGGGTGGTTAGCTCAGTCCGGTAGAGCACATGCTTGACGTGCATGGGGTCGCAGGTTCGAATCCTGCACCACCCACCACTCCCCGCGCCTAGGGCTATTCCGACGGCATGGAAGGGAAGTGGGTGCCCACCGGGTCCCGCTCATCAGCCCCCCGTACCCCAGGGAAGCGACCGCACTTCCGGCTTGTCCACCAGGAAGGTCACCACCTCTCTGGTTCCTGGGACCTCGCCCTCGGAGAGGAGGTCTCGGGGGCGGGGCAAATCGCAGTATAATCCCGCCCCATGTCTCAAGTGAGGGAAGCAAAACCCCGGACCACGGTGCAGGCCCACTTCCCCGACGGCCGCACCTTCGAGGCCCCGGTGGGCACCACCCTGGAGGAGTTCGTCCGGGCCGCCTACCCGGACCCCGCCGTGCCCCCCATGGCGGCGGTGGTTGACGGCGAGTTGCGGGAGCTCGCCTACCCGGTGACCCGGGACGTGGAGGTGCGCCCGGTCTTCCTCACCGATTCCGACGGCATCCGCATTTACACCCGCTCCCTCAGCTTCCTCCTGGCCGCGGCCATGGCCGAGCTGTTCCCCACCAGGAAGCTGATCATCGACCATTCAGTGCCGTTTGGTGGTTATTACTGCCGCACCGAGGGGGAGCAGCCCCTCAGCCAGGAAGAGTTGGAGAAACTGGAAGCTCACATGCGAGACTTGGTGAAAAAAGATCTCCCCATCTTGCGCGAGCACGTGTCCCTCGCCGAGGCCGCTGCCTGGTTCCAGGCCCAAGGTAAGCCTCATAAGGCCCAGCTCCTCATTCAAGGGGCACAGGAGGACCACCTGCACCTCTATAGGCTGGGAAACTTTCGCGATTACTTCTACGGCTACATGGTGCCCTCAACCGGTTACCTTCAATACTTCGCCCTCACCCCTTACCACGACGGGTTCATCCTCCGTTTTCCCCGGCGGGAGTGGCCCACCGAGCTCGCCCCGGCCGAGGATTACACCGCCCTGTGGCAGGTGTTCGTGGAGTACCGCAAGTGGCTGGAGCTCCTAGGGGTGTACGACGCCTGGACGGTGAACGAGGCGGTGCGGGAAGGGAGGATCCGGGAGATCATCCTGGTATCTGAGGCCCTGCACGAGCAGCGGATTGTGGAGATCGCCCGCACCCTGGCCGAGCTCCCCCCGGTCCGCCGGCGGTTGGTGCTCATCGCCGGGCCCTCCTCCTCGGGGAAGACCACCTTCACCAAACGCCTGGCCATTCAGCTTCTGGCCCAGGGCCTCCGCCCGTATCCGGTCTCCCTGGACGACTACTTCTTCCCCCGGGAGGAGATGCGGCGGCGGGGGCTCACCGACTTCGACGACATCTCCGCCCTGGATCTGGAGCTGCTCTCACGCCAAATGGAGCAGCTCCTCAGCGGGGAGGAAGTGACCCTCCCCCACTACAACTTCCGCACCGGCCGGCGGGAACAAGGGCTCACCTTGCGGCTGGCCCGGGACGAGATTCTGCTGGCCGAGGGGATCCACGCCCTCAACCCGGCGCTCCTGCCCCCGGAGATCGAGAAAAACGCCTTTCGCATCTACGTGTCTGCCCTCACCCAGCTGAACCTGGATTCCTCTGTCAGGCTCCACACCACTGACACGCGGCTCCTGCGGCGCATCGTGCGGGACGAGGCCTTCCGCGGCTACTCGGCCGAGGACACCCTCAGGCTGTGGCCCAACGTCCGGCGGGGGGAGAAGCGATACATCTTCCCCTACCAGGGGCGGGCAGACGTGATGTTCAATTCCGCGTTGGTCTACGAGTGGTCGGTGCTCCGGCCGAGGGTGGAGCCCCTGCTCCTGCAGGTGCGGGACCCCAAGTTGAAGCTGGAGGCAGAGAGGCTGTTGGCCACCCTGCGTTGGTTCACCCCCTACCGGGGGGAGGAAATCCCGGCTACCTCTATCCTGCGGGAGTTCATTGGGGGTGGGGTGTTGCGGGAGTACTACCCCACCCCCCGGGAGCGCACCGCCCCCTGAGTCCGAGGGCCTTCAGCCCGAAGGCCCGGCTGGGGGTGCCTCCTCCTCCATCCCTCCCAAGGCCGCAGAGAGCCCGAAGAAGGGTGCCTGGAGGGAAAACTGGGGCCCGGAGAGGTCCCGACCCCCCTCCTGCCAGGGGACGGGCAGGCTCACCAGATACCCCGCCCAAGCCTCCAGCCCCAACCAATCCCAGGGCTGCACCTGGAACCGCAGGTAAAGCAGGGCGGAGAAGAAGCTCGCCTCCAGCCTGGTCATGGTGGGGGCAGACAGGGCGTCCTGGAAGTCCTCCGGCCACCGGCTGCGCAGCTCCAGCGAGGCTGCCCCCCCGCCGAGTCCCACGCCC
>DFNF01000052.1:31782-31950 GCA_002375935.1 Acetothermia bacterium UBA3574
CCCCCCCGCCGAGTCCCACGCCCAGTCCCACCAGGGCTTGCCGGCCGAGCCCGATGGCGTGTTCCAGGGAGAACAGGCCACAGCCGAACTCGAACGTGGCTGCCCGCCCTTCCTCCCGGACCTCCAGCGTCCCCCCGAATCCCATTCCCCCCAGCAACAAGCCGTTCA
>DFNF01000076.1 GCA_002375935.1 Acetothermia bacterium UBA3574
GAGCACTTACTGTCGAACGCCTGCAAGAGCAGAAATCTTCTTACCATCTTGCCTCCTCTCTCCCTAGAAGACATCCTGCCCCGTTCGTGCTCCTCCCAAGCACCCGGTGCAGCCCCTGCCAGCTCCAGCTGCTCGGGGACCTTTATAACCGGGATTCGTGGGGAGAAGCAAGCTTCACCGGGGGAGGGCCCTGGGCTCAACCGGCGAGCTTGGCTCCCACAAAGGGGCCCCGGACCTGAGGAGCAACCTGCTTTTCCCCCAGGATCAAGCCTCTTCCATTGCGCTTCGTAACCGAGGGGGCTAAGGTGTGTACATCCACTAGGAGGTGTGCGATGAAAAAGCTGTGTCTGGCCGTGATGGCGGTGGCATTGGGAGGTGTTTTGGCAGTGGCGCAAACGGCCCAAATCACCCTATGGCCGGTGCCCACTCCCAGTTCTCTTCCCGCCGATCTGTCCTTCTCCTCGGACGGGATGGTGTTTTTCAGCGAATTTGCCGGGGAGAAGATCGGAAAACTGGACCCTCAGGCGAACACCATTGCCGAGAGGGATGTGGGAGCGAGTCCCCTGGGGATTTGGGTGGAAGGGCAGCAGATGATCTATTTCACCCTTCCCCTTGATGATGCCCTGCGGGCAGTGGTGTTTACCAGCGGGGAGGCGGGTTGGAACCTCCCTACCGTCGGGGGATGGCCGGCCACGCTCGTCCCGGCTCCATCCGGCCCTGGGGTCGTCAACCTATGGCTCAACGAGCGCCTGGCCGGCAAGGTCGCCCGGTTCTCACCCAGCCAGGTGGCAGTGACCCTCCCCTTGTTCCAGTTCCCCCCTCAGCCGGTCTCGCCGGACGTCCTGGAGGTGGAACCGGTGGTCACCCCGGTGGTCCCGGAATTCCATCCCGGCAACCCCGCCTTGCCTCCCCCCATCGCCCTGCTTCCCAGCGCCGCCTCCGGTCCGTTCACCGAGTGGACCGCCTTTGACCCCACCAACACGGTAGAGGACCTGGCGGTGGCCCCGGACGGGATGGTGTGGTTCACCCAGCCGGGCTCTCCCCTGTCCCGGCTGGACCCGGGCTCCGACACGGTGTTGCTTTACGGCCTGCCGGCCGGCACTAACGCCCTGGGGGTGGAGGTAGGCCCTGGTGGCAAGGTGTGGTTCACGGATACCACCCGGCCGGCCATCGGGCGCTTGGATCCCGCTACCGGAAACGTGACCCTCTGGCCCATCCCCGGCGGAGTTCAGCCCATCGAAGTGGCGGTGGACGCCCCCAGTGGGGTGTGGTTTGCCGATCGGGAGGGCAACGCCATCGGCTTCCTCTCCCCTGCCCGGGACGAGATCTCCCTGTGGCGGCTCCCCCCGGGTTCCTACCCGGTGACGGTGAAACTGGGCCCGGACGGTGCGGTTTGGTTCGTCTGCGAGCGGGGGAACACCATCGGACGGCTGGAGATCATCCCGGTTCTGGGGCCCCCACCGGTGGGGCCGGGCACCACTACCGGCTGCAACTTCCTGAGCTACTCCGCTTTCCAGTCCGGAAGGCGGGCGCGGGTGCAGCTCACCTACCACTACGACGGGGCCTACGGACTCCCGGCCTGGGTGACCGCCGTGCCCACCATCGGGGGGAGCGACGCACCCCATTTCGATCACACCGAGGTGGCCGTAACTGCAGCCGGCATAGGTTCGGCCCAGGTGGAGATCACCTACACCGGAGCCGGGCTTTTGGAAACGGACGGGTTGCGGCTTTACATGTACTCCGCAGCCGGTATTTTCTGTGAGCGGGTGATCGACTTCCGGGCCATTTGGGGCCCATGACGCGCCTGGGGAGCCCCTCTCGGTCCTGTAATTAGCCTAGCGAGCACTGGGGGGAGGTCGGCAGCCTCCCCCCAGTGCTTGTACCTTCAGCCCAGGGCAGCCTGGAAAGCCTCTTCCAGGATGGCCAGCCCCTCTTCCAGGGCATCGTCCGGGGTGATGAGGGGGAGCAAAAACCGAATCACGTTTCCATACACCCCGGCGGTGGGGAAGATGAGGCCTCTTTTCAGAGCCTCCTGTTGAATTTTGGTCGTCTCTTCCTTGGCCGGTTCCTTCGTCTGGTGGTCACGCACCAGCTCCGCACCCACCATGGCCCCCAGGCCCCGCACTTCCCCGACGATGGGATATTTTTCAGCGATCTTTTCCAGCCCCTGGCGCAGGATCCCCCCGATGTGCACCGCTCGCTGGAGCAGCCCCTCCTCCTCCACTACCTCCAGCACCGCCAGCGCGGCGGCACAGGCCACCGGATTCCCCACATAGGTGCCGCCGATGGCCCCGGGGATGGGCCGGTCCATCACCTCCGTCACCCCGAGCACCCCGGAGAGGGGCAGGCCCCCGGCGATGGACTTGGCGAAGGTGATGAGATCCGGCTCCACCCCGAAGTGCTCGCAGGCGAAGAATTTTCCGGTCCGGCCCACGCCGGTTTGGACCTCGTCGCACACCAGAAGAAAACCGTGCTTGTCCGCCAGCTTCCGCAAGAACGGCAGGAAGTCAGGCGGGGGCACGATGAACCCCCCTTCGCCGATCACCGGTTCCACCACCACACAGGCCACTTCTCCAGGGTCCACCAGCGACAGGAACCGGCGCTCCCACTCCTCCGGGGCAATGGGTTGTCGGTAAGGGTAGGGGTAGGGGAGGCGGTACACGTCGGGGACATAGGGGCCGAAGCCCGCTTTGTAGGGCATGGCCTTGTGGGTCATGGTCATGGCGAGATACGTACGGCCGTGGAAGGCGTGTTCGAAACAGATCACCGCCTTGCGTCCGGTGGCTGCCCGGGCGATCTTCACCGCGTTCTCCACCGCCTCTGCTCCGGAGTTGAAGAAGGCCACCTTCTTGGGGCGGGGGCCGGGGGCCAGTTCCCCCAATCGCTCCGCCAGCTCCACCCAGCCCGAGTAGGGCACGGCGGTGAAATCGGTGTGCAGGAATTTTTCCACCTGGGCCTTCACGGCGGCCACCACCTTAGGGTGATTGTGCCCCACCGCCATCACCCCCCAGCCACCCGAGAAGTCCAGGAACCGATTTCCATCCAGGTCTTCGATCACTACCCCGCGGGCCTGGGCGGCCACGAACGGGGCCAGGACAGCCAGGGCGCGGGGCAGGGCCTTTTCCTTGCGGGCCAATACCTGTTTGGACTTGGGGCCTGGAAGTTCCGTCTTGATCTGCACATATTTTTTGTCCACCGCTTCCTCCTTCAGTCGCGGATCACTACCTCGCCAGGGGGAATCAGGGTCACCTTGAACGGGAGCCCCAGGGAGGCGATCTTTTTCTCTACCTTCGGCAACTCCCGCCGGTAACGGCTGGAGATGTGGAAACAGATGAGCTCCTTTTTCACTTGCGCCCGCTGGGCCACCTCGATGGCCTCCCACACGGTGGCGTGCTTGTACTCCTTGCGGTCCTCGTCCGCCAGGAAGGTGGCCTCGTGAAGTAGCACCTCCGTCTCCGCCACCGTGGCCGGCCGGAGGGGGACCGAATCCCCGCCGTAGGAGAAGATCTTCTGGGCGTATTCCTCAGTGATCTCGTCCTTCCTGCCCTCCTGAACCAGCTTGACGATCTCCTGTTGGGAGAGCTGTTGGAACTCGGGCCTGAGGCGCCGCCGCACCTCCACCACGTTGTAGCCCAGGGACTGCTCTCCCTGGGAGTGCACGGTGGGGAAGGCCTCGATGTAGCGGGGGGTACGGCCTTTGAGCAGCGGCACCCGGTCTCCGGGGTTCAAGGGCACCCATTCCAGGTGGTAGCGCAGGCGCCGGTTGGTGCGGGCGAAGTAGGCGATGAGTTCGGAGACGAAGTGGTTTCCGGCCGGGAAGTAGATGTAGAGGTCCTTCTCCCTGTCCCCCATGGCGTTGTTGCGGATGTTGATGAGGCCCATCAGGCCGGAGATGTGATCGGCATGCCCGTGGGACAGGAACACGTGCCGGATGGCGAACGCTTTGTTCTCGAGCTGGGTGCTGGCCCCCTCCCCGCAATCGAACAGGATCCGGTCCGGGGAGTAGTAGATCCAGGTGGAGTAGAGCGCTTTGGAGTAGATGATGAGCTTCATGGTCAGATCAGTGCCTGTCCTTGGAACTCGGGGGCGGGACGCAGGCCGAGCAGCCGCCACAGGGTGGGGGGGAGGTCGAGCAGGTTTCCGGGACGTGGCTGGTGGTCTCTGATCCACACGAAGGCCCCCTCCCAAGTGTGTCCCCCGGGCCGGGGGGCGGGGCGGAACGGCTCCTGCTCCCCCCAGCCTCCCCGCAACTCCACCCCGGGGGCGGGGAGGGCCAGCAGGTCCGGCCCCCGAGCCGCCTGGGGGCCCTGGTAGATCTCCTCCCCCAAAACCACCTGGCTTATAGCCGGCCCCCCATCCGGGGTGGTCAGGGCGGAGAGGGCTTCGGTCAGCTCCCCAGCCCCTTCCCGCTGCCGCAGGTAAATCCGGCCCGGGGTGAGGGCATAGGCCCGGGAGCCAGGGGCCACTCGCCCCGGCCCCTCTCCCTCGCCCCGCAACTCGAGCCAGCCCTTCTCAAGGAGCCAAGCGTTCAAATCCAACTCCCAGGAGAGGTCGCAAAAACCGTGGTCGGACATGAGCACCAGTTCCACCCCCCGGGGCAGGGCGGCGGCCAGCTCCCCCACCAGGTCGGCGATCTCCTCGTACAGTCCCCAGAATGCCTGGTGCTGCTCTCCCCCCCGCCGGGCCGGATAGTAAAAATGGTGCAACCGGTCGGTGACCATGATGTGGAGGTGGAAGAAGTCCCAGGGCTGTGTTAGGAGTTCCCAGGCCCACCTCCGGCGGCTGGCCAGGGCCTGCCGGGCTTGGGGGAAAAACACGCTGGGCTCTGTCGCCGTCCGGGGGTCCGGGTCCACCAGGTAGTCGTCCTGAGCCAGCCGGGCGGCCAGGGCCGGGGGGTAGGCGGCCCGGGAGAGCTCTGGAGCGGGGAAGCCGGCGATCAGCCAGCCGGAGAGCGGCCGGGCGGGGTAGGTGAGGGGCAAGTTCAGGATCACCGATCGGCAGCCCATTTCCCCAAGTCTATCCCAAAGGGTGGGCACACCAAGGTGGTGGGAGGTGAGGAGGTAGATCTCTTTGGCTATCGGGTCCCAGTCCGCGAACCCGTACACCCCGTGCTGGCCTGGCCCCACCCCGGTGGCGTAGGTGGCCCAGGCCACCGCGGACACCGGGGGCAGGGTAGAGGTGATCTCGACCCACCCGCCGCTTTCCCACAGGGAACGCAGGGCGGTGAGCCTTCCCTGGGAGAAGGCGTCTACCAAAAGCTCCCCCGGCACCCCGTCCAGGCTGATCACGCACACCCGCTTCTTCCTGGAGACCTTGCCCCGCGGGGATCGGTTGATTATGGCTTTTTCCTTGCTTTTCATTGGACATATGACCTCTACGGACGATTTCAACCAGAGACCGCCTGGCTCTGATGAGCCGAGGAATTCAAGCAAGTCATGAGGTCCAAGCATTATACCCATCTTGGGAAACTTGCGCAGGGTTTTCTGCCAACCGGGGGAGATGCGGAAGGCAGCCGGAAGTAAAAGGGGATGGGAAAAAGTTCCCCTTCCCTCGTGCTGGCTCTTGTGCTAAGGTAACGGAGGTTACGTTGCACCGGAGAAAGGGGGGTCCATGATCAGGGAGGTCCGCAAGAGAGACGGCAGGGTGGTTCCCTTCGAGCTTGAGCGCATCCGCTGTGCCATCGACAAGGCCCTGGCCGAGGTGGGGCGGGACCAAGAGGGCTTAGCAGGGGAGCTGGCGGAGCGGGTGGCGCGCCTGCTGGAGGCCCGGTTCGGCGCCCTGTTCGGCCCCCCCCACGTGGAGGAGATCCAGGACGCGGTGGAGGAAGTGCTCATGGATGCGGGCCTCCCGGAGGCCGCCCGCGCTTACATCCTCTACCGGGAGCAACGCCGAAAAATAAGAGAACTAAAGGAACTTGTTGATCCAAGGATCGTGGAGCAGTACCTGGAGGAGGCCGACTGGCGGGTGCGGGAGAACTCCAACATGACCTTCTCCCTCCAAGGCCTCAACGTGTTCCTCACCGAGAAGATCATCGGCCGCTACTGGCTCACCCATATCTACCCCGCCCACATCCGTAAGGCTCATGAGGAAGGGGATTTTCACATCCACGACCTGGGCACCCTGGGCCCCTATTGCGTGGGTTGGGACCTCCTGGACCTCCTGCAGGTTGGCTTCCGTGGGGTGCGGGGCAAGGTGGAGTCCAGGCCCCCCAAGCACTTCCGGGTGGCCCTGCTCCAGGCGGCCAACTTCCTGTACACCCTGCAGGGGGAGGCAGCCGGGGCCCAGGCCTTCTCCAACCTGGACACCCTGCTGGCCCCGTTCATCGCCTCCGACGAACTCTCTTACGAGCAAGTCAAGCAGGCCCTCCAGGAGTTCATCTTCAACCTGAACGTGCCCACCCGGGTGGGCTTCCAAACCCCGTTCACCAACATCACCTTGGACCTCAAGGTGCCGGCCCACCTCCGGGACCAGCCCGCCCTGGTGGGTGGTCGCCCCCAGCGGGCCACTTACGGGGAGTTCCAGCGGGAGGTGGGGATGTTCAACCGGGCCCTGGCCGAGCTGCTGGCGGCCGGAGACGCCCGGGGCCGGGTGTTCACCTTCCCCATCCCCACCTACAACATCACCGAGGACTTCGATTGGGAAGACCCTCAACTGGCCCCGGTGTGGGAGATGACCGCCCGCTACGGCATCCCCTACTTCGCCAACTTCATCGGTTCGGACATGCGCCCCGAGGACGCCCGCTCCATGTGCTGCCGGCTGAGGTTGGACGTCCGGGAGCTGCGCCACCGGGGGGGAGGCCTGTTCGGCTCCAACCCCCTCACCGGTTCCATCGGGGTGGTGACTTTGAACCTGCCGCGGTTGGGGTACCTCTCCCGGGACGAGGCGGAGTTCATGGAGAGGTTGCGGGAGTTGATGCAGCTCGCCGGGCGGGCCCTGATCATCAAACGCAAGCTCCTGGAACGCCTGACCGATCAGGGGCTTTACCCTTACTCCCGGTTTTACCTGCGGGGGATCAAACAGCAGACCGGGGAGTACTGGGCCAACCACTTCTCCACCATCGGGGTCATCGGCATGAACGAGGCGGTGCTGAACCTATTGGGGGTGAGCCTGGCCGAGGAGGCGGGGTTGGGGTTCGCGGTGCGGGTGCTGGACTTCATGCGGCAGATCCTGGTGGAGTTCCAGCAGGCCACCGGCCACCTGTGGAACCTGGAGGCCACCCCCGCCGAGGGCACCACTTACCGGTTGGCCCTGCTGGACAAGCAGCGCCACCCCCGCATCCTAGTGGCCAACGAGGCGGCGGTGCAGGACCTGGGGGCCGCCCCTTACTACACCAACTCCTCCCAGCTTCCGGTGGGCTTGACCGACGATCTCTACCAGGCCCTTAAGCTGCAAGAGCCGCTGCAGACCCGCTACACCGGGGGCACCGTGTTCCACATCTGGGTGGGGGAGAGGCTGCCCGGGGAGGCGGCCCGGGTGCTGGTGAGGAAGGTTGCGGAGAACTTCCGCATCCCCTATTTCACCCTCACCCCTACCTTCTCGGTCTGTCCCACCCACGGCTATCTGGCCGGGGAGCACCCCCAGTGTCCGGAATGTGGGGCGCGGGCCGAGGTCTATTCCCGGGTCGTGGGGTATCTGCGGCCGGTGGAACAGTGGAACTCGGGCAAGCAGTCGGAGTTCTCCGATCGCCAGGTGTTCACGGTGGTCAGCCGGCCCGGCGAGCCGACCCCTCCCCGGGGTTGACCCTGGCGGGGGTTGCCTGACTGGGGGTGCCGGTGAAGATCGCACACCTTGAGCGCTTGTCCTCGATCGACTATCCGGGCCGGTTGGCAGCGGTGGTGTGGACGGTGGGCTGCAACCTGCGCTGCCCGTTTTGCTACAACCCGGAGTTGGTCCTGCCTCACCTCTCAGCCCAGCTGTCCCCCCTTCCCTCCCGAGAGGTGCTGGAGGTGCTCCGGGAACGCAGGGGGTTCTTGGATGGGTTGTGCGTGACCGGGGGGGAGCCCACCTTGCAGCCCCAGCTGCCGGAGTTCCTGGCCCGGGTGAAGGGGCTGGGGTTGGCGGTGAAGCTAGACACCAATGGCACCCAACCGCAGGCACTGGAGCTCCTTTTGCAAGAGAAACTGGTGGACTATGTGGCCCTGGACGTGAAGGCCCCCCGCAGTCGCTACCCCGAGTTCACCGGCATTTCGCAGGACGTGTCCCCGTTGGTGCAGGAGAGCCTGGAGATAGTGCGGAGAATGGCCCCGGATTACGAGGTGCGCACCACCGTGGCCCCGGGGCTGGGCCCGGAGGACCTGGAGGCCATCGCCCGGGAGGTAGCGGGGGCGAAGAGGTACGTGTTGCAGCCGTTTTTCGTCCCCCAAGGGAAGGGGTTGGTGGATGAGAGCTGGCGCGGGCGGCCTCACCTCTCCCCCGCAGAGCTCACCCCGGTGGCCGAGCGTCTGGCGGCCCTCCTCCCCTGCCGAGCCCGCACCTAAGACCCCATCGCGTGAACACGCCACGGCTTCAACCATCAACTGTCAACTGTGCCTCCTAAGAGGCTGTTGGCCAAACCAACTGGCCCTCCTAGGTTGAGCGAGGTGAGCTGACGAAAAGTGTTGACCGGATGAGGTGAAGTGATGGGCAAAAGCTTCATCGATTGTGACCGGGACAAGTAGCTCCTTTTGCCGCTTTCCACGCGGGACTGGCTTCTCAAATCATGGGCTGCCTGTTGCGACCGGAAATCTCGCCTAGGCGGCCTCGTGACTCGACGGGCGAGTGCGCTTCCTGTCCACGCCCCTTTGCACAACGGAAACCTAATGGGGCTGCCGAGGCCCCAGGCGAACCCCGGAGGGAGGTGCCTGCCCTCTCTTCTGAACGTAGGTCGGGGACGATGAGGACGGGCCTGGGAGGGCTCACACCCCCGGGTAAGCGGAGAATCCCCCGTCCACCGGGATCACCACCCCGGTCACGAAGGCGGCCTCATCCGACAGGAGCCAGCGCACCGGGCCGATCAGGTCCTGGGGGTCTCCGAACCGGCCCATCGGGGTATGGGCCAGGATCTTCCTCCCCCGCTCGGTGAGGTTGCCCTGCTCGTCCATGAGCAAGAACCGGTTTTGCTGGGTGAGGAAGAACCCCGGGGCGATGGCCACCACCCGGATGTTGGGGGAGTACTCCTGGGCCATGTGTACCGCCAGCCACTGGGTGAAGTTGACCAGGGCTGCTTTTGCGGCGGAGTAAGCGGGGATGCGAGTCAAGGGGCGCAGGGCGGCCATGGAGGCGATGTTGAGGATCACCCCGGCCCCCTGCTCGGCCAGCGCCTTCCCGAACACCTGGCAGGCGAAGAACGTGCCCAGGAAATTGAGGTCGAACACGAACCGCACCGCTTCCTCCGGGAGGTCGAACAGGGAGGCATCCTGGCTGGTGGTGGCCCGGGGGTGGTTTCCCCCTGCCCCGTTGATCAGGAAGTCCACGCGCCCCAGCGTTTTTGAGACTTGCTCGCAAGCGGCCTCCAGGTCCTGGCGGGACAGGACGTCGGCCTTTATGGCCAGGCCGTCGGAGCCCGCTTGGCGCACCTTTTCCAGCGTGGCTTGGGCTTTGTCTTCGGCCAGGTCCAACAGGGCGCACCTCACCCCCTCCCGGGCCAGCCCCGCGGCGATGGTGGAGCACAGCACCCCCCCGCCGCCGGTGATCACCGCCACCTTGCCTGCAAGTTCAGCCATCTTTCTTCACCCCCAACGCCACCAGATGCCGGCCCAGGTGCTCTGCCAGGGCCCGGTAGTAGTCCTCCTCGTGGTCGGCGAGCAGCTGGCGCAGCCGGTCGCCCAGCTCCCCCCGCAGGACCGAACCGAAGGTGACGTGCAGCACCTGGCGGGGATCGTCCTGGGTGAGCAAGCTCGGAAGATCCTGCTCCGGCAGCTCCTGGGGGCTGGGCAGGCGGCTCAAATCCGGGGCCAAATGATAGCTCTCTCGGTCCGTGGCAAAGCTTTTCAGTGCCTGCGCCCAGATCTCCCTCAGCAGCTGGGGGTCCTTTTCCGCCACCACCCCCAGGGCCACCAGGTAGCTGGTGCCGGCGGTCTTCACGTGCCAGCGCCCCCCTCCCTCCCGGGCCAGCACCGGGTACAGGCTGAATTTGTCGGATCCGGAGTGGAGGCTGATCCGGTAGGGGCCCAGCACGTTGGCCAGAGCCACATGGGCCCGCAGGTCCCGGCGGAACACCTCCAGGCTGCCCCGGTAGTCCACCGCCTTCTCCAATACCCCGCCGAACCTGGGCGCAAGTCCAGTTAGCACCACGTCCCGCTTGGCAAGCTCGCTCACCACGAAGTAGTGCTCCGCCGGGGTGGTGGGGGCTTCGGCTTCGTCCAGGGATAGCTCGAAGTCGAACCCCTGGGGGAGCAGTTCCTTGAGGGCAGCGTACATTTCGCAGGCGAGCTCTATGGCCCGGGAGAACTTCACCGCCACCTGCACCAGCTCTTGGAGGGAGAACCGCAGTCTCCCCAGGCCCTTGATCTGGAAGTTCTTTCCCAGGTATTCCTTTTCCCACCTCTCCCTCTCCGGCAGGGCGTGGTATCTTTGTTCCAGTTCCTCTTCTGGGAGGCGGGCGGGGGAAACGAGCTCTTGGGAGGGGTCACAGGTGAACATGGTGTAGCCGGCTCGGGCAGCTTCCCGGGCTTGGTCCACCGTCTTCAGGTGGTCGGCGTCGGCCCCAAACCCCCCGCCGTAGCCTTCTTGGAGGGCGCCGAACACAGCGGTGGCCAGCACTTCCTGGAAATTCCGGCCGGTGCGGGTGAGCTCCCGGACCGACTGCTGGGCCAGCACCGGGAACACGTCTGCCCCGGCCAGGGCCCGCAGGTGGCCAGGGGTGGCCCCCCCGATGCGATCGCCGAACCCAAAACTCACCCCGGCTGGAAGCCGGCGGGGGCGGAGTTCAGGGCACAAATCCATGAGGGCGGCGGCGTTGGCCGGGGACAAGGGGGCCAGGTAGCCCTTGGAGACTTCCTGTAGCTCAGAAAAATTCTTCAGGTTGCGCGAGAGAAATATGAACTTGCCCTGTTCAGTTTTGACCAGGGCCAACCAGGTGCCCTTGACCTTGCGGACAGATTCTGGGTATGCGCGCACGCCCTCCGGGATTAATCTTCCCACATCCACAGCACTTTTCTGACCCATTGCACTTCAATTTTACCCGGTTACGTGAACCAGGGGGAGGCAGTTTCCCTTGCCGAGCCGTGGGGAAAGGCCCAGTCGAGGGTGCTTATTCTGAAGCGGGTGAGGAAGGGAGGTCGGATTGGCTCCCTCGGTGGAAGGCGGCCAGGGCTTCCTGGGCCCGCGGCAAATCCTCCCGTGGGACCAACAGCTGTACTTCGGCTAGGCCGTCCACCGTCACCGGGTACAGGGAGGGGGGGACGTGGGTGCGGAACCGGACCCGGATCCCTTCGCCCTCCAAGAAGCCGGCCAGCAGCCTGGCCTGGGGTTCCCCGATCACCTTGGTGAGCACTACCCAGCGATCCATCCCGCCTCCCGCAGGTCGAGTTCGTTGTGCACCAGGGTGATGCACTGGTGACCGTGCAGGGCCCGGGGGCCGAGGGAGATCTTGGGGAAGGGGGCCAGCAGCTCCAGTTCACTGGGGGTGAAGTCTTGGTGGTCTGACAGGATGAACAGGGGCTGGTCCGGGAGGGGGGCACCCCGCAGCCAGCGGCCATCTTCTTCCAGCAGGACCGGCTGGTATCCCCCGCCCTGGAGGCGAGCCAGCAACCCGGCCAGGCTCTCCCAGCTCACCCAGATGCCTGGGGTGGACTGGGCCCGCTCCCCCGGGGTGAGCGCCTGGGCCCGGGACAGGGCGCGCCGGAGCAAGGCAGCGGTGGAGCGCTCGTCCGGGTTCAGGTGCCGCAGGTTTTCCCCAGCGAGTTCGATCGACAGCCGGCCTTGGATGGAGAAGAAGAGGCGCACGTCTTTTCGGATGCCGTGGGAGACCAGGAAGGCTTCGGTGGCGCAGCGGCACAGGACATCCAGCCGGCCTGCCCCGCCCGGGAGGTCGGACAGGGAGAAGTCGCCGCTCAGGGGGGCGGTGTGGCTGACCACCAGGAAGGCCCGCATGGGGAGATGATACTGGGCTGTGGGAGTGGCTGCAGGGTGGGGGTGATGCTGGTCACGGACCCGGTTCTGTCCCTGGGCCGACTTTGTGCCTCCCAAGGGGCGTTGTCCCCAGGTAGGGTGGGCCGGCAAGGAGGATGCGAGATGAAGGCCTTTGTGGTGGCTTTGGCGACAGTCGCTCTTGGAACCGTGGCCGTGGGGATGGAACTCCACGGTTCTTTTGACATCAGCATCTCTCTGGACCCAGGCACGGGCACCCTCCAAGATCTGGCCGGCAGTTGCTCGCTGATTGGCAGCTGGAGTTTTCTCCGCCTAGGAACCACCTTTGACTTCGAAGAAATGGGCCTCACCTGGATATTGGGCACCTTGGGCTTCGACGCGGGGGTAGCAGGGGTAACGGGTGACGCCTTGTTCGGCGCGGTAAACAGCGCGTTCCTCTACGGCCTTCTCACCGGGTGGATGAAGTTCGGAGGGGCGGAGTTCTACGGGTACTATGTGATGGCAGACCCCGATGTGGACGGAACCTTTGAACAGGGGGGGCTGTTTCGCGTAGTGGCCTCCCTCCCCGGAGGGGCTCAGTTCGAGTCGCTCACCATGTTCGGCGCCGACATGAGCGGCGTTTCCTTCACGCAGTTGGGTGTGGACAAGGTGTACTACTTTGAGGTGGCTCCCCAAACTGGCTCCACAGGGGTAGTGGAATTCACTGGACAAAAGATAATTTTTTCTGGCCTTGGGTTCGGCTGTGCGGTTTTGGATAGCGAGACTTATTTCACCAAGAACGGGTTTGAGTACCAACTGTTTTCCCTCACCGTCCATACGGCCACCGTGTTCACTTTGGAGATCGACATCCTGTTCACGGTACAGACTAAATCGGTCACCATCACTCCAATCTTGGATTTGAGCTATGGCTGCGTGTATGTCTACACTGAACTGGAAGTCGAAGATTATTTCACTATCACCGGTCTCACCATCTACGGAGTCCGGCTGGAAGCTAACTTCGGCAACTTCCGTCTGATCGAGATCATGTCCTTCGACGAGGTGAACTACGACTTGGTGCTCGACCCCTATTGGGAGCAATTCACGGTGGAAGTCTGCCAGCCAGCGTGCTGTGGCGGATATGCCATATTCCGGGTTGACACGTATTTCGAAGAAGGGTCTCTCAACATCTTCGACTGGGGCCGGACTGATTTCTACATTGAGGTCCCAGTGGCTAGCTTCTTCACGTTGTGGAGTGGGATGGCGGTGGACCCGACCGGGCTGGTGGAGTGGGAGATCGGCTGCTCGCTCAGCTTCTAGCCCCCAGCCACTCGGTCAATAAAGCCCGCGCCTCCCCCAGGTCCCCCACCTCGTGGAACCGGGCCCCCGGCGGAAAGAAAGCCCGCATCCACCCCTGAGGGGCCACCAGGATCACCTCCCCCACCCCGGCCCGGTGGGCCGCGATGAGGTCCAGATGAGAATCTCCCACTACGCAGGCTTCTTCCGGCGCCACCCCTAGCTTCCCCAACGGCACCAAAAAGGCTCCCGGATCCGGTTTCAAGGGGATCTCCTCCCGGGGGAACACCGCCTGAAACGGCAGTGGGTGGCGGGCCAACACCCCCCTCACGCTGTCCCGGGAATTGTTGGTCACCAGGGCACATTTCACCCCCCTGGCCGCCAGGAACTCCACCAGCTCCTTGGCCCCGGGCATGGGATGGCCCTGCTCCACCCCCCGGGCCTCCGCCTCCCGCAGCCGCCTTTCCCCGGCCGCCCGGGCCGCAGGAGACAGCCGGGCCAGCTGCTGGGAGATCGGCAGGTGATCCACCTTCAGGCCCAATTCCTCCCGCAACTCCACCCAGTCCACCGGGTTGTGCCAAATGGTGCCGTCCATGTCCAAGAGCACCGCCCGGATGACCCTCTTCCCCCTCTGCATGGCGTAAGTCTAGTGGGGCTCGTTTCTCTCAGGCAACCGCCATCCCCCCAGCCGAAGGTCCATGAGCCCGGGGCAAAGGGGAAACAGGACCTCAGGGCTCAGTTCCTCCTCGGGGGAAGGAGCAAGTGGGGGTGGTAAAGGTGGATCTAGCCAGTAAACTCGCTTGGCCATGAGAGTGGTCAGCTTCTGGAGTTATAGCCTCGCTTTGGGTGCGGGTGCGGCCTTGCTGGGGTTGGTGGTGGGGGGGCTCCTGAAACCCCTGCCCGCCGCCGTCAGTTTGCTGCTGGCGGTGGTGGGGCTGGTGCTGCTGGGCTTGGCTAGCCTGTTGGCCAAACGGAATTCCCGCTGGTGGAAGACCAAGTCAAGCTCCGGGCACTGACGTGGGCGGAATGGCCTTGGAGGCGGCCTTTCTCTCCCCCGGCGGTGACATCACCAGCGGGGTGAAGGCCCTGAATGAACCGGTGAGGGAGGGGTTGGTGGGCAAGGAAGGAGGACCGGGGGTTCGCACTTCTGGGCCTCCCTGGCCCCACGAGATAGCCCCCCGGGTCTGGGTATTTAAATCTGAAGGCTTCGCCGATCAGCTGGCCACCTTGATTGGGCTCGGGGAAGAGGCCCTGGTGGTGGACCCCCCGATGTTCCAGGAGGAAGCGGCCCGAGTGGAGGAGTTCGCCCGGGCCCAGGGGCTGGAGATCGTCTGGCTAGCCCTCACCCACGCTCACGGGGACCACGCCCAGGGCATGGCCTACTTCCCCCGAACGCTGGCCATTGCGCAGCGGGAATTTTGGCCCACTTGGCAGCGGGTGGCCCCGCTGGAAGCGGAGTACTTCTCCCGGGTGCTTCCCGGATATCAGGGCCTCTCCCTCCGGGAGCCGGAGGTCACCTTCGCCCGGGAGCTCCGGCTTAAGCGAGCCGGCCGGCAAGTGATCTTCCGCTCTG
Source organism: Acetothermia bacterium UBA3574 (assembly GCA_002375935.1). GTDB lineage: Bacteria > Bipolaricaulota > Bipolaricaulia > Bipolaricaulales > Bipolaricaulaceae > DFNF01. Next base: position 14,915 of record DFNF01000076.1, read on the forward strand.
CCCCGGGGCACTCCCCGGATGGCCTGTGGGTGGAGCTCCCCGCCGAGCGGGTGTGGATCGTGGGCGACACCGTGCTCCCGGTCCCCTATTTGGCAGCTGGGGACAGGGCCCAGCTCCTCGCCACCTTGAAGGAGCTGCTGGCCCGGTGGGAGGGGGGTACGCTGGTGTTGGGCCACCGGCAGGTGCTGGTGGGGGAGCAAGCCCACGAGATGATCGAGGCCAACTTCCGCTACCTGAAACTCCTCCCCCAGAAGGTGGCGGAGGCCGCCGCGGCGAGGAAGTCAAAGCGGGAGGTCCTGGCCCTTCCCCTGACGGAGTTCGGGCTCCCCCAGGGAGTTTGGGAACCGTTGGGGCGGGAGCTGCACCGGGTGAATCTGGAGCGCACCTGGGAGGAGATTTTTCCGCGCCATCGGGAGGTTCAGAGGGGAGCGGGAGACAGAGGCGGGGGAGACCGGTGAGCGGGCTAGACGTTTTGCTCGTGGGCTGGGACGGGGCCGACCCGGATTGGTTGGAGAGCGAATCCGGCAACCTCCCCACTTTCTCCGAGCTCAAAGCCAAAGGCAGGTGGGGGAGGCTGGAGAGCACCGTTCCCCCTGTGACTGCCCCGGCCTGGGCCAGTCTGCACACCGGGGCCAACCCCGGCAAACACGGGGTGTTCGGGTGGGCGACTCGCCGCCCGGGGAGCTATCTGCCCAGCCTCGCGAACTCGGCCAGCATTGCCTTGCCCACGTTATGGGAGCTGTTATCCCAGCGGGTGCGGGTGGGGGTTGTGGGGTTCCCCCTCACTCACCCGGCCCGAGAGGTAAACGGATTTTGGCTGCCAGGGCTCCTCTCCCCACGGGATGCGCCGGGGCACCCACCGGGATTGGTGCGCCAGGTATTGGCCCGCTTCCCCCACTGGCAACCCACCCCCCCGGAGTGGGCCAAGGGGGAGGACGCGGAGGGGTGGAGCCGCGAGTTGGCCGCCACCACCACCCGGCAGGCTCAGGTGGCCCTCTTCCTGGCCCGTCGCTTTCGCCCCCAGGTGTTGGGGATCCACTTCCAGACCACCGACACGGTCCAGCACTACCTCTGGGGCCAAGCGGGGGTGAGGATGGTCTTCCAAGCGGCGGACCGGGCGTTGGCCAGGTTGGTGGAGGCCCTGCGCCCCCGGCTGGTGGTCCTCCTCTCGGATCATGGGATGGGGCCGGTGGTCGGGGAATTTCACCTAAACACCTGGCTGTGGCGGGAGGGCTTTTTGACCCTGCGGCGCCGCGGTGGGAGCAGGTTGCGGGCCCGGCTGTTTGAGCGGGGGTGGAACCCGCGGGGGCTGGAACACATGGCCTGGCGAGGCTATCGGATTGCCAGGCGCTTGGGCTTCCTCGACTCCTGGGCCGACGCCGTGCACGGGGAGAGCCGCCTGGCCAGGCTGGTTCGCTGGGGGTTCCTCTCCCTGGCAGATGTGGATTGGGAAAAGACCTGGGCCTACTCGCACTCGGAGATCGGGAGCATTTTTCTCAACCGGGTGGGCAGGGAGCCCCGGGGGATCGTCACCCCTGGGGACGCCACCCAGGTGCTCGCGGAGCTGACCCAGGCCTTGGGAGAACTCCGCACCCCGGAGGGGGAACCGGTGGTGGAGCGGGTTTTGCTCGGAGAGGACCTGTATCGGGGGCCCCACGCGCCCCTGGGGCCGGACCTCTTGTTCCTGTCCCCTGGGTTGCGGTGGATGGGGAAGGGGCTGGGGGGTTTTTTGAGCCAGCAGGTGTTCACCCCCCCGGCGGTGCGCGGGGGACACCGCCTCCAGGGGGCGTTGTTGTTAAGTGGAGAAGGGGTCCAGCCCGGCCTGGCACCCCACGCCCGCTTGTGGGACGTGGCCCCCACCGTGCTCGCCTACCTGGGGGTCCCCATCCCCAGCTGGATGGACGGCCAGCCCCTGGAGGAGCTGTTCGAGCCCGGCTCCCTGAAGGTCAGCCGACAGGAGGCCACGGCCGAGGCCCGCCAACGTCCCAGTCAGGACACCATCGAACGCCTCAAGGGGCTGGGCTACCTGTGAGCTTTGGCCCTCAATTACCGGAGCCCAAGTCCCTTGAGGATCATGTTGGCTGCGGCGTAGAGGAGCACCAGTGCGAACAGTTGTCGCAGCCGGCGGCGGGGGAGCTTTCCGCCCAACCGGGGGCCCAGCTGGGCCCCCACCAGCAGGCCGGCGATCAGGGGGAGGGCTAGGGACCAGTGGGTGTTGCCGGCCAGGGCGTGGCGGCTGGTGGCCAAGGCGGCCGAGGGCACCATGATGAACAGACTGGTGGCCACCGCCGCCCGGATGTCCAAGCCCAGGGTGAGCATGAGGGCGGGCACCATCACCGTGCCCCCGCCCAGCCCCAGCAGCCCGCTGACCACCCCCGCCATCACCCCCACCAGGGTCCCCAAAGCCAGATGCGCTCTTCGGTGT
>DFNF01000050.1 GCA_002375935.1 Acetothermia bacterium UBA3574
ATCTCCCTCCTGTCAGGTTGGGAAGGGGACGTGGGGGAGGCGGGAGGCAAGCTGGTGCTGGCGCAGGGGGAGTGGGAGTGGGGGGTGGCCTACCTGGAGCAGCGGGGTCCGGCCCATACCGGGGCGGTGGCCGGGTGGACGGTGATCCCCCTTCAGGCGGGCCTGAAGCTGCACTTGGAGCTGGGGTTGGGGTACGAGGAGCCGTTTTCGGACCGGGCGGCCTTGGCCAGGCTGCTGGCCCAAGCCCCGCCCCTCCTCCTGCTCACCTGGGACGTGTTTTCCGTGGGCCCTCACTTTCCCAGCGCCAGACAGGATCAAGAGGGGGTTTCCTTCTCCGGGCGCATCTGGGCAGCCCCGGCCACGTTCCGGTTCGCCGTGGAGCACTGGCGGGGCAACGTGTGGCGGGCTCCCCTGGAGCCGGTGGTGACCCGCAGCTCCCTGAACTTGCACTTCCATTGGTCTCCGGAGGAGTGGCCGCTGGCCTTCTGGAGCGGAGTAGCCGTGGACCGGGCCCGGGAGGCCGGCCCCTCCCCCCAGGTCGATTCGCGCAGCCGCCAGCTGGAGGTGGGCCTGCGCGGAACCGGCGAGGCGTTCGGGTTTTCGCTCCTTGGCCGCTGGCAGGAAAGCGTCGATTACACCTTGCCTGGGGGCAGCCAGAGCCTGGACTTCCAGCAGCGCTTCTATCTGACCGGCCAGCACTTGACCGGAAGGCTGGAGCTCCGCCAACAGGTTACCTACGACCTTTCCTGGAGCTTGATCCAGCACGATGAGTCGGTCAGCCTCACCCTTCAGAGCGTCGGTTCCCCGCATCGGCTCTTCCTGCGCTGGCTCCACCGGCGCGAGGGCGGGGAGGTGCAGTGCAGCCTGGATTTAGAGGCCACCCCCGACCTCTCCTTCACCGGCGGCGTCTCCTGGGGGTGGGATGCCGGGGGTCGCCCCGCTGGCTTGAGTCTGGAAGGGGGGTTCCAGTACCGCTTCTCGTGGCAGGTGCCCTTCCTGCCCACCAAGGGCTGGCTGGTGGGGGAGGCGTTCTTGGATCTGGATGGGGACGGGCTTCGAGACCCCGGGGAGGCCGGGGTGGCGGGAGTGGTGGTGGAGACGGCCGGGATCAAGGTCTCCACCGACCGAGAAGGGGCGTTTAAGTTCCCGCCCCTGCCGGCAGGGGAGTATTCACTGGAGCTGGTCCGCCTCCCCCTGGGGATCTACCCTCGGGTTCCCTTCCCCCAAACGGCCTCGGTGCGGGTGGCCAGCCAGACGCGGATTTGGCTGCCACTGGAGAGGCGAGGGCGGATCTGGGGGACGGTGTTCCAGGATGCTGATCAGGATGGGGAGAGGGACCCGGGCGAGCCCGGGGTGGCCGACGTTGAGGTGGCCCTCATGCGGGGACAGGAGGAGCTGGCCACCGGCATCACGGATCCCGAGGGAGTGTTTTCCTTTTGGGACCTGGAGGCTGGCGATTACCGCCTGCGACTTGTGCGCCTGCCGGGCCGCTACCAGGCCACCGTCTCGGAGGAACTTTCCCTCACCCTGACCCCTGGGGAACAGCGGGAGGTGGCTTTCGGGGTGTGGGAGCCCCCCCGGCAGGTGGTGATCACCTTCCAGCCTCCGGTGGCCGACTTCAGCTGGACCCCGGAGGCGCCGGTGGCCGGCCAGCCCGTCACCTTCGACGGCACCTCCTCCCTGGATTTCGACGGGGAAGTGGTGGCCTGGGAGTGGGACTTCACCGGGGACGGGACGGTGGATGCCAGCGGGCCGGTGGTGGAGTGGACCTTCCCCGAGCCGGGGACTTATCGGGTCACCCTCACCGTCACCGACAACGAGGGCCACCAGGGGAGCTGGCAGCAGGAGGTGGAGGTCAGCCCTGCTGACTAGGTTTGGAGGTCTCCCCGAACAGCCTCCGGGCCCGCCAGAAGTACTCTCCCCCGGAGATCACCGCCAGGGCCACCGCCAGGTATAAGAACACCTCCTTCAAGGTCATCCCGGTGGGGCCCAGGCCGAAGTGGCGGGTGGCCAGGATGAACAGCACCAGGCCGATGTGGGAGAAGGTCTTCGCCTTGCCCAAGGGAGAGGCGGGGATGGCCAGCCCCTCGGCCACCGCCAGGATTCGGAGGCCGGTCACCAGGAACTCCCGCGCCAGGATCACCACCACCGGGGTGGCGGTGAGTTCGTCCAGCTGGACGAATGACACCAGCGCCGCCGCCACCAGGATCTTGTCCGCGATGGGGTCGGCGAACTTGCCGAACGGGGTCACCTGCTTCAGCGACCGGGCCAAATACCCGTCCACCGCATCTGACAGGGCGGCCAGGGCGAAGATGGCCAGCGCCAGGATCTTGAACACGGTGCCCTGGGCGAACAAAAAATACATGAACACCGGAATGGCCAGTATCCGGGCCAGGGTGAGCTGGTTGGGAATAGTCCAGGCCATGGCGTAAAGTATCCCTGCAACAGGCGGTTGCCGTCAATGCCCAACGAGGAAAGGAGGGAAATGCGCACCAACCGAGACCGGCTGGTGATGCTGTCGGTGGTGGGGGAGGTGACCAACCCCACGGTGCGGCCTGGGGGGTACCGGATCACCCACGACGGCAGGCCGGTGGTCCTCCCCGGGGTGGGTGGGATCTCCTACAACCTGCGGGTGGGGGACCCGGCGGTGGGCTGGGTGGCCGATCACGCCGAGCCCGGGGTGTCCCTGCGCAACCTGGCCAAGGACAAGGAGTACCTGCCCGACACCAACTATGGGCTCAACTACCTGGCCTGCGTGGGCAACGAAGCCCGGGTGATCAGCGGGGATGCCAAGGGGGCGCGGGGGGTAGTGACCGGCAAGCACGGGGGGATCGAGCACGTGCTGGTGGATTTCGACCCAGAGGTGTTGGAAAAACTTCAGATAGGAGACAAGGTACAGATAAAGGCATTCGGGGTGGGACTGAAGTTGCTTGATTTCCCCCAGGTGGTGGTGATGAACCTCGACCCCGGGCTCCTTGAGAAATTGCCCCTCTCCGAGGAAGACGGAGCACTGGTGGTGGGGGTCACCCACGAGATCCCGGCCGCCATCATGGGCTCTGGACTGGGGGCGGACACTTGTTACCGGGGCGACTACGACATCCAGCTGTTCGACCAGCAGACGGTGGAACGCTACGGGCTTTCTGACCTGCGGCTGGGGGACTTGGTGGCCATCCTGGACACCGACCACTCTTACGGGCGGGTGTACAAGCAAGGGGCGCTGTCCATCGGGGTAGTGGTGCACTGCGATTGTGTGTCCGCCGGCCACGGTCCGGGGGTGACCACCCTGTTCACCTGCTCCCAGCCCGGGGGGCTGCGCTACCAGCTCGACCCCCGGGCGAACTTGACCGACATCTTGGGGTTGCGGGGTTGATCCCCTGGGCAGGGGAGAGCGAGGGGGATGGTCGGTGGAAGATAAGCTCAGAGAGCTGAAGGAGCGGCTGGATAAGTTGGCTGCCCGGGTGGGGTTGGCCGAGCTTCCGGAGCGCATTGCGGCCCTGGAGGGGGAGATGTCCCGCCCCGGGTTCTGGGACGACCGGGGGGCGGCCCAGGCCAAGGCCAGGGAGCTGGAGGCGGCCAAGGCCAAGCTGGCCGAGTTCTCCCAATTGAGGGAAGCCCTGGAGGAGGCGGAGGTGCTGTGGCAGCTCTCCCAGGAAGAGGGGGACGAGACTGCCCGGGCCGAGGTGGAGGAGCGGCTTAAGGCGCTCGAGCAGGCGCTGGAGCGGGCCCGGGTGCAGGTGCTCCTCTCAGGCCCCTACGATCGCAACGATTGCTTCCTGGCCCTGAACGCCGGGGCCGGGGGCACCGACGCCCAGGACTGGACCGAGATGCTATTGCGCATGTACACCCGGTTCTGCGAGCGGCAGGGCTGGGGGGTGCGGCTGGTGGACGAGACCCCGGGGGAGGAAGCTGGGCTCAAGTCCGCCACCCTGGAGATCAAAGGCCCCTACGCCTACGGGATCCTGAAGGGGGAGACCGGGGTGCACCGGCTGGTCAGGATCTCCCCGTTCGACGCCGCCCACCGCCGCCACACCTCGTTCGCCTCGGTGACTGTCACCCCCCAGGTGCCGGAGGAGGACATCGACATCTCCGAGGACGAGATCAAGGTGGAGGCGTTCCGGGCCGGGGGCCCAGGGGGACAGCACATGCAGAAGAACGAGACCGCGGTCCGGGTCACCCACCTCCCCACCGGGCTGGTGGTGGTGTGCCAGAACGAGCGCTCCCAGTACCAGAACAAGCTCACCGCCCTCAGGATCCTGCGGGCCCGCCTCCGAGCCCTGATGGAGCAGGAGCGGGCCAAGCGGTTGGAGGAACTGCGGGGGAAGCTCTCCGACATCGAATGGGGACACCAGATCCGCTCCTACGTGCTCCAGCCCTACCAACTGGTCAAGGACCACCGCACCGGGGTGGAGGTGGGAAACGTCCAAGGGGTCCTGGACGGGGACCTGTGGCCGTTCATCTGGGCGTATCTGGAGGGAAGGGGAGACGGTGACGGCAGCCGAGGCGCTTGAGCTGGCCCTCAGGCTCTCCGGCCTGGCCCAGGTTCCGGCCGACTCCGGGGTGCTAATTCTCGGGGCCTGACCCACACCGGCTCTACCCGGGGGCGTGGTACCAATAAGTCCGGTTTAGGATAATGGCCCGATGAAAATTCCCATTGAAAAATTGCTTTATGCCCACCCCTTCCTGGGAGAGATCCTGAGCCGGCTTACCGCCGCCGGGCACCAGGCGGTCATCGTGGGCGGGGCGGTGCGGGACCTGCTCCTGGGCCTCCGGCGCGGGGAGCCCACCCTCCCCCAGGAAGTGGACGTGGCCACCTCCGCACCTCCCCCGGAGATAAAGGGGATATTCTCCGATCGGCCGGTGTTGGAGGTGGGGGAGGCCTTCGGGGTGCTGGTCGTGGTGGCCCCGGACGGCCGCCGCTACGAGGTGGCCACCTTCCGGGCCGAACGGGGCTACTCCGACGGCCGCCGCCCAGACCAAGTGGCCTGGACCAGCCTGGAGGAGGACCTGAGGCGGCGGGACTTCACGGTCAACGGGCTGGCTGCCCGTCCGGACGGGGAAGTGATCGACCTGGTGGGCGGGCTGGCCGACCTGGAGGCGGGCGTCATCCGTACCATCGGCGATCCCCGGGCGCGGTTCTCCGAGGATTACCTGCGGATGCTGCGGGCGGTTCGCTTCACCTGCCAACTCGGCTTCTCCTTGGACCCTGCCACCAGGGCCGCCATCCAGGCCTTCGCCCCCGAGATCAAGAGAATTTCCTGGGAGAGGATCCGCGAGGAGGTGTGGAAGATCCTGGAGAGCCCCCGGGCGGCCCAGGGCTTCCGGCTCCTGGACGAGCTGGGGCTGCTTTCCGAAATCCTGCCTGAAATCTCAGCCCTCAAGGGGGTACCTCAACCGGAGGAGTACCACCCCGAGGGGGACGTGTTCACCCACACCTTGCTGGCCCTGGAGGTGGCCGACCGGCTGGAGTTTTCCCCCCTGGTTAAGCTGGGGGTGTTGTTTCACGATGTGGGGAAACCCGCTGCCCTCGCCCGGGCAAAGGGGGAACACGCGGGGGGGCACGAACAATTGGGGGAGGGGATAACCCGGGAGGCACTTTCCAGGCTGCGGCTTTCCAACCGGCAGATAGACTGGGTTTGTGGCCTGGTGCGGGAACACATGCGGGCCGGGAGGCTCCCGGGTATGGGCCTGGGGAAGCAGGTCCGGCTCCTGGCCACCGGGGAGGAGGAGGCTGCCCCCTTGGAAGACTTCCCCCGGAGGTTTCCGTTCTTCTCAGATCTTCTGCGCCTGTTTATCTGCGATGCCGAAGCCTCTGCCCACCGCGCCTCGGCCTGGCTACCCCTCCTCTCCCAGGCAGTGCGCCTGCACGCCCACTACCTGCGGGTGCAGGGGATGAAGCGAGCCCGGGAGCTCATCTCCGGGGACGATCTGATTGCGTTGGGGGAATCCCCGGGGCCGCGGTTGGGGAAGATCCTGTCGGAGATCCACGAGCGCATCCTGGCCGGGGAGATCGAGACCCGCGATCAGGCTTTGGCTGAGGCCCGCCGGCTGATCTCAGGCCAAAGGTAACCTCCTCGGGCGGCCCCATGTCCCTTTCCAAGGGCGCTTGCTCCCTGGTGGAGCTTTCTGCCCCCCCTTAACCTGGCCCTGGCATGCACACCTTGAACCTGGGCCCGGACTTGAAACTCCCCTTGAGCGAGGTGATCGGCCAGTGTGTGGCCATCTTGGGGATCAGGGGTTCGGGCAAGTCCAACACCGCCGGGGTGATCTTCGAGGAGCTCTTGGCCTCCCATTACCCCCTGTCCATCGTGGACATCGACGGGGAGTACTTCGGGCTCAAGGAGAAGTACGAGGTGCTGGTGGTGGGCTCCGGGGAGAACGTGGACGTGGAGCTTGATTTGGGCGCAGCGGGCGGGGTGGCCGAGCTCTCCCTGCGGGAGGGGGTGCCGGTGATCCTGGACGTGTCCGACATGCTGGCCGAGGAGCGGGAGCTGTTCGTGCTCGAGTACCTGACCCGCATCTGGTCCCTGGCCGGAAAACTCAGGAAGCCCTACATGATCGGTATAGAGGAGTGCCACGAGTTCATCCCCCAGGGGGTGCGGACCGACCTCAAGGAGGTGATCGCCCGCATCGCCCTGCGGGGCCGCAAGCGCGGCCTGGGGGCGGTGATCATCTCCCAGCGGTCGGCCAAGGTGGAGAAGGACGTGCTCACCCAAGCCGGGATGCTGTTCTTGCACCGGGTGGTGCACGAGGTGGACATGCGGGTCTACTCCGAGCTCCTCCCCTGGCCCAAGGCCGAGGTCAAAGAGCAGGTCACGAGCCTGGGGGTGGGGGAGTGCATCTACCTTTCCGGGCAGAGCATCCGCAGGGTGAAGGTCCGCCCCCGCGCCACCTTCCACGGGGGATTCACCCCCTCCTTCAAGCCGGTGGAGACCCCCAAGCTGCGCAAGGTGCGGGGGGAGCTGCTGGCGGCGTTGCGCTCCTTTCAATCGGGGGAAGGGGGGGCGGTTTCCGGGCGGCGGAAGGGGACTACGGCGGTGGCCAGCCGCCGGCTGGAGCGGCTGGAGGCAGAATTGGCCCTGAAACAAGCCCGCATTCAGGAGCTGGAGCGGCGGTTGGCCCGGGCCGAGGCCCCGGAGTTGGAACCCCAGGGCCCAGAGGCCAAGCGCTTCCCCGAGCCCCCGGAACTTCCCCCGGAGGTCATCCGGCAAGTGGAGCGCCTGCTGCGGAGGCTGCGCCGGCTGCCCCCGCACCAGCGTCGGTTGGTGGCCTTCCTGGCGGCCAAGGAGCCCCGCACCTACACCACCGGGGAGCTGGCCGCTTGGGTGGATTGTGCCGAGGGCATATTGCTGGCCGAGCCGCCCCGGGAACTGGTGGAGTGGGGGCTCCTTTTCCGGGAGAGATGGGCCCGCGGGACCACCTACCGAGCACAACTGAAGGCCTACGTGAACCGAGCCTTCTCCGGGTTCCTCCCGGAGCTGGGGCGGGAGGGAACCCATGCCCTGGTGGGCTATCTGCGCCAGCGGTTGGGTGAACTCTCCCCCTGACCCCGACGGGCAGCCCATCGCCCCAGGCCGTATAATGAACCTGCCAAAACCTTACAGGAGGTGGTAGTGTGCGTAGGATCCTGCTTGTGGTGTTAGTGGGGCTGATGGCCTTCGGGGCACTGGCCCAGGAGATCGGTACCCGCGACAACCCCATCATCTGGGTGTTCCCACCCTCCACCAACCCGGCGGTGATTGTGGAGATAGCGACCCAGATCGCGGCCGCCATCGGTCAGATGACCGGCCTGTTCATCGAGCCGCGGGTGATGCCGGACTATGCCGCCCTGATCGAAGCCTTCAAGGCGGCGGAGGGCAACGTGATGGGTGTGCCCACCACTGACCAGTACGCCCGCATCTCGGTGGAGACCAACTTCGAGACCACCCCCCGCCTGGCCGCCGTCCGCTACGGCTACCCCTACTACTTCTCCAGCATCTACGTCCCCCGGGATTCCGGGATCGAGTCGGTGGAGGACCTGAACGGCAAGGTGTGGATCTACAACGACGAGGGGTCCACCTCCGGTTACCGCCTGCCCAAGATGCTGTTCGACCAGCTGGGGATCACCTTCGCTGGGGTGATCAAGTCCGGCGGTCACACCAACTCCATGCTCGCCCTGTTGGAGGGCCAGGGGGACTTCTGCACCGGCTACGGCTCCCCGCCCATCCCGCCGGAGTGGGTGGCCGAGACCATGCCTGGCTGGCGCTGGGAGTACGGCATGTACCCCGAGCTTTGGATTTGGGACCCGGTGGCCAACACCCTGCCCACGGAATATTACCGGGGGCTGTGTGTGGACCTGCGCCGGGCCGCGGCTAAGCAGGGCACCCACGGCACCCTGTGGGAGATCGTGGAGCGCATCGGCGTGCTGGCCACCGTGGGCCCGGTGCCCAATGACTGCATCGCCTTCTCCCCTGGCTTCCCCCAGGACCTCCAGGACAGGATCGTGGAGGCCATCAAGGCCCACATCGCCTCCGAGGAGGGCCAGGCCCTGTGGGGCGACCCCAACTTCTACGAGTGGGACGAAGTGGCCGAGATCGACGACTCCTACTATTGCAACTACCGCAGCCTGATTGGCCTGCCCAACCCACCCTGGTGCGAGGAGGAGTAAGCCTCTAATCGGCTGGTTGTGGCCAGATCCGCTCAGGGGGAGGGCAACCTCCCCCTGAGCTTTTGTCTGGCGCCTTCCACCCCCGGTGGGTTAATATCAGCCTGCCATGGCCGAGCCATATCTGGTGGTGGAAAACCTGACCAAGGTTTACGAGCGAGGGCAGGTGGTGGCCCTCAAGGACCTCTCCTTCACGGTGGAAAAGGGAGAGTTTCTTGTAGTGATTGGCCTTTCTGGTTCTGGGAAGTCCACCCTGCTGCGCTGTATCAACCGCCTGATCGAGCCCACTGCGGGGAGGATCTTCCTTTCCGGGGTAGAACTGACAAAGCTCTCTCCCCGGGCCATGCGTCACATGCGCCGCAAGATCGGCATGATCTTCCAGCAGTTCAACCTGATAAAGCGGGCCACGGTGATGACCAACGTCCTCACCGGCCGGCTGGGGTACAACCCCACCCTGCTCACCCTGTTGGGGCGGTTCCCCAAGCGGGACCGGGAGCTGGCGCTGAAGAACCTAGAACGGGTGGGGCTCTCGGAGAAGGCCTATGTGCGGGCGGACGAACTTTCGGGAGGGCAACAGCAACGGGTGGGCATCGCCCGCGCCCTGATGCAGGAGCCGGAGCTGCTGCTCGCCGACGAGCCGGTGTCGGCCTTGGACCCGGCCACCTCCCACTCGGTGATGCAATACCTGGAGCAGATGAACAAGGAAGACGGGGTGACGGTCCTCGCTAGCCTCCACTTCCTGTCGCTGGCCCGACGCTACGGCACCCGCATCATCGCCCTCAAGGACGGGCAGCTTGTGTTCGACGGTCCCCCCGAGGCCATCGACGAGGTCAAGTTCAAGGAGATCTACGGCGAAGAGGCCGAAGAGGTAGAGGTGCGGTGAGCTCAAGGTCTTCTTATGACTGATCGAACTTCGACCTCGCGGCCACCGGTTGACTGGGCTTTCCTCCGCCGCCGGTTTTTCTCCTTCATGCTGGATTGGATGATCTGGGGGTACGTTGCCTACGGGGTGATGTACCTCCTCAACAAGTACTGGTGGACGGTACCCCTGGAGCGGTTTTACTCCACCCTCAGTTTGCCCAGTTGGGGGTGGCCGTTGACTATCTTGGGCACGCTGGAGATGGCCGTGCTGTGCCGCAATCTGGGGCGGAGCCTGGGGCTACGGGCCTTCGGGCTGGAGGTGTGGGGGGCAGAGGGGGGGCCTCCGCGGGTGGGCCAGCGCCTGATCCGCCTGCTGGCTTGGCACTTCTCCGGGCTGCCCTTCGGCGTGGGGGTGTTGGTCTCCCCCCAACGGGCCTGGCACGATCTGGTTGCCGGTACTGTGCTCCAACCCAGCCCTCCCCAGGCGGCCCGCCGCCGCGCCTGGCTCTCCCAGTGGGGCCTGATGGCCCTGTTGCTGTTGGGCCTCACCATCTGGTTGGGTTGGCTCATCGTCCACATCGACATCGGGGTCCTCTTCAGGCGAGGGGAGGAGGGGCTCAGGATCTGGCGGGAGATGCTGCGCCCGGATTTCCGCTACTTCGCGGTGCCGGACCCGGTGTTCGAGCTTAGAAACCTGCCCTATTCCATCCTGGACATGGCCGTGGTGACCTTGTTCATGGCCCTGTTGGCCACCGTTTTGGGGGCGCTGGTAGCCTTCCCCCTGTCCTTTTTGGGGGCCCGAAACATCATGGGGTTCAGCCCGGTGGGCTGGGGGGTCTACTTCCTGATGCGGGGATTTTTTAATGTGTTTCGTTCCATCGACACCATGCTGTGGGCGGTGATCTTCGCGGTGTGGGTGCTCTGGGGCCGCCCCCTGGCCGGGGTGCTGGCCCTCACGGTGCACACGGTGGCCGCCTTGGGGAAGCTTTACTCCGAACAGGTGGAGGGGATCGACCCCGGGCCGGTGGAGGCGGTGGTGGCCGCCGGGGGCTCCCGCCTGGAAGTGATCCGCTACGCAGTGCTCCCTCAAATTGCCCCTGCCTATTGGGCGTTCACCATGTACCGGTGGGACATCAACGTCCGCATGTCCACCGTGATCGCGTTGGTAGGGGGTGGAGGGATCGGTGACCTCCTCTTTTACTACAAGAACGAGGGCGACTGGGCGAAGGTGGGGGCAGTGGTCATGGTGATCGTGGCCATCGTGTGGGCCATGGACTACATCTCGGGGCGCCTGAGGGAGAGGATCACCTGATGACCAATTATCCGGATGGGATCGTCAAAGATCCGCCCAAGTGGCTGACCCCCCAGGGGTTGCTCGACATTGTGACCCCGGTGCTCCAGGGGATGGGGCAGCGGTTGGGGGTGGTGTTCCTCGACCTGTTGGCCGTGGGCGTGGTGTGGATATTGGTGAGTTACACCGTCAATTGGCACTCCCGGGGTGAGATCTCCTATACGCTGGCGCCCTGGTGGCTGTTTGGGCTGGTCACCGTGGAGCTGGCGGCCCTGTGGGAATCCTTTGGCCACTCGCTTGGGTTCAAGGTGGCACGCAGGGAACTAGTGGGTCCCGGGGGCGCGCCTCCCACCCCCGGGCAACGGGTGCGTTACTTCTTGGGTTGGCATTTCACCGTGCTCCCCCTGGTGGGGCTTGTGTTCCAGCGCCCTTGGCACGAGCGCTGGGCCGGACTTTCTCCCCAGCCCATCTCGTTGGAGGGCCGCATTCCACCCCCCTGGTGGCGGACCAGCGTTGGGATATACGTGGCCGTGTTCTTGGTGGTGGGGTTGGCTGCTGCCACCAGCACCACTGTGGACGAGGAAAGCCTCAATCGGCTGTTCACTCAAGCTTGGCGCACGGTCAAGTTCTGGCGGGCCCTCTTCTCCCCCGACCAGTCCATCATCCTGCCCAGTATCCGAGACCTTTTGGTCACCATCTTCATGGCAGTGATGGCCACCAGCTTCGCCGTGGTGGTGGCCGTGCCCCTCAGCTTCCTGGCCGCCCGCAACCTGATGCGCGGCCCCCTGGGCCGGCTCATCTACACCACTTTGCGGGGGGCCTTGAGCATCATGCGCTCCATCGAGCCCATCGTCTGGGCCATCATCTTCCTGGTGTGGGTCACCGCCCGGCGGGCCCCGTTCGCCGGCGTGCTGGCCCTGTGGGTGCACTCCATCGCCGACCTCACCAAGCTGTATGCCGAGCGGCTGGAGTCCATCGATCCGGGGCTGATCGAGGCCATCACCGCCACCGGGGCCAATCGGCTGCAGGTCCTGCGTTATGCAGTGGTGCCCCAGATCATCAACCCCTACATCTCCTTCACCCTGTACCGGTGGGACATCAACATCCGCATGGCCACCGTGGTGGGGGTGGTGGGAGGCGGTGGGATCGGCCAGCGACTGTTCTTCTACCTTAAGAACCTGGCCTGGCAACAGGCGGGCACGGTGATGATCCTGATCGTGATCCTGGTTTGGGCCATCGACTACCTGTCCGCCCGGCTGCGAGCCAAGCTGGCTTGAGTGCCTGGGGGGCAAATCGACCTCCCAGGGGAGTCACGTGAACCCACCTTGCCCGAAATCCGTCGTCCCGGTGGAGCCGGCCAGCCTGATCTCGGGTTCCACATTCGTCCGAGGGGGCCAGGGCACCTCACCCCCTCGCTCCACCTTGAACACCGCTTCTAACAGGATTTTCTAAGTCAATCTGGTCTGGGGTCAAGAGGTCGGCAGCAGCCCCTCCAGCCGGGCCCGCACCTGGGGGGTGAGGTCCGCCACTTGGGCCTGGTCCAGGTACAGGGCCTCCTCCCGCCGCAACACCACCGCATACCCCCCCGCCCGGGCAACTTCCTGGGTGATGACGATGAACTTCAGGGCCAGCGTTTGAGAAAGGAGCTGTTTTAGTTGCTGGAACTGGGCAGAAAGCTGTTGATACTGGATGAGGAAACTCTGCATATCAGGCTGCTCTGCTTGGGCTATGGTGCGCAACCCCTCCAACTGGGTTTCCAGCGGCTGCACCACCCCCAGTAGTTCCTCTAGCGGAGCCTTGATGTCGGCAAATTCAGGGGAATCGATCATCCTCTGGATGAGATCCAAATACCAGTGCAGGGGCACCGCCAAGAGCTCAATTTCCAAAAGCAGGCTCTCCCGCTGGTAGGTGGCGTCGTCTATCTCCCCGGCCTCGTGCCGGGCCTGGAGGTCGGCTAAGTCCTGCCGCTTGATCTCCACCGCCTGGTCGATAGGGGTGAAGATCTCCTCCACCAGGCTGGTGAGGTCCACGTAGGCCAGCGCCAGGGTGCCGCTGGGGGTTTGGCCAGGGGCCAGGGGGGCGCCGGTTGGCAGGGTGGATACTTCTCCCTCCAAAGCGGTTAGCCGCGATCCCAACGCCGCCAGTTCCCCCCGCACTTCCCCTACCTCCTCGGTCAGCACTGCGGCCTGGTCGTTAAGCTCCCCCAGTCCTTGGCGCAGCGTGGCCAGCTCCTCCTCCACCGCCCCCAGGTCCTCTCCTCCGGAGAACAGGGCCGTGCCCACCAACCCCCCCACCAGCCCGGTGCCCAGGGCCAGCACCACCACCAGCGCCAACAGCTTCCCGGTCATCCTCCCTCCTTGTGGGTTCGTTCTGTTGGCCCTAGGGTACCGCCAACTGGGGAGGCTATCCACGCCCGCCTAGGGGCCCCGGTACACGGCCTCCCCCTCGATCAACACCAGTTCCACCCGGCTGCGGGCCACGTCGAAGGGATGCGCGGCCAACACCACCAGATCCGCGTCCTTTCCCGGGACCAGCGAGCCCACCCGGTCGGAGATCCCCAGGATCTCGGCTGGGTAGCTGGTGATCGCTTTCAGGGCCTCCCCCTCGTCCATCCCCTCCCGCACCGCCAGCGCCGCGTCGAACAGGATGTACTTCACCGCCGACCGCTGGTCGGTCTGGATGGCCACCTTGACCCCGGCCCGGGAGAGGAGGGCCGGGTTCTGGGGGTTCATCCCCCGCAGCTCGTACTTGGTGCGGGAAAAGAGGATCGGCCCCACCACGCAGGGCACCCCCCGCTCGGCCAACAGGTCCGCCACCTTGTACCCCTCGGTGGCGTGGATGAGCACCAGCTTCTTTATCCCGAACTCCTCGGCGATCCTGAGGGCGGTCATGATGTCGTCCGCCCGGTGGCAGTGGATGTGGGCCGGCAGTTCCCCGGTGAGCACCCGGGACAGGGCCTCGAGCCGCAGGTCCACCTCGAATGGTTCGCCCTTCTTCTCGGCGTGTTCCTTCTTGGCCAGGTAGTTTTGGGCCTTGGTGAGCCACTCCCTGAGCAGCCCGGCGTTTCCCATCCTGGTGGAGGGGAACTTCTTCTGCTCGCCGTAGACGCGCTTGGGGTTCTCCCCCAGGGCCATCTTCATCGCCGCCGGGGCCAGCACCAGCATCTCCTCCACCGTGCGTCCCCGGGTCTTCACCACCGCCGTCTGGCCTCCGACCACGTTGGCGCTTCCCGGCCCGGTGTTGATGGTGGTCACACCCCATTTGCGCAGGTCCGCGAAGGCCATGTCCTCGGGGTGGATGGCGTCGATGGCCCGGAGGTGCGGGGTGATGGGGTCGGTCATCTCGTTGCCATCGCTCTCCCTGAGGCCCACCCCGTCGGGGAAGATCCCGGTGTGACAGTGGGCGTCGATGAATCCAGGGAGCACGTATTTCCCGGTGGCGTCGATCACCTCCGCCCCGGGAGGAACCTCCACCTGGGTTCCCACCGCCCGGATTTGCTTGCCCTCGATCAACACCGTGGCCCCCGGCAGCTCCTCCCCTGGGGTCAGCACCGTTCCTCCCACAATCGCCAGCATCTGACCTCCTTTGCCCATGGGCTTGTTCAGCTTTTACTAGCCGCCGGGCCCTCGGGCAACCGGCTCGCCCCCAGGGACAGGTGGGGGTAAGGTGGACCGCTGATGGACTGCAGGAGGCTTGGCAGCTGGGAGCGGTTCGGGGCCTGGTTTTATGACCTGGCCATGTGGCCGGTGGAGTGGGGGGGAGCCCGCCGCTGGCGCCGGGCGCTGTGGGAGGGCGTCCATGGCCGGGTGCTCGAGGTGGGGATCGGCACCGGGGCCAGCCTCCTCGCTCACCCCCGAGCCGTCCAGCTGGTGGGGGTGGACAGGAGCGCGGCCGCCCTCGCCCGGGCGGAGGCCAAGGCGGCTAGGTTGGGGCTGAGCCCGAGGTTGGTGCGGGGTGACCTGCACCGCCTGCCGTTCGCCGCCGCGGAGTTCGACTGGGTGGTGGGGAGTTTCGTGTTGTGCTCGGTGGCCAGGCCGGTGGAGGCCTTGCGGGAGCTGCGGCGGGTGCTCCGGCCGGAAGGGGAGTTGAGGCTGCTGGAGCACGTGCGCCCGCGCCACCCTCGGCTGGGCCGGCTCCTGTCCCTGGTGGCCCCCCACTTCGCCAAGCGCACCTGGGAGCTCTTCCCCCAGGCGGGTTGGGAGGTCGTAGAGGAGAGGGATTTAGACCGGCTGGGCTTGATAAGGCTTTATCGCGCCCGAGCACGGGGGAATTAGCCCTGGGCCTTCTTTTGCTTTTTGGCCAGTGCTTTGGCCCGTTTCTTCTCCGCCTTCAGCTGGGCCTTGGCCAGTTTCTTCTGGAGCTTGGCTTCCTCTTCGGGGTGGGAGGCGAGGCGGGCCTGACGGCGGCGCTCCAAGAGCCGCTGGGCGGCGTGGCGGCCGAATTGGCCGATGAACCCCGCCACCAACACCAACAACACCCACTTGAGCACCCCCCACACATCCTGGAAGCTCACGTCCGCCATCCCAGTCCATTCTACGGCTGAAGGCCTTGACAAACCAGGGTCGGGCCGGGTATAGGCAAAGGCCATGGTGTGGTTGCCGAAATTCCTCCGCCGCCGGATGGCCCTGGTGAAACCCCGCCGGTTCCCCGATCAACAGGCCTACGCCGCCTTCTTCGACGCCCGGGCCCGCCTCCTGGCCGGGGACGACATGGCCATCTTGGAATACCCGGATCGCCAAACCCAGCGCCATATCTTTTCCCAGGCCACCTCCCTGGCTGAGCTCGCCGGGCGCTCCATCCTGGATGTGGGCTGCGGCTTGGGCTATTTGAAGGGGTTTCTGGACGAACAGGGCATCCCCTACCAGAGCTACCTGGGGGTGGACCTCTCCCAGGCCATGGTCCAGGGGGCGAAAGAGAGGTTCGGGGATTTCTTCCACCGCCGAGACGTGCTTGCGGATCCTTTTCCAGAGCTCAGTTTCGATGTAGTGTTCCTGATTTCTGTTTTGGGCTACCCCATCGGCGATGCCCCCGAGCTTTACATGAAGAGGCTCCTTACCACTCTGTTTTCGTTCGCCCGGGAGGCACTGGTGTTCACTCACCTGGCCCCGGGACGCCGCACTGAGCCCTCGGATTTCACTTACCCCCCCGAGCAGCTTTTGCGCTGGTGCAAGGAGAACCTGTCCCCCCGGGCCCGGCTGGTGGACGATCCCCCCCGGGTCACTTACTACGTCGGGGTGTACAGGGACCGGGGATGAAGCTGGCGGTGGGACAGCTCGACCCCAAGGTGGGGGACCTGGGGGGCAATCGCCGGTTGGTCCTCTCCGCCATCCGCCGGGCCAAACGGGCCGGGGCGGAGCTCCTCGTGTTGCCGGAGCTGGTGCTGTTGGGCTACCCCCCTCGGGACCTGCTGCTGCGGCGGGGGTTCCTGACGGCCGCCCAGGTGGAATTCAGGCGGGTGGTTGAAGAGACCAGCGGCATCGCGGTGGTCCTGGGCCATGTGGCGGTCGCGCCCTCGCCTCCCGCCAACCAGCAGGACCCGTCCGCTTCCTCTTTTCAGGGCGACTTCCCGGTCCACAACGCCGCTTTCCTCCTGGCGGAGGGGGAGGTGGTGGGCTTCCAGGGCAAATTCCGCCTCCCCTCCTTCGACGTGTTCGAGGAGGAGCGCTACTTCTTGCCTCAAAGCCAGGCCAGAGTGGTGGAATGGGCGGGGCTGAGGCTGGGGCTGTCGGTGTGTGAGGACCTGTGGTACGAGGGGGGGATCCTGGGGGCCCAGGCCGAGGCCGGGGTTGACCTGCTAGTCAACGTGTCCGCCTCCCCCTACTTCCGGGGCAAGCCCGCGTTGCGCCACCGGTTGGCCCGGCGGTGGGCGGAACTGGCTGGGGCCCCGTTGGTGTACGTCAACCTGGTGGGGGGGCAGGACGAGCTGGTGTTCGACGGGGGGAGCTTCGCCCTGCGCCCGGACGGGAAGTTCTTGCTCGTGGCCCCTCACTTCCAAGAAGGCATCTACGTCTTCGATTTGGCCGCCCCCCCAGTGACACCGCCGGCCCCGGATGGCCTCCCGGAGCTGGCAGATGCCCTGTGCCTGGGAATCCGAGACTATATTGAGAAAAACGGGCTTCCCGGGGTAGTGGTGGGCGTCTCCGGGGGGATAGACTCCGCCCTCACCGCCGCCTTGGCCTGCCGGGCCCTGGGGAGAGACCGGGTGCTCTGTGCCTTCCTCCCCGGCCCTTACACCTCCCCCGAGTCGGGGGAGCAGGCCCGCTCCCTGGCCGAAGCGCTGGGTGTCCGGCTCCTGGAAATCCCCATCGGGCCGGTGGTGGAAACCATCACCCAGGCTCTGGAGCCCCATCTTCCGGTGGAGGGGGTGGTGGCGGAGAACATCCAGGCCCGGGTTCGGGGGCTCCTCCTGATGAGCATCTCCAATGCCACCGGCCACGTGGTGCTGTGCCCGGGCAACAAATCTGAGATCGCCATGGGCTACAACACCCTGTACGGGGACACGGTGGGGGCGCTGGCCCCCCTGGGAGACCTCCTCAAGGGCGAGGTGTACCAGCTCGCCCGCTGGTTCAACCAGGCCGCCGGACGGGAGGTGATCCCGGAGGGAACCCTCACCCGCCCCCCGTCGGCCGAGCTCCGCCCCCACCAGCGGGACGATCAGGACTTGCCCCCCTACGAGGAGCTGGATCCACTGCTCTCCTCCCTCCTGGTGAAAAACCTCTCTCAGGAGGAGCTGATAGAGGACTTCGGGCAGGAGCTGGTGCGGGAGGCGCTGGCCCGGCTGGGGCGGGCCGAGTACAAGCGCAGGCAACTGCCCCTGGTGATCAAGGTTTCCCCCAAGGCGTTCGGCATGGGCCGCAGGTGGCCCATCACCTGTGGTTTTTCCGGCTAGCCCCCTGCCGGGGGGTTCGCAGCCCCTGGAACTTGAAGCGCGGGGCGCACGCGATATACTTGATAAGTTGACGCCCATTAATCCCTGGTGTGATCGCTTTCTCTAGTCTAGTAGGGGGTGGAAGATGCCGATTTATCGCTATGCTTGCAAACGTTGTGGCGCTGAATTCCGGGAGCTGGTGGCCCGGGGGGACGGCGATTGGGTCCGCTGTAGCGCCTGCGGCTCCTCCCAGGTCACCCGCATGTTGCCCCGGTTTGGGGTCGTTTACAAGGGCAGCGGCTTTTACACCACTGACTACCGGAGGAAGTCCCAGGGGGAGGGCGGCAAGAGTTCTGAGTCGACGGAGTGAGTCGGTGTGGTGGAGGTGGGACCCACTTGGGTGGCGCCGGGAGCCTTTCGTCTTGAACCCAAGCTAGTGATCGCCAGGGAAGACGCCCGAGCCCGGGGAATCCCTCCGGAGTACTGGGTTTCCCCTTCCCCGACCCGCCCAGGTGAGGGGATGGCCGCGGGAGTTTCAAGGCCGAAACCTGGGGTGGGATCGCTTGTAAGGGGCGAGGGAAGACGATCCGGTTTTCTCCGACACCTGAAAACCCCAGGCCTGTGAACCGGGCTGCGGGAGGAGGTGTGAGTGCCGGTCGAGGAGCGAAGCCATCAGGGGGTTCCCGAGCCGGGAGCGAATAGGGCGGTTTACGGAACCTGGATCCGCGCGGATCCTAGTCTCAGCGAGGTGAGGATAGGTGGCCATTTCCGGTGACGACATCAAGAAAGTCAGGTTGGGGCTAGCCTCCCCGGAGGAGATGCTCTCCTGGTCCCGGGGGGAGGTGGTCAACTCCGAGACCATCAACTACCGGACCCATAAGCCGGAGCGGGGTGGGCTTTACGCAGAGGAAATCTTCGGTCCGGAAAACGATTACGAGTGTGGGTGCGGCAAGTACCGGAGCAAGAAGTACGAAGGGATAACCTGCGAGAAGTGCGGGGTGTTGGTCACCGAGTCTTCCGTGCGGCGGGTGAACATGGGCCACATCCGCCTGGCCAGCCCGGTGGTGCATTTTTGGTACCTGAAGGGGGTGGCCTCGCCGCTGTCGCGCCTTTTGGGCATCAAGCGCCGGGACCTCAGGCGCATCGCCTACTATGAGACCGAGACCACCCGCGAAGAGCTGTTTGTGGTCACTTCCTCTTCTTCCCCCAAGGTGAAGGTGGGGGAAACCCTCTACAGCACCGAAGTCCGCATCCTATCCGGGGCCTACACCTTCCAGGTGGAACGGGCCTTCCTCATCACCCAGGCCCCCAAGGTCACGGCCGAGGAGAAGGGCGAGGTGCTGATCGAGGAGCGGAAGCTCCAAACCGGCGAGCCGTTCCGGGTGGTGATCATCGGCAAGCACGAATACCCCGTGACCCTGGATGCCGAGCTCTACGTGGAGGATGGGGAGACGGTGGAGGAGGGACAGCTCATCTGCGAGCGTCCTGCCGGGGAAGTGTGTTCCCAGACCATGTTCGAGATGCTCTCCGCCCGCTACGAGGGGGTTGAGGGGCAGCCCATCGTCGAGCCGGTGGACAACCTCACCTTCCTGGTCACCCGGGTGAAGGGGGAAGTGCCCCTGCGGGTGGGGCAGCAGATCACCTCGCTGGAGAAGCGGGCCTACGAGCGGGCCTTCCCCGGCACCTTCGAGGCGGCCACTGGGGCCCACGGGATAAAAGGGCTCCTTTCCAATTTGGACCTGGATGCCCTGGCCGAGGAGCTGTGGGAACAGCTGGACCGCACCGTCAACCAGGGGGAGCGCCGCCGGCTGCTGCACCGGCTGGAGGTGGTGGAGCAGCTGAAGAAATCCGGCAATCGCCCCGAGGACATGGTGTTGGAGGTGGTGCCGGTGCTCCCCCCCGCCCTGCGGCCCATGATCCAGCTGGAGGGTGGCAAGTTCGCCACCACCGACCTCAACGACCTCTACCGCCGGATCATCAACCGCAACAACCGGCTCAAGAAGCTGATGGAGATGGGGGCGCCGGAGATCATCCTCCGCAACGAGCGGCGGATGTTGCAGGAGGCGGTGGACGCCCTCATCCACAACGAGAAGAAGGACAACCCCATTCGGGGCCGGGACGGGCGTCCCCTCAAGTCGCTCTCGGAGAGGATCCAGGGCAAGCAGGGTCGCCTCCGGCGGCACCTGTTGGGGCGCCGGGTGGACTACTCCGCCCGGGCCGTGATCGTGGTCAACCCCAAGCTCAAGCTCTACCAGTGTGGCATACCCAAGAAGATGGCCCTGGAACTCTTCAAACCCTTCATCCTGGCCCGGTTGGAGAACGTCACCTTCTCCGACTACGACGAGGTGAAGAACCGGGCCCTGGCCGGGGAGCTCCCCGAGGTGTGGGACATCCTGGACGAGCTGATCAAGGAGTACCCGGTGCTCCTCAACCGGGCCCCCACCCTGCATCGCCTGTCCATCCAGGCCTTCGAGCCGGTGCTTGTGGACGGGGACGCCATCCAGATCCACCCCCATGTCTGCCCCCCCTACAACGCCGACTTCGACGGGGACCAAATGGCGGTGCACCTCCCCCTGTCCAAGGAGGCGGTGCGGGAGGCCCGGGAGCTGATGCTGTCGGCCAAGAACATCCTGTCCCCGGCCCACGGGGGGCCGCTGGCCGTGCCCACCCAAGACCAGGTCTATGGTTTCTTCTACCTCACCATGCTCAACCCCAAGGGGAAGGGGGCGGGGAAGGCCTTCCGGTCCCTGGAGGAGGCGGAGAAGGCGTACGAACATGGGGTGATCGACCTCCACTCCCCGGTGAAGATCCGCATCGACGGCCAGCTCATCGACACCACCTTGGGCCGGGCCCTGCTCAACCAGGCCTTCCCCCCGGACCTGCGGGACTATGAGGTCACCTT
Source organism: Acetothermia bacterium UBA3574 (assembly GCA_002375935.1). Taxonomy (GTDB): domain Bacteria; phylum Bipolaricaulota; class Bipolaricaulia; order Bipolaricaulales; family Bipolaricaulaceae; genus DFNF01. Next base: position 20,564 of record DFNF01000050.1, read on the forward strand.
CGACTCCAAGCTCACCCGCCGCAAGGTGAAGGAGTGCTACCTGCGTTACGGTTGGCAGCGCACCGCGGAGCTGTTGGACCGGGTCAAGGAACTAGGGTTCAGGTACGCCACCCTGTCCGGGCTCACCATCTCCGTGGCCGACTGCCTCATCCCCCCGGAGAAATGGGACCTGGTGCGTCAGGCGCAGGAGAAGGTGGAGCGGATCAACCGCATGTACGAGCGGGGCCTGGCCACCGAACAGCAGCGCTTCCAGGCGGTGGTGCGGGTGTGGCGGGACACGGTGGACCTGGTGGAGAAGGCCACCATGGAGAACCTGCGGCGCGACCCCTTCAACCCGGTGTGGGGGATCGTGGCCTCCGGGGCCCGGGGTTCTCCCAGCCAGGTGAAGCAGCTGGCCGGGATGCGGGGGCCCATGGCCGACCCCCAGGGGCGGATCATCGAGTGGCCGGTGATCTCCAACTTCCGGGAGGGCCTCTCCATCATCGAGTACTTCATCTCCACCCACGGGGGCCGCAAGGGAACCGCCGACACCGCCCTCCGTACCGCAGACGCCGGCTACCTCACCCGGAGATTGGTGGACGCCTGCGTGGACGTGATCATCAAGGAGCACGACTGCGGCACTCGCCAGGGGGTGGAGATCGACCCCCTGTACTTCGCCGGCGGGGGGATCATGGAGTTCATCCCCGACCGCATTTACGGCCGGGTGACCGCCGAGCCCATTTACCACCCCGCCACCGGGGAGGTGTTGGTGGAGCGCAACGTGCTCCTGGACCGCGAGACCTCGGAGCGGGTGGGGACCCTGGAGGTGGAGCTGGACCTCACCCAAGAGGGGGTCCGGGCCCGGGCCGTGCACGCTAAGGCGGTGGAGGCGGTGCGGCACCCCCAGACCGGGGTGGTGCTGGTGAGGCAGGATGAAACCCTGACCCCGGAGCTGGTGGATGAGCTTGTGGCCGCCGGCATCGAGAAGATCCGGGTGCGGCCCCGCATCGTGATCCGCTCCCCCACCACCTGCCAGACCCCGGAGGGCATGTGCCAGCTGTGTTACGGCATGGACCTGGCCTTCCACCGGCTGGTGGAGCTGGGCACGGCGGTGGGGGTGATCGCCGCCCAGTCCATCGGCGAGCCCGGCACCCAGCTCACCATGCGCACCTTCCACACCGGCGGGGTGGCCGGGGTGGACATCACCCAGGGCCTGCCCCGGGCCGAGGAGCTGTTCGAGGCCCGCAAGACCACCCGGGCCGCCCATGCCACCGTGGCTCCCCTGGACGGACACGTGACCAAGGTGGAGGTCACCCGCACCGGTCGGGAACGGGTGGAGATCACTTCTTCCCCCCGCACGGTGCAGCTCCCGGCGGCACTGCTGCGGGTGGGGGAAGGGGAAGAGGTGGACGCAGCCTCCTTCCTGTCCCTGAAGTCCCCCTTGGACGGCACTGCCTTCTACTTCGAGGAGGGGGGCACCAAGTACCTGGCGCTGTTGGACACCACCGGCCTGGACCGGGTGTACCCGTTGCCGGAGGGGGCGGAGCCCTGTGTCGAGCCCGGGCAGCAGGTTGGGGAAGGGGACCCCCTCACCGGCGAATACCACGTGGAAGCCCCCCATGCCCCGGTGGCGGGCCGGGTGGAGCTGCGCCAGCAGGGCAAGAAGAGGTACGTGGTCCTCCACGGGGAAGATGGCAGCCAACACCAGTTCGAGGTCCCCTACGGTGCCACCGTCCTGGTGGCCGACGGCGAGGAGGTGGAGGCGGGCCGCAAACTCACCACCCGCTCCCGGCCCCTCACCCTGGTGGCCGAGACCGAGGGGCGGGTGTTGGTCTCCCAGGGCAGCTTGGCGGTGATGGCCACCGGCTCCCGCGGCCTCATCCTCCCCCTCACCCCGCACCTCATCCCCATGGCCGAACACGGGGCCCCGGTGCGGGAGGGCCAGGAACTGTTCCGCCTGAACCTGCCCCAAGGGGAAGTGGTGTTGGTGGACAAGGTGGAGGTGGAAGGAGACCTGGCCACGGTGCGGATCCGGTACCGGGCCCGGGTGGAATGTCCAGAAGCAGCCATCGTTTGGGAAGGGGACAAGGTGGAACGGGGGCAGGCCCTGTCCAAGGGCGTGATCCCACCCCACTACCTGATGGAGGCGGCCGGGGTGATCAAGACCCGGGAGTACTTGCTCACCGAGCTCCAGCGGGTCTACAAGTCTCAGGGGGTGGACATAAACGACAAGCACTTCGAGGTGGTCATCCGCCAGATCTTGAACAACGTGCGCATCGAGGACCCCGGCGAGTCTGATTTCATGCTCAACGACATCGTGCCCCTGGAGGTCTTCCAGCGAGAGGTGCAACGCCTGTCCCGGGAGAACGAACGCATCCGCCGGCAGCGGGAGGAGATAGTGGGGGCCAAGCTGCTGGCGCCGGTGGTCAAGAGCGGCATGACCGTGGCCGAAGCGGGGGAGGAACTCACCTCCCGGCTGTTGGCCCACATGCTGGCCCTGGGGGTGCGCCAGGTGCGGGTGGAACTGCACGGGGAGCCGCGCACGGTGCGCATCCTGGAGTACCGGCTGCCGCAGGGGGAGCGGGAGCTCCTGCGGATCTCCCGCGCGGCCCTGCTCCGCAAATCGTGGCTGGCCGCGGCTTCCTTCGAACGCACCACCAAGGTGCTGGCCGAGGCCGCCCTGCGGGGGGAGGAGGACCACCTCCAAGGGCTCAAGCCCTGCTTGATGGTGGGGAAGAAAGTCCCAGTGGGCACAGGCTTCCCGGGCATCAGGGAGGAGGAAGAGGAAACCAGTCCGGAAGCGGAGGGCGTTGAAGCCACATCCCCCGGCACCTAAAATTCCGCCTGCCCACGGCCCCCGCGAGGGGCGCGGAGCCAGTCAACCTGGGGAAGTAGGACGGGGCAGAGGACCGTCCTCCCCGGGCGCAGGAGAGAGATTTAGGAGGGAGAAAAGGTATGCCCACATTCAGTCAACTCGTGCGTCACGGACGCAAGCCGAAGCTCTCCAAGAGCAAGTCGGTGGCGCTGGAGCGGTGCCCCCAGCGGCGGGGGGTGTGTGTGCGTGTGTTCACCCGCACCCCCAAGAAGCCCAACTCCGCCCTGCGCAAGGTGGCCCGGGTGCGCCTGTCCAACGGCCGGGAGGTCACCGCCTACATCCCTGGGGAGGGGCACAACCTCCAGGAGCACTCCATCGTGCTGGTGCGGGGGGGGCGGGTGAAGGACCTGCCGGGGGTGAAGTACCACATCGTGCGGGGGGCGCTGGACGCCGCCGGGGTGGAGGGGCGCCGTCAGGCCCGCTCCCGGTACGGGGTGCGCCGCCCCAAGGAGGACTGACATGCCCACCTTCGACATCGTCATCCCAGGCCGGGACGTGCCCCAGGACGTGCGCTACGGCTCCAAGCTGGTGGAAAAGCTGATCAACTACGTGATGTGGGACGGCAAGAAGTCTCTCGCTCGCCGGATCGTGTACCAGGCGTTCGACCTGTTGGAGCGGCGGGGGGAGGGGCCGGCCCTGGAGACGTTCATCAAGGCGGTGCAGAACTGCATGCCCAAGCTGGAGGTGCGCTCCCGCCGGGTGGGCGGTGCCACCTATCAGGTGCCCTTCGAGGTGCCGGCCCACCGTCAGACCATGCTCGCCCTACGTTGGATCGTGCAGGCGGCCCGCAATCGTTCCGAGCGCACCATGCCCGAGCGCCTGGCCGCCGAGATCGCCGACGCCGCCCGGGGCGAAGGGGCCGCCTATCAGAAGAAGCTGGAATCCCACCGCATGGCTGAGGCCAACCGGGCCTTCGCCCATTACCGCTGGTGAGCCCCTCCGGCCCGCCCGGGGGTGAACCGGGGACGTGCTGGGGCGAGCCCACACCTCGGGCAGGGGAACTGCGCTCGCGGTCGCTTGGCAGGAGAAGTGGATGAAGGAGTGGACGAAGTCCAGCCTTGTCGCTGAGTGTGGTGCCCCCGGGCCGCCCCGGGGGGCTGGGCCATGACGGTCAAGGCCAGCGGGGCCGGCGAGGACCCCGCAACTGGCAATTACGACGTCCGCCGGGTCCGCAACATCGGCATCGTGGCCCACATCGATGCCGGCAAGACCACCCTCACCGAGCGCATCCTCTACTACACCGGCAAGATCCACAAGCTGGGCGAGGTGCACGAGGGCACCGCAGAGATGGACTGGATGGACCAAGAGCGGGAACGGGGCATCACCATCACCGCGGCCGCCACCACCGTCTCCTGGCGCGGGCATCAGATCAACATCATCGATACCCCCGGCCACGTGGACTTCACCGCCGAGGTGGAGCGTTCCCTCCGGGTCCTGGACGGGGCAGTGGTGGTGTTCTCCGGGGTGGAGGGGGTGGAGTCCCAGTCCGAGACGGTGTGGCGCCAGGCGGACCGCTATCGGGTCCCCCGGATCGCGTTTGTGAACAAGCTCGATCGCATTGAGGCCGACTACGAGGCCACCCTGCGGGCCATGGAGGAGCGGTTGGGGGCGGTGCCCCTGCCGCTGTTCTTCCCCTGGCGGGATGCGGAGGGAAGGCTGATGGGCATGGTGGACGTCCTGCGAGGCCAGGCGGTCCGCTGGGACCAGTCCACCCGGGGGGAGAAGTTTTCCTTCCTGCCCCTGCCCCCGGAGCTGGAGGGCGAGTGGCGGCGGCACCGGGAGGCGTTGCTGGAGAGGTTGGCTGAGCTTTCCGATCGGGTGGCCGAGGCCTACTTGGCCGGCGAGGACCTGTCCCCGGAGGAGCTTCTGCCCGTGATCCGGCAGGCCACCCTGGAGCGGGGCTGGGTGCCCACCTGCGGCGGCTCGGCCCTGGGCAACATCGGGGTGCAGCCGGTGCTGGACGCGGTGGTGGATTTCCTGCCTTCCCCGGTGGACGTCCCCCCGGTGGTCGGTTTTTCTACTGACGGCAACCGCAATGAGGAGCGCTACGCCTCCCCGGAGGAACCCCTGGCGGCCCTGGTGTTCAAGGTGGCCGCGGACCCCTACGCCGGACGCCTCCTGTACACCCGGGTCTACTCGGGGGCCCTCTCCGAGGGCCAGGTGGTGCTGAACGCCACCTCCGGGACCAAGGTCCGGGTGACCAAGGTGTTCCGGCTCCATGCCAATCGCCGCCAGCGGCTCCCCCGGGCCCTGGCCGGGGACATCGTGGGGCTCATCTCCAGCGACCGGGTGCTAACCGGGGATACCCTGTGCGACCCCGCTGCCCCCTTGCACTTGGAGCCCATCGCCTTCCCGGAGCCGGTGGTGTTCGTGGCGGTGGAGCCCCGGTCGGAGGCGGAGGCGGAGGCGCTGCTCGCCGCTCTAGAAAAGATCTCCCAGGAGGACCCTACCTTCCACGTGCGGGAGGACGAGTCCACCGGCCAGCTGCTGGTGGGGGGGATGGGGGAGCTGCACCTGGAGGTACAACTCCGGCGGGTGCGGGATGAGTTTCGGGTCCCGCACCGGGTGGGGCAGCCCCGGGTGGCCTACAAGGAGACCCTGGCCCGCCAGGTGGAGGTGACCGAGGAGCTGGATCGGGTGTTGGGGGGGCGGGGTCAGTACGCAAAGCTCAAGGTCAACTTCCGCCCTTTGCCCCCTGGCAGCGGCTTCGCCTTCCGGGCCCAAGTGCCCCCGGAGGAGCTCCCCCCCCATTTCGTGGAGGCGGCCCGGCGGGGGATCGAGGGGGCGTTGGCCGCCTCCCCCATCGGCGGCTACCCGTTGGTGGACCTGGAGGCGGTGGTGGTGGGGGGGGCGTTCCACCCGGTGGATTCCAGCGAAATCGCCTTTGAGGCCTGTGGAACCGCTGCCCTGCGCCGCGCCGTCCAGCAGGCCGGCGTGGTGTTGTTGGAACCCATTGCCACAGGTGATATAATCACGCCCAGCGAGTATCTAGGCGAGGTGGTCTCGGACCTGGGCCGCCGCCGGGGTGAGGTCCGAGGCATCGAGGCCAAGGGCACCTTCGAAATCATTCAGGTGGCCATCCCCTTGGCCGAAACTTTCGGGTATGCCACCCGACTTCGCTCGCTTACCCAAGGGCGAGCCACGTATACCCTGCGGGTGACCCATTACGCGGCTGTCCCGGAGCAGCTCGCCCGGGAAATATTGAGGAGTAGGGGATACTGAAATGGCTAGGGAAAAAATAAGGATCCGACTTCAGAGCTACGACCACGAAGTGGTGGACCTGGCGGTGCGGAAGATCGTGGAGACCGCCAAGGCCACCCGCGCCAAGGTGGCCGGCCCGATCCCGCTTCCCACCAAGCGGCGGCTCTACACCGTGCTCCGCTCGCCCCACGTGGACAAACGCTCCATGGAGCACTTCGAGCGCAAGGTCCACCGTCGTCTGATCGACATCTGCGAGCCCACCGCCGAGACCATCAATGCCCTCATGGAGGTGGAGCTCCCCCTCGGGATCGACATCGAGATCAAACTCTAAGGGGGCAACAAATGGCGCTTACGTTGATGGGGAGGAAGGTGGGGATGACCCAGTGGTTCGACGGCGAGGGCCGGGCGGTGGCGGCTACCGTGCTGTTGGTGGAGCCGTCGGTGGTGGTGCAGGTCAAGCGCCCGGAGCGGGACGGCTATGGTGCCGTCCAACTAGGATGGGGAACCATTCGTCCCAAGCTTTTGTCCAAGCCCCTGCGGGGGCATTTTGCTAGGGCCGGGGTGGAACCCCGGCGCCGTCTTTATGAGGCCCGCGTCTCCGACCCCGATTCCTACGAGGTGGGGCAGACCCTGGGGGTGGAGGTGTTCTCCGAGGGGGAGCTGGTGGACGTGACCGGCACCTCCAAGGGGAAGGGCTTCACCGGCACCATCAAGCGCTGGGGGTTCAGTTATCGGCCCAAGTCCCACGGGCACAAGCTCATCCGCCGACCCGGCACCGCCGGCCCCATGGGCCTGAGGAAGGTGATGAAGGGCAAGAAGATGCCCGGGCACGCCGGGGCTCAAACCGTCACCGTGCGCAACCTCAAGGTGCTCAAGGTGGACGGGGAACGGGGCCTGCTGGTGGTGCAGGGCTCGGTGCCCGGGCCCCGCAAGGGGATCGTCAAGATAAGGAAGCACGATGCCTAAGGCCAAACTGTATCGATTCGCGCAGCTGGACGACCCGCCCCAGGAGGTGGAGCTTCCGGAGGAGGTCTTCTCCGGCCCCGTCCACCGGGACTTGCTGTGGCGGGCGGTGCGGGTGTACCTGTTGAACCAACGTCAGGGCACGGCCAAGGCCAAGACCCGGGGGGAAGTGGCCGGGGGAGGGCGCAAGCCCTGGCGCCAGAAGGGGGTGGGCCGGGCCCGACATGGTTCCATCCGCTCTCCCATCTGGCGCCACGGGGGGGTGACCTTCGGGCCCCAGCCGGGGAAGCGTCGCCTGACGCTTCCCAAGAAGATGCGGCGGCGGGCCCTGCGTGCCGCCCTGGCCGCCCGGGCCCAGGAGCAGCGGGTGGTGGTCATCGACTCTCTGGACTTCCCCCGCCCCCGCACCAAGGACGGCCGCCAGGTGCTGGAGAAGCTCTCCTGCCCGGAGAGCACCCTGGTGGTGCTCTCCCCCCAGGAGTGGGAGGTCAGGCGGATCAAGAGTTTCTCCAACTTGCCGCGGGTGGAGTGCGTGCGGGCTGACTCCCTCACCACCTACCACGTGCTCGCCCACGAGCACCTGCTGTTCACCCAGCAGGCCCTGGCCGCCCTGGTCCGGAGGTTGAGCCATGCCTGAGAAGCTGTATCCCGAGGACATCCTGCTGCGGCCCGTGCTCACGGAGAAGACGTGGCGCCAGATGGAAGAGGGGGTGTACACCTTCGAGGTCCACCCCCGGGCCACCAAGGTGGACGTGCGCTTGGCGGTGGAAGAGCTGTTTGGGGTGAAGGTGGTGGAGGTGCGGACCTTGAAGCGGGCGGGCAAGCCCCGCCGCACCCGCCTCGACCGTGGCTTCGGGCGTACCAAGTCCGAGAAGCGGGCGCTGGTGAAGCTGGCCCCCGGACACAAAATAGACATCGTGGGGTGAGGACATGGGACTCAAAAAGAGGAATCCAGTCACTCCGGGACAGCGGCACGCGGTGCTGCCCGACTATTCGGAGCTGACCAAAAAGCCGCCGGAGAAGTCGCTTTTGGTGCCGCTCAAGAAGCACGCGGGACGTAACTCCCAGGGGCGGATCACCGCCCGCCACCGCGGGGGAGGCCACAAGCGCCGCTACCGGCTCATCGACTTCGCCCGGGAGAAGCACGGGGTCCCGGCCCGGGTGGTGTCCATCGAATACGATCCCAACCGCTCGGCCTGGATCACCCTGCTGCACTACGCGGATGGGGAGAAGCGCTACATCCTGGCTCCGCTGGAGCTGAAGGTGGGGGACGTGGTGGAGGCGGGGGAGGAGGCCGAGCCGCGCCCGGGGAACGCCCTGCCCCTGAGGAAGATCCCAGTGGGGAGCTTCATCCATAACTTGGAGCTCACCCCCGGCTCTCGGGGCAAGATCGCCCGGGCCGCCGGCACCGCCGCCCAGCTCCTGGGCCGGGAGGAGGACCGGGCCATCGTGCGCCTGCCATCGGGGGAGGTGCGGATATTCCACCTGGAGTGCATGGCCACCATCGGCCGGGTCTCCAACCCCGACCACAAGAACATCCGCCACGGCAAGGCGGGGCGAGTGCGGCACCTGGGCCGCCGGCCCCGTGTGCGGGGCGTGGCCATGAACGCGGTGGACCATCCCCATGGCGGGGGCGAGGGGCGCACCGGGGAGGGGGGACCGCCCAAGTCCATCTGGGGCTGGCACACCAAGGGTGGGCGCAAGACCCGCAAGAAGCGCAAGCCCAGCGACGCCCTGATCTTGAAGAGGAGGAAGTGATGGGTCGGTCCAAGAAGAAGGGGCCCTATGTTCACCCCAAGCTCCTGAAGAAGGTGGAGCGGGCCAAGCGGGGGGAGATCTCTGAGATCCGCACTTGGTCCCGGGCGTCCATGATCGTGCCCGAGATGGTGGGCCTCACCATCCGGGTGCACAACGGGCGGAGCTTTATCCCGGTGCGGATAACCGAGGCCATGATCGGGCATCGGCTGGGGGAGTTCGCCCCCACCCGCACCTTCCGCAGCCACGGCGGGGCCAAGAAGAAGGGGCCCCCGCCCCTGAAGTGAGGTGAGGGATGCGAGAGGTCATGGCACGGGCGCGGTTCGTCAGGGTCTCGCCCCTCAAGGCGAGGCTGGTGATCAACGAGATCCGGGGCAAGCCGGTGGCGGAGGCGGAGAGGTTGCTTTTGTTCTCCCCCAAGAAGGCGGCCCGGATCATCAAGAAGGTGTTGGATTCGGCGGTGGCCAATGCCCAGCACAACTTCGAGCTGGACCCTGACCGGCTGTATGTGGTCAAGGCCTACGTGGACGAGGGGCCACGGCTGAAACGGCTCAAGCCCCGGGCCTTCGGCCGGGCGGACATCATCCGTCGCCGGCTGGCCCACATCACGGTCGTGGTGGCGGAGAAGGAGGAGTAGATGGGCCAAAAGACGCACCCAGTGGGCTTCCGGATCGGGGTCCTGCGCAAGTGGCGCTCCACCTGGTTCGCGCCTGACAAGCTCGTGCCCCAGTACGTGGCCGAAGACCACCGGATCCGCGAGTACATCAAGAAGAACTATCGGGGGGCTGGGGTGGCGGAGGTGCTCATCACCCGCACCACCCCGGAGCGGGTGAGCATCACCCTGCGGGTGGCCCGGCCCGGCATCGTCATCGGCCGCGGGGGAAGCGAGATCGAGAAGCTCATCGCCGAGCTGGAGAAATTGGTGGGCCGCGAGGTGAAGGTGGGGGTCAAGGAGGTGGAGCGGCCGGAGCTGGAGGCCACCCTGGTGGCCCAGGACGTGGCCTTCCAGATCGAAAACCGCATCAACCCCTACCGGGCCATGAAGGAGACCATCCGGCGGGTCATGTCCGCCGGGGCCCAGGGGGTGAAGATCCGGGTCTCGGGGAGGCTCGGGGGGGCGGACATCGCCCGCTCGGTGGAGATGAAACAGGGGCGGGTGCCCCTTCAGACCCTGCGGGCGGACGTGGATTACGGCCTGGCGGAGGCGATGACCAAGTACGGGGTCATCGGGGTGAAGGCGTGGGTGTTCCGGGGCGAGGTGTGGTCCCCCAAGGAAGCGCGTGAGGTGAGCTAGCCATGGCACTGCTTTTTCCCAAGCGCACCAAGTATCGCAAGCAGCAAAAAGGGCGCATCAAGGGCAAGGCTACCCGGGGCTGCGAGGTGGCGTTCGGGGACTATGGCATCCAAGCCCTGGCCCCGGCCTGGATCACCCGCCAGCAGATCGAGGCCGCCCGGACCGCCCTGGCCCGGGCCACCCACCGGGGCAAGGTGTGGATCCGCATCTTCCCGGACAAGCCCATCACCCGCAAGCCCGCCGAATCCCGGATGGGGAAGGGCAAGGGGAACGTGGAGAACTGGGTGGCGGTGGTGAAGCCGGGCACCATCATGTTCGAGTTCGCCGGGGTTTCCGAGGAGGAGGCCAAGCGCATCCACAAGCTGGTTTCCTACAAGTTCCCCATCCCCACCCGGCTCCGGCGCCGGTTCCACCTGGGGGGTGAGCGATGAAGGCGGAGGAGCTCAGGGAGCTGACCCGGGAGGAGCTGGAGGCCCGGATAGCTGACTGGAAGAGGAAGCTCCTCAACCTCCGGTTTCAGCTCGCCTCCGGGCAGCTGCGCAATACGGCGGAGATAAAAAAGACCAAACGCGACATCGCCCGGGCCCTGACGGTGCTCCGGGAGCGAGAGAGGGAACCAAATGCGTAAGGAGAGGATCGGGCGGGTAGTGAGCGACCGGATGCAGAAGACCATCGTGGTGGTGGAGGATCGGCTGCTGCAGCATCCTCGCTACCGCAAGTATGTGCGCCGCCGCACTCGCTATTACGTGCACGACGAGCGGGAACAGGCCAAGGTGGGGGACATCGTCCGCATTCAGGAGACCCGCCCCTTGTCCCGCCTCAAGCGGTGGCGCCTGGTGGAGATCATAAGAAGAGCGGAGGGCTAGCCATGATCCTTCCCGAGACGCGGCTGGTGGTTACCGACAACACCGGGGTCAAGGAAGTGAAGTGCATCACCGTGTTGGGCAAGCGCCGCCGGGGCCAGATCGGGGACATCATCGTGGCCTCGGTGCAGCGCCGCATCCCCACCTCGGAGTTCGAGAAGGGGGACATCGTGCGCGGGGTGGTGGTCCGAACCCGGGCCACCTATCACCGCCCGGACGGCAGCACCCTGCGGTTCGACGACAACGCGGTGGTGCTGGTGGACAAGAATTTCCAGCCCCTCGGCACCCGGGTGTTCGGCCCGGTGGCCCGGGAACTCAGGGAACAAGGGATGATGCGCATTATCTCCCTCGCCCCGGAGGTGGTGTGAGGTGCGCAAGGTGAAGAAGGGCGACCGGGTGAAGGTGATCTCCGGGGACGACCGGGGCAAAATCGGCAAGGTGATCCGGGTGTTCCCGGACCGGCAGCGGGTGCTGGTGGAAGGGGTCAACATCGTCACCAAGCACCAGCGTCCCACCCAGACGGTGCGGGAGCCGGGGATCATCAAAAAAGAAGCCCCTATCCACTGGTCCAACGTGCGGGTGATCTGCCCGGAGTGTGGGGTGCCCACCCGCATCGGGTTCACCTGGGTGGAGGGGCAGAAGCTCAGGCAGTGCAAGAAGTGCGGAGCCAGCTTCCAGTGACGACCATGTTACTCTACGAGCGCTATCGCAAGGAGATCGTGCCCCGCCTGATGAAGGAGCTTGGGTACAAGAACGTGATGCAGGTGCCCAAGGTGGAGAAGGTCGTGATCAACATGGGCGTGGGCAAGCACGACGACCCCAAGGTGCTGGAGGGGGCGGTGGCCAATTTGGCCCAACTGGCCGGCCAGCGCCCGGTGATCACCCGCGCCAAGCGGTCGGTGTCGGACTTCAAAATCCGCCAGGGGGACGCCATCGGCTGCATGGTCACCCTGCGGGGGGTGCGGGCCTACGAGTTTTTGAACCGGCTGTTCAACGTGGTGCTCCCCGGCATCCGGGACTTCCGGGGCCTGTCGCCGGATTCCTTCGACGGGCGGGGCAACTACAGCCTGGGGATTTCCGAGCAGCTGGTGTTCCCCGAGGTCTCATACGATGACGTGGTGCAGATCCAGGGGATGGACATCACCATCGTGACCACGGCCCAGACGGATCAGGAGGCCCGGGCGCTATTGGCAGCCTTGGGTTGTCCGTTTCGCGAGGATTAGGGGGAGAGATGGCCAGGAAAGCGCTGATACTGAAATCGCAGCGGCCGCCGAAGTTCAAGGTCCGCCACCGCCACCGGTGCCAGCTGTGTGGCCGGCCGCGGGGCTACATCCGCGACTTCGGCCTGTGCCGGCTGTGCTTCCGCAAGATGGCCCTGGAGGGCGAGATCCCCGGGGTGAAGAAGGCCAGTTGGTGAGGAGGGGTTGAGATGGTCACCGATCCGATCGCCGACATGCTGACCAGGATCCGGAACGCCGGGGCCAGGCGGCTGCCGGAGGTGGAGATGCCCTCCTCCAAGATGCTGGAGGCAATTGCCCGGATCCTCAAGGAGGAGGGGTACATCGAGGACTGGCGGGTGGAGCGGGAGGGGAGTTATCCCAAGTTAGTGATCACGCTCAAGTACCAGCAGATCGGCACCCGGGTGCGCCGGCCGGTCATCCGGGGCTTGCGGCGCATCTCCCGCCCCTCCCGGCGGGTGTACGTGGGGGCGCGCGAGATCAAGGACGCCCACTCCGGGCTCGGCATCTCCATCCTGTCCACCCCCCAGGGCGTCATGACCGGGCGTGAGGCGCGCCGCCGCGGGGTGGGCGGCGAGCTGCTGTGCGAGATCTGGTGAGGTGAGCGGGTATGTCTAAGATCGGAAAGCGGCCGATCCCCCTGCCGGACGGGGTGCGGGTCACCGTGGGCGAGCGGGAGGTGGTGGTGGAGGGGCCGCACGGCAAGCTCTCCCAGCCCTACGAGCCCGAGTATGTGCGCATCGTGGTGGAGGACGGCCAGGTGCGGGTGGAGCGCAAGGGAGACCGGGCCGTGTTCCGCGCCCGCCACGGGCTGTATCGGGCCCTGATCGCCAACATGGTCCACGGGGTGAGCAAGAAGTGGGAGCGGGAGTTGGAGATCCGGGGGCTGGGTTACCGGGCCCGCCTGGAGGGTGGGACCCTGGTGTTGGAGCTCGGCTACTCTCACCCCATCCGCTACCAGATCCCTCCCGGGGTTGAGGTGGAGGCGGAGTCCAAGGGTTCGGACCTGCACCGGGTGGTGGTGCGGGGGATAGACAAGCAACTGGTGGGGCAGGTGGCCGCCGAGATCCGGCGCTTCCGCCCCCCGGAGCCCTACCGGGGCACCGGCATCCGTTACAAGGACGAGGAGATCGTGCGGAAGGCCGGCAAACTCGGGGTTAAATGAGACCGACCATGGCGAAACTGAGTCGCAACGAGCAGCGCAAAAAGAGGCATGCCCGCATCCGCCGGAAGATCTCCGGCACGCCGGAGCGCCCCCGGCTTTGCGTCTACAAGAGCCTGCGGCACATCTACGCCCAGCTGGTGGACGACACCCGGGGCCACACCCTGGTGGCCGCCTCCACCCTGGAGCCGGAGCTGCGGGAGAAGGTGAAGTCCCCGGATGTGGAGGCGGCCCGGCTGGTGGGCCGGCTGCTGGCCCAGCGGGCCCGGGAGCGGGGGATCCGCGAGGTGGTGTTCGATCGCTCCGGGTACCCCTACCACGGCAAGGTGCGGGCCCTGGCCGAGGCAGCCCGGGAAGGGGGGTTGGTATTTTGAGGACTGAGCAAGGGATGGAACAGCTGTCCAATGAGGTGATCGAGATCCGCCGGGTGGGCAAGGTCACCAAGGGCGGTAAGCGCCTCAGGTTTCGGGTAGTAGTGGTGGTGGGCGATGGCCAAGGCCGGGTGGGTGTGGGCACGGGGAAGTCCATCGAGATCCCCATGGCCATCCAACAGGCCATCCGCGATGCCACCAAGAGGATGATCGAGGTGCCGATTGTGAACGGCACCATCCCCCACGAGGTGATCGGGGAGCTGGGGGCAGCGCGGGTCCTCTTGAAGCCGGCCTACCCGGGGACCGGGGTCATCGCCGGGCGCACTGTGGGGGCGGTGTGCCGCCTGGCCGGGATCAAGGACATCCTCACCAAGGCCCTGGGGTCCACCAACCCGCTGAACCTGGCCCGGGCCACCCTGGACGGGCTGTCCCGGTTGGAGACCCCGGAGCAGGTGGCGGCCCGGCGGGGGAAGAAGGTGGAGGAGATCTTGGAGGTGGAGGGTGCTGAGGCTAAGTGATCTTGCGCCCACCCCGGGCAGCCGCAAGCGGCGGCGGCGGGTGGGGCGGGGCTACAGCTCCGGACGCGGGGGCCACGAGTCCGGGCGGGGCACCAAGGGCCAGCGGTCCCGGTCCGGGGGGCGGGTGCGCCCCGGGTTCGAGGGAGGCCAGACCCCGTTCTGGATGCGCTTCCCCAAGCGGGGCTTCAAGAACCCCTGCCGCACCGAGTACGCCATCGTCAACGTGGGGGAGCTGGGCCGCCGGTTCGAGGCCGGGGCAACGGTCACCTTGGAGGAACTGATGGCCCGGGGGATCGTGAAGGACCCCAAGGCCGGCCTCAAGGTGTTGGGCCAAGGGGAGCTGTCCGTCCCCCTCACCGTGCGGGCCAAGAAGTTCAGCCGCAGTGCCCGGGAGAAGATCCTGGCCGCCGGCGGCCAAGTAGAGGAGGTCTGACCGTGCTCGACAGGCTCCACCAGGTATTCGCCATCGAGGAGCTCAGAAAGAGGATCCTCTACACCCTGGGGATCCTGCTCGTGTTCCGCATCGGCTCCCACATCCCGGTGCCGGGGGTGGACTTGACGAACATCCAGGCCGCGTTCAGAGACGCGTTCGGGGCCGGGCTGTTCCAGTTCATCAACATGTTCACCGGTGGGGCCCTGTCCCGGTTCTCACTGTTCGGCCTGGGGGTCATCCCCTACATCAACGCCTCCATCATCCTGTCCCTCCTCATCCCGGTGTTCCCCAAGCTAAAGGAACTCCAGCAGCAAGGGCGGGAGGGGCGGAGGAAGCTGACCCAGTACACTCGCTGGGGCACAGTGGGTTTGGCCTTCCTCCAGGCCTACGGCATGAGCTTCCTGGCCGTCCGCACCGGGCTTGCCCAGCCCAGCGCCGGCTTCTTCCTCACCTCCATCATCTCCCTCACCGCGGGCACCATCTTCCTGATGTGGCTGGGGGAGCGGATCACCGAGAACGGCATCGGAAACGGCATCTCGGTGCTGATCATGTCCGGGATCATCGCCCGCTTCCCCTCCCAGCTCTACCAGGTGGGGTTGGACGTGGTGGGGGGGAAGGTGGCCCCCCTGTGGGCGGTGGGCCTGCTCCTGCTGTTCGTGGTGGTGATCGCCGGCACGGTGGTGGTGCAGCAGGGCCAGCGCAAGATCCCCATTCAATATGCCAAGAGGACGGTGGGCCGGCGGGTGTACGGCGGCCACACCGCCCACCTGCCCATCCGGGTGAACCAAGGGGGCGTGATCCCCATCATCTTCGCCTCCGCCATCCTCACCCTGCCCAGCTCCCTGGGGGCCTGGGTGCCGGCCCTGAGTGGGCTCAAGACCTACTTCGCCACCGGCTCCGGCCTGTACCTCATCCTGTACGTGATCTTGATCTTCTTCTTCACCTACTTCTACTCCTCGCTGGTGTTCGACCCCAACGACCTGGCTAAGAACCTGCGGGAGGCGGGGGGGTTCATCCCCGGGGTCCGGCCCGGTGGGCCCACGGCCCAGTATCTGACCGACGTCACCGGGAGGTTGCTGCTGGTGGGGGCGTTGTTCCTGGCCGCCATTGCCGTGCTGCCGTTCCTCTTCCAGCGGGTTTCGGGGATCGATGCCTTCTCCCTGGGAGGGACCTCCCTGCTCATCCTGGTGGGGGTGGGGATCGACACCATCATGCAGATAGAAGCCCACCTGGTGATGCGCCAGTACGAGTCGTTGGTCAAGGGGGCGGCCTTCTTGGGGAGGCGTTCGTGAGCGGCCACTTGGTCCTGCTCGGCCCCCCCGGGGCGGGGAAGGGCACCTTGGCCAAGCGCCTCAGCCAGGAGCTGGGTTTCCTGCACCTGTCCACCGGCGACGTCCTGCGGGCGGAGGTGGCCCAGGGGACGGAGCTGGGCCGGCAGGCCAAAGAGTACATGGATCGGGGGGAACTGGTCCCCGACGAGCTGATTTTGGCCATGGTGAGAAGCCGGGTGGCCGGGGAGAAGAAGGTGCTGTTCGACGGTTTTCCCCGTACCTTGGCCCAGGCTCGCGGCCTGGAGGAGTTCGCCCCGGTGAGCCGGGTGGTGTTCCTTTCATTGGCCCGGGAGGAGGTGATCCGGCGGCTCTCCTCTCGCCGGGTGTGCCTCCAATGTGGGGCCCTGTACAACCTGCTCACCCAACGCCCCCGGGAGGACGAGCGCTGCGACCACTGTGGGGTCAAGCTAGTGCAGCGGGATGACGACAAGCCGGAGGTCATCGCCCGCCGGTACGACGTTTACGAGCGGGAGTCAGCCCCCCTGGTGGATTTCTACCGGGCCCGGGGATTGCTGGTGGAGGTGGACGCTTCCCTCCCGCCGGAGGAGGTGTACCAGCGGGTCCGGCGGGCCCTGTCCTGATGAGCATCCTCAACGCGGAGCGGATCATCCTCAAGACGGAGCGGGAGCTGGAGGTGCTGGAGGAGAATGCCCGGTTGCTGGCGGACATCCTGGTGGAGGTGGCCCTGGCGGCTGTCCCGGGGGTGTCCACCGGGGAGCTGGACCGGTTGGCCGAGCGGCTCATCCGGCAGGCCGGGGCCGAGCCGGCGTTCAAGGGGTTCCAGGACGAGCTGCATCCCCGCCCCTACCCCGCCACCCTGTGCGCGTCCCTGAACCAGGAGGTGGTCCACGGCCTGCCGGGGCCGGACCGGGTGCTGCGGGAGGGGGACCTGCTGTCGCTGGACCTGGGGCTGGTGCGCAAGGGGTATTGTGCGGACGCGGCGGTGACGGTGGAGGTGGGGGAGGTGAGCCCGGAGGGGCGGCGGTTGGTGGAGGTGGCCTGGGGGGCCTTGCAGGCGGGGGTTGCCCAAGCTAGAATTGGGCAGCGGGTTTCGGATATTTCGCATGCCATTGGCGCCTATGTGCGCAAACGGGGTTTTTTTGTCATTCGGGAACTGGTGGGCCATGGGATCGGCCGCAAGCTCCACGAGCCGCCCCAGATCCCCAACTTCGGCCCGCCGGGACGCGGCCCCCGATTGCAAGAAGGGATGGTGCTTTGCTTGGAGCCCATGATCCAGACCAAGGACGGCCCCATCCGGGCCGGCGGGGACGGGTGGACGGTGGTCACCGCCAGCGGGGGCTTGGCCGCCCACTGTGAGGAGATGGTGGCCATCACCCCGGACGGCCCCCGGGTACTGACAGGCTGGATCCAGGAGGAGATTTGGCGAAGAAGGAAGTGATCCGGGCTCGCGGCGAGGTGATTGAGGTGCTACCCGATTCCATGTTCCGAGTGCGGCTTGACAACGGCCACATCGCCCTGTGTAAGAGTTCCGGGCGCATGCGCAAGCACTTCATCCGGGTGGTGGCCGGGGATCGGGTGGTGGTGGAGTTCTCCCCCTACGACCTCACCCGCGGGCGGATCGTGTATCGGGAGACCTGAGGCCGGGCGGCTCCCCGGACCGGGAGAGGGTCCCCTGGGGGAGGCCCCCGGTGGGGTCTTCAGGCCGGCGAGGACGGGGTTGAAAGCTAGGCTTGCAAAGGAGCGGCGATGAAGGTGCGAAGCTCGGTGAAGAAGATCTGCGAGAAATGTCGAGTGATCCGGCGCCACGGCCGGCTGTGGGTGGTGTGCCGGGACCCCAAGCACAAGCAGAGGCAGGGGTAAGGGGGGGCGATGGCGAGGATCGCAGGGGTAAACCTTCCGGCTAAGAAGAGGATCGAGGTCGCCCTCACCTACATCTACGGCATCGGCCCCTCCCGGGCCAAGGAGATCTTGGCCAAGACCGGGGTGGATCCCAACACCAAGGTCATGGACCTCACGGAGCAAGAGGTGTCTGCCCTGAGGAAAGAGGTGGAGTCCTACACGGTGGAGGGGGACCTCCGCCGGCAGGTGCGGGCCAACATCCAGCGGCTGATCGACATCGGTTGTTATCGGGGCATCCGGCATCGGGTGGGGTTGCCTGTGCGGGGGCAGAAGACGCGGGCCAACGCCCGCACCTGGAAGGGCCCCCGGCCGGCCAAGGCCGGAAAGAGGAAGTGAGCCATGGCCAGGCGAGCTCCCAAGCGGAAGAAGAAGGTGGTCAAGCTGGAGCGGGCGCGGGTGCACATCCACTCCAGCTTCAACAACACCATCCTCACCTTGACAGATCTCAACGGAGACGTGATCACCTGGAAGTCCCCGGGCACGGTGGGCTTCTCCGGCTCCCGCAAGGGCACCCCCTATGCCGCCCAGCTGGCTGCCCAGGCCCTGGCCAAGGAGATGAGGGACTACGGGATCCGCTCGGTGGTGGTGACGGTGGACGGCACCGGGCCGGGGCGCCAGGCGGCGGTGCAGACCTTGCGCTCGGCCGGGATCCAGGTGGAGGAAGTGAAGAACGTGACCCCGGTGTCGCACTCCTAGGAGGCGGGCAAACATGGGCAGATATACCGGAGCCAAATGTCGTCTTTGCCGGAGGGAAGGGGTGAAGCTGTTCCTCAAGGGGGACCGCTGCTATTCACCCAAGTGCGCGCTTTCCAAGCGGCCTTATGCCCCGGGGCAGCACGGCCGCTACCGCCGGCGGGCCACCCAGTTCGCCATCCACTTGCGGGAAAAGCAGAAGGCCAAACGCATCTACGGGGTGCGGGAGGCCCAGTTCCGCCGCTACGTGGAGCTGGCCAAGAAGAAGAAGGGGGTCACCGGTGAGGCCCTGCTCAAGATCCTGGAGCGGCGGTTGGACAACGTGGTGTGGCGGGCGGGGTTCGCCTTCTCCCGGGATCAGGCCCGCCAGCTGGTGAACCACGGGCACTTCCTGGTGAACGGCCGCCGCCTGAACATCCCCTCCTACTTGGTGAAGGAGGGGGACTCGATCGAGGTCCGCCCCCAATCCAAGGACAAGCTGCGGGAGCTGGTGAAGGCGGCCAGCGAACGCCGCCCCCTCCCCAGTTGGCTGCAGCGGGATCTGGAAACGCTGCGCATCCAGGTGACCCAAGAGCCGCAACTTGAGGACTTGGACCAGGGCATCGAGACCAGCTTGATCGTGGAGTTCTACTCGAGGTAGGGGGAGATGCCGAGCTTCGTATTTCCGGAGACCCTGGTTTGGGAGGAGCACACAGACCGCTACGGGCGCTTGGTGGTGGAGCCCCTGGAGCGGGGCTACGCCACCACGTTGGGCAACTCCCTGAGGAGGGTGCTCCTCTCCTCCATCCCCGGGGCGGCCATCGTACGGGTGAACTTCGCCGGGAAGTACCACGAGTACGACACTATCCCCGGGGTGCGGGAGGACCTCCTCTCCATCATCCTCAACCTCAGGGGGGTGGTGTTCCGCACCCAGGACGAGGAACTGCACCGGCTTTACTTGAGTGCGACCGGCCCCTGTGAGGTGCGGGCCAAGGACCTGGAGGTCCCGGCCGGGGTGGAGGTGGTGAACCCGGACCACTACATCGCCAGCTTGAACGAGGAGGGCAAGCTGGAGGTGGAGATGGAGCTGGAGGTGGGGCGGGGGTTCCGGCCAGCGGAGGAGAACAAGCGGGAAGACGCCCCCTTGTCCCTCATCCCCATCGACTCCGACTTCTCACCCATCGAGAAGGTGAACTTCCAGGTGGAGGAGACCCGGGTCGGGGGGAGGTCCGGCTACGAGCGGTTGGTGTTGGAGGTGTGGACCAATGGGGCCATCTCCCCCCGGGAGGCGGTGGACCAAGCGGTGGGGCTCCTCCGGCAGCACCTGGACTTCGTGGCCGGGGCCGCCCCGGCGGAGGCGGGGGAGGCGCCCGCCGAGGAGGCAGTGCCCGAGGAGCTGCTCCAGCCCTTGGACGAGCTGGGGTTCGAGGCCCGGGCTTGTAACCTGCTGCGGGAAGAGGGGATCGTGACCTTGGGGGACCTGTTGGCCCGTAGCCGCGAGGAGATCTTGGACATCCACGGCTTTGGGGAGAAGACGATAAAGAAGTTGGAGGAGCGGCTGGCGGCCTTGGGCCACCGGCTCCGCTCCGAGAAGGAGGCCTAAGGTGCGACATCGACGCAAAGTGCCCAAGCTCTCCATGCCCCGGCCCCGGCGGAGGTCGGTATTGGCCGGCCAGGCCAAGGCGCTGATCCTGCACGGGAAGGTGGACACCACCCCGGCCCGGGCCAAGGCCACCCAACAGCTGGTGGAGCGGCTGGTGACCTGGGCCCGGCGGGGGGACCAGGCGGCGCGCCGGTTGGCCTTCTCCGTGCTCCAAGACAAGGAGGCCACCCACAAGCTGTTCGAGGAGATCGGCCCCAAGTACCAGGACCGCCCCGGGGGCTACACCCGGGTGCTGAAGCTGGGCCCCCGCCGAGGGGACGGGGCGGAACAGGCGCGGTTGACCTGGGTGTGACCATGCCTCGCCAGGCCATCACGCTGCCCGGGGGGACCACCGTGGGCCCCTATTCCCCGGCCATCCGGGCGGGCGATTTCCTATTCATCTCCGGCCAGATCCCCATCGGCGAGGACGGCAAGCTGGTGCGGGGGGGCATCCAGGAACAGACCCGGCAGTGTCTGGAGAACCTGCGCCGGGTGCTGGAGGCGGCCGGGGCTTCTTTCTCTAACCTGGTGAAGGTGACTGTGTACCTAGTGGACATGCGGGATTTCGAACAGATGAACCGCGTCTACGGGACCTACTTCGACTTGGACCCCCCGGCCCGGGCCTGCGTCCAGGTGCAGGGCCTCCCCAAGCTGGCCCGGGTGGAGATCGAGGCCATCGCCTACCTGGGCCCCTGAGGCCCGCCTAGAGCGTAAAGCCAAAGCCGGATTCCCAAAGCCCAGAAGTGGGTGCGCTCCCGGGCTGTGAGGAGCTGGCTTTCCTCTCTGGAGTCACTGTCTTCCTTTTGCACTGGAAGTTGTGGCCGCCTCCGCCGCCCCGCTATAATGCGTCGCTATGGGAAAATGGACGCTTGTAATCGCAGTTTTCGTTGGCCTGTGCCTGGGGGCCGAGGGTGCCCCTTTGCGGATTTCCCTCCCCCCGCTTTTGGGGGCGGTGCCGGTGGCCCTGGCGGACAGTTGGGGGGTATTCTCTGAGCTTGGGGTAGAGGTGACCCTGGTCCCCCTGGCCAGCCAGCGGGATCGGATGGCCGCCTTTCAGGCGCGACAATTGGACGGCCTGGTCACGGACCTCACCTCCGCCCTCATGCTGGCGGCCATGCTCCCCGGGGAGGTGGTTTTCCTCTCCACCGCCTACTACCCGGTGGATCAGACCCGCCCCCACCTGGCACTGATCACCCAGGCCTATTCGGGGATAGAAGATTTGTCGCAGCTTAGTGCCCAGGCGGCGGAGAGCCACCTGAAGCTGGCCCTGCCCAGGCAGTCGGACCTTGAGTTCGCCCTGGATTACCTGCTCCTCTCCCACGGGCTCACCCCCCCCACTCGGGCCTACATCGGTCAGGACAACCTGTTGGTCAACGCCACCTGGGTGCTAATGGGGATGGTGGAGGCGGGGGTGTTCCCCCAGCCCTATGTGGACTACCTCCTCCACTACCAATACGAGGGGAAGCCGGAGTTGGTGGTGCTGTCCTGGTTCCCCCAGGTGCCCTCCCCTCCCAGCGTGATCGTGTTCCACCGCCCGGTGGTGGAGGGGCGGGCAGCGGAGGTGGCCGGGTTCCTCCAGGCCCTGGAATTGACCGTCCAGCGGATCAACTCCGCCGAGCGGGGGGAGCTTTTGGACATCGGGTGGGACCTGGCGGTGGAGCTGTTTTTCCCCGGGCTGTTGGGGCAGGAGTTGGAGCCCGAGTTTCAGGCCCGGCTGGAGGAGGCCATCGCGGCCGTGGGCATCCCCACCTTCCCCCCGCCCGGGCCGGTCTCCCAAGACATCTTCCAGCAGGTGCTCAGCTGGGCTGCTGGCAAAGGCTATCTGGTGGGCGAGGTGAGCTACCAAGAGGTGATGGCTTCCCGGCCATGATCGAGGTGCGGGGGCTTTGTGTGGCTTATGGGGCCGGCCGCCGGCGGGTGGAAGCCCTGTCCCAAGTGGACTTGGAGGTGGGCGCCGGGGAGTTCGTGGCGGTGGTGGGCCCCTCGGGGTGCGGCAAGTCCACCCTGCTTTTCGTGCTGGACGGCCTCGTGCGGCCCAGTGCGGGCACGGTGAAGATCGCCGGGGAGGAGGTGCGGGGGATCCGCCGTGACGTGGCCCTGATCCTGCAGGACGCCGGGCTCCTCCCCTGGAAGACGGTGCAGCAAAACGCCGAGCTCACGCTGCGCATCCAAGGCCGCAAGGCGAACGTGAAGGACGTGCTGGAGCAATTGGGCCTGGCCGGCTTCGAGCGGCGCTACCCAGGGGAGCTCTCCGAGGGGATGCGGCGGCGGGTGGGCATCGCCCGGGCGCTGGCCCTCCACCCCCGGGTGCTGTTGATGGACGAGCCCATGGCCAACCTGGACTCCATCACCCGGGAGCGGATCCAGAACCTGATCCTGGAGCTGTGGTACCGGCTGGAGTTCACGGCGGTGCTGGTGACCCACGACATCGAGGAGGCGGTGTTTTTGGGCCAGCGGGTGGTGGTGTTGGGGCCGCGGCCGGGAAAGGTGGTGGAGGTGCTGGAGAACCCGGGGATGGGGGAGCCGGAGTACCGGGACACGGCTGAGTTTCGGGAGCGGGTGCACCACCTGCGGGAGCTGCTGGTGGGGAGTGCGGCATGAAGCGGGTGGCCCAATACCTGTTGGCGGCGCTGGTGGTGTTGCTGGTGTGGGAGGGGGTGTCCCTGGGGTTCTTGGCGGTGCGGGGGCGGATTGTGATCCCCACCCCCCGGGCAGCCATCGAGGCCGGGCTGGAGAGGTTTCCCGAGCTGGCCGCTGCCTTCGGGGCCTCGGCCATGCGCTTCCTGCTCGCCCTGCTCATCGCCTTCGCCCTCGGCCTGCCCCTCGGCCTCACCGTGGGATTCGAACCCACCTTGTACCAGCTCTTCTCCCCCCTCATCTACCTCACCTACCCCATCCCCCCGGTGGCGCTGCTGGTGTTCCTGATGGTGGCCTTCGGACTGGGGGAGACGCTGAAGATCGTGGTCATCACCATGGCCTTGTTCTTCCAAGTGGTGGTGGCCGCCCAGGGGGCGGCCCGCAGCATCCCCCGCACCTATGTGACCGCGGTTCGCTCGGCCGGGGCAACCCGCTGGCAGCTCTACCGCCATGTGGTCATCCCGGCCACCCTGCCGGGGGTGCTCACCGCGGCCAGGGTGTCGGTGGGCTTGGGCATCACCATGGTGTACATCGTGGAGACCAAGCTGGGGGCAGTGGGGGGGCCGGGGTCCGGGTTGGGGCGGTTCATCGAGTATTACAGCTTCAGCGGCGAGCTCTCCCTGGCCGGGGTGGTGGGGCTGTCGCTTATGGGGCTCATGTTTTACGCCCTGCTTGAGCTGTTGGACAGGTGGCTGTGTCGCTGGAAGCACCTGGAGGGGCCGGGTGGAGCTTAAACGGGTGCTGTTTGTCTACAACGCGCAAAAGCCCGGGGCGCAGGAGGTGGCCCAGGGAGGGGTCGCCTGGTGTCGGGCCCGCGGGATCCAAGCCGAGTCTACCCCTCGGCGACGGTTCACCACTGATCAGGTGGACCTGGTGGTGGCCATCGGGGGGGACGGCACCCTGCTGCGGGTGGCCGCGGTGCTCTACCCCCGGGAGGTCCCCATCTTGGGGGTCAACCTGGGTTCACTGGGTTTTCTGGCTGCCTGTGCGGCGGAGGAGCTGGAGGGGGCACTGGAGAAGGTGGTGGGGGGAGAGGCCCAGCTGGAGCGGCGGACTCGCCTGTCGGTCGCAGGCACCCCCCACACCGCCCTCAACGACGTGGTCTTCTTGGGTCTTTCCGGGGTAAGGTTCACCGAGCTCTCCTTGTGGGTGGCCGGGGAGCTCGCCATGAGGTTCTCCGGGGACGGCTTGGTGGTAGCCACCCCCACCGGGGCATCCGCCTATGCCCTGGCCAGCGGGGGGCCGGTGATCCACCCCGCCACCGGCTGTGTGGTGGTGACCCCGGTGGCCCCCCACCGCCTGGGACTCCGCCCCCTGGTGCTGCCCC
>DFNF01000043.1:0-711 GCA_002375935.1 Acetothermia bacterium UBA3574
GCCCGCCCCCAGCCACCGCCATCAGTGCGGGCCCCACCCCCCACCGGTCGGCCAAGTACCCCAATGCCGGCGCCACCAGAGCCAGCACCCCTGTCTTTAGCTGGGCCTCCACCGACAGCCCGGTGGCCATCAACTCGTGTGGGATGACCTGGGAGAGGTACCCCACCATGAGCGGCCGCCGCAGGTTTTGCACCAAATACAGGCCCACGAAGCTGGCCACCGCCAGCGGATAGATGCCCAGCCAGGCCATCACCCCTGCCCCTCCCAGGAGCACCAGCCCCGCGACATAGGAAAGATTTACCCCCCGGATGGGGGAACCGAGTCGGGCCTCAACCCTCCCGGCGGATTGGGCCATATAGGAAGTCCCCAGATAGAGGAGGAAGTACACGCCCCCCACTACCAGGGCGGTGCGCTGCTCCCCGCCCAGGGAGAGGAACAGGGGAAGGGCCAGGGCTTGGGACTTGAGGATCGGTTGCAGGTAGTCCTTGCTCCCCTTGAACACCCCGTCGAAGGCGGCTGATTGCAGCAGCCCGGTGAAGCTTGCGCGGCCCGGTTTGAGGAGCCCCAACGACCCCCGGGCGATGGCCGCAAATCGCTGGGCAAGCTTTTGCCAATACCTCCCCCCAAGCGGCACTGTCTTTCCGTCAAGTTCCTTGGGGTAGGTTAGGAACAGCACCAAGCCCAGGAGGTAGGGGATCACCGAGGCCAGGA
>DFNF01000043.1:1024-30574 GCA_002375935.1 Acetothermia bacterium UBA3574
GTAGGGGATCACCGAGGCCAGGAACACCACCCGCAAGGAGCCGGAGTAGAAGACCAAGCCCGCGGCGATGAGCGAAGCCACCGCGGAGCCCAGCTGAGAGCCGGCGCGGGTGTGGCCGTAGTAGGCCACCCGCTGGGAGAGGAGCCCTTTCAGCCTCAGGTACTCTAAGATCATGGCCTTGTGGGTGCCGGAGCGAAATGTCTCCCCGAAGGCGAACAGCACCATGGCCAGGGCGTAGAGGGGGAAGGAGGCGGTGGAGTAGAAGACGAGGAAGGACAAGATGTAGGTTGAGAAGGAAGCCAGCATGGCCTTGCGGCGGCCGAAAGCGTCTGCCAGCATCCCGGTGGGGATCTCCAGTAGCCCGGTGGCGATCTCACGAATGGAGAACAAGGCCCCGATTTGGAGGAACGAGAGGCCCGCCTCGCGGAAGAACAAGATTAAAAAGGGCTCGAAAAACCGCAGGTTTTTTAGGAAACCATACAGGCGGAACTTGTAGTACATCCGGTCCTTGGGGAAACCGGTCTTCCCTCTAGCCATCACGAGCTTTTCTCCTTCTCCAGGGGGACCACATGCCGAATTTTACTGGGTCCGGGTTGGCGGGCAGGGGAGGAGCATTTAGACTATCAATTGGCCCGCGCAGGGCGGGGGGTTAGCGGTCCCCTGTATCCAAAACCCGCTATACGTGGAGCCCTTGGGCCCTCCGAGAGGGCAGGGGGATGGAACCGGCTCGGAGGCCGCGGCGTAGACGGCCGAGCCCCCTACGACGCATGCCGGTGAACCCCGCCAGGCCCGGAAGGGAGCAACGGTAAGCCGGCCCCTGCGGGTGATAGGGGATCCCTTGGCCCGAGCCAACGCCCCGGGACACGCCCATTGACCTGCCCGCGAAGAGGGCCCGCGCGGGCCCTTCTTAATTCCCCCCGGTGCTTAATGCGGTTCCCCCATCGTGATGAATGCCGGTGGCCGGTAAGATCCGACCGAGATGGGCGCGCGCGCGGTGCTGGTGGACGACCACCCGGTGGCCCGGGAGGGGCTCAAGGCCATCTTGGCGGCTGCCGGGGTAGAGGTTGTGGGAGAGGCGGCTGATGGCCGCGCTGCCTTCCGCCTCATCCGGGAAGCCCTCCCCGAAGTGGCGGTGGTGGACGTGGCCCTGCCCGGCCTCTCCGGAATCGAGCTGTGCCGACGCATCCGGCGACGGCTCCCCCGGGTTCGGGTAGTGTTGATCTCCATGTTCGACGATGGGGCCTGGCGGGCCGAGGCGGCCGCCGCCGGGGCCGCCGCCTACCTGCTCAAGGGCGATCCCCCGGAACGCATCGTAGATGCGGTGGCCCGGGCGGCCCGGGGTGAGCAGTTGCTCTCCCCGGAGGAGGGGAGGCAGCGGTTGCCCCTCACCCCCAGGGAGCGGGAGGTGGTGCAGCTCATCGCCGAGGGCAAAAAGCTCTCCGAGATCGCCCAGCTCCTCTCCCGCTCGCCGGCCACGGTGCGGGCCCACAAGGCCTCCGCCATGCGGAAGCTGGCGGTGCACTCCACCGCCGAGCTGGTGCGGGCTGCCCTGGACCTGGGCTTGGTGCGGGTGCCGGAGGTGCCGAGTGGCTGAGGTAGAAATCCTCTCCCGCTACCGGGCTGGGATCGTGAGCGCCCTGGCTGGGGCCCTAGGCGGGGAAGGGGAGCTTCTCAGGCTGATTCGCTACCCCATGGGCCTCGAGGAGCCGGACGGCACCCCCGGCCCCGGGATCGGGGGGAAGCTCCTGCGGCCCTCGCTGGTGTGCTTCTCCTGCGAGGCCCTGGGGGGCGAGGTGGAGGCGGCCCTCCCCCTGGCGGCCGCGTTGGAGCTCGTGCACAACTTCTCCCTCATCCACGATGACATCCAGGACAAGGACGAGCTCCGCCGCGGCCGGCCGACGGCCTGGAAGGTGTACGGCGTGGAGCAGGCGATAAACGCCGGGGACGGCCTCCTCGTCCTAGCCCTGCGTCGGGCGCTGGACGCGGAGGTGCTCCCTGGGACACGACGGCTCGCGGCCCTGGGGGCGCTCCTTTGTGCCACCTACCGCATGATCGAGGGCCAGGTCCTGGACCTCTCCCTGGAGGGGAGGGCAGCGGGGGCGGAGGAGTACCTGGAGATGGCGCGGAAGAAGACCGGGGCGCTCCTGGGGTGCGCCCTGGAGCTCGGGGCCATCGCCGCCGGGGAGGACGGCCCCCGGGATAGGCTCCGGGGGCTGGGCGAGGTCCTGGGGTTGGCGTTCCAGATCCGCGACGACTGGATCGGGATCTGGGGGGACCCGGGGAAGACGGGGAAGCCGGTGGGGAGCGATCTCCTTAGGCGGAAGCGTTCGTTCCCGGTGGCCTTCGCCCTGGAGCGCGATCCCGGGCTGGCGGAGCTCCTCTCGCGGGATCCCCTCCCCCTGGAGGAGGCGTTGGCGCGCCTGGAGGCGGCCGGGGCCAAGGGGGCCGCCGAGGAGGAAGTCCGCAGGTACGTACGCGAGGCCGACCGCATCGCGGCGGAGCTCCCCTGGGAGCCGTGGGCCAAGATAGCTTTCGGGGAGCTCCTCTCGTTCCTCGCGGATAGGGAGGCGTGAGATGGGACGCCCCCTGGCGATGGAGCTCGAGCTCACGCGGTACCTCTTCCCGCGGCGGAAGTGGCCGCGGCAGGGGAGGCTCTTCCCTATCGTCCTCATGCTCGAGCCCCTGGAGGCCTGCAACCTGCGCTGCGTCGGCTGCGGCAGGGTGCGGGAATACGAGGACGCGATGGATCTGCGGATGCCGGTGGACGAGGCCCTCCGGGCCGCGGAGGAGGCGGGGGCCCCGGTGGTCTCCGTCTCCGGCGGGGAGCCCCTCCTCCACCCGCGGATCGCCGACATCGTCCGGGGGCTCATCGAGCAGCGCCGGTGGGTCTACCTGTGCACCAACGGCCTCCTCCTGCGGGAGTCCTTGGACCGGTTCCGGCCGGACAGGCGCCTGTGTTTCGTGGTGCACCTGGACGGGACGGAACGGGTCCACGACGAAGTCACCCAGCGGCCCGGCACCTACCGGGAGGCCATCGCCGCCATCGAGGAGGCCATCCGGCGGGGTTTCCGGGTGTGCACCAACACCACCGTCTTCCACGGCTCCGACGTAGATGACCTGAGAGAACTTTTCCGCACTTTAAAGGGGCTCGGGGTGGAGGGGCTGATGCTCTCCCCCGGCTACGCCTACGAGGCCGTTCCCGAGAAGGAGCTCTTCCTCAAGAAGCGGGAGTCGATCGAGGTGTTCCGGCAGCTCCTGGACGGCGGCGAGCGGTTCCCGTTCTACGACAACCCCCTGTTTTTGGACTTCCTGCGCGGGTACCGGGATTACCGGGAGTGCGCGGCCTGGGCGATCCCCACCTACACCGTGCGGGGCTGGCGGGTGCCCTGCTACCTCATCGCCGACGCGCACGCGGACCACCTCCGGGAGATCCTGGACCCCGCGCTCTGGGCCCGGTACGGGCCGGGGAGGGATCCCCGTTGCGCCGGGTGCATGTTGCACTCGGGGTTCGAGCCCCAAAGTGTGCTGGACGCCGTGAACCACCCTTGGAAACTGGTGGTTCGGCCCCGGCGGCCAGGGGAGGTGGGTTAGGTGGTGCTCACGGTGGCGGCGCTCAGGACCGAGCTGCTGTTCGCTCCTCGCCCCCGGGCGGCCCTGGGGGTGGGGGGGGCCGCGGCCGACCGGCTGGCCAAGCTGCTGAAGCGAAACCGGCCTTCCGCGGTGCTGGTAGTCGGTTTCTGCGGGGCAACCCGGGCTTCCCTCTCCCCGGGGACCTTGGTGCTGGCGAGTGCGGTGGACGGAACGGCGCTCCCCGAGGGACTGGTGGAAAGGGCGCGGGCCAACTTGCCGGGGGTAGAGGTGGGTCCGCTGGTCACGGTGGAGGCGCCCGCGTCCCCGGCCGAAAAGGCCCGCCTCTCGCCGGATGCACTGGCGGTGGACATGGAATCCGCACACCTGGCGGGGGAACTTTCCTCGCAGGGGATCCCGTTTTTGATCCTCCGCTGCGTGCTCGACGCCTTGTGGGAAGAAATCTCCGCGGGGATGAGGCTCCGCTGGGCTCGGCGGGCCCTCCTTTGTGCCCGCCGGCTGGGGCAGGGGGCGAGGACCCTGCGTCCGGTATTGGAGGGGGCGGCATGACCAGGCGGGCGACGCGGAAGGTGGCGGTGGGGGGCGTCACCATCGGCGGGGGGAGCCCCATCGTGGTCCAATCCATGACCAACACCGACACCGCCGATGTCCAGGCCACCGTGGCCCAGATCCGCGCCCTCCAGGGGGCGGGCTGTGAGCTGGTGCGGGTGGCGGTGCCTGATATGGTTGCCGCCCAGGCCATCCGGGAGATCAAGCGGGAGGTGACCCTCCCCCTCGTGGCCGACATCCATTACGACGCGCGGTTGGCCCTGGCGGCCCTGGAGGCCGGGGCGGACAAGCTCCGGCTCAACCCGGGAAACATCTGTGACCCCGAGGAGATAAAGCGGGTGGCGGCGGCTGCTGCCGAACGAGGTGTGCCGATAAGGATCGGGGTCAACGCCGGCTCCCTGGACGCCCGTTTCTTGAAAGGCAGAAAAGTCACCCCCGAGGGGATGGCCGAGGCCGCCCTGTGGGAGGTCTCTTTGCTGGAGGAGGCGGGGTTCCGGGACATCGTGATCTCCCTCAAGGCCCACGACGTGGAACTGACGGTGGAGGCCAACCGCTTGGTGGCCAAAGAGGGTGACTGGCCGCTGCACCTGGGGATCACCGAGCCCGGGGCCGGGGTGCCGGGGATGGTGCGCTCGGCGGTGGGGATCGGGATCCTCCTCGCCGAGGGGATCGGGGACACCATCCGGGTGTCCCTCCCCGGGGACCCGGTGCGGGAGGTGGAGGTGGCCTGGGAGATCCTCAAATCCCTCGGGCTACGGCGGCGCGGCCCCACCTTCGTGGTCTGCCCCACCTGCGGCCGCACCGGGATCGACGTCCCCGGGATCGCCGATGCGGTTCGGAGGGAACTCTCCCAGCTCGAAGAGACCTTCACCATCGCCGTGATGGGCTGTCCGGTGAACGGGATCGGCGAGGCCCAGCGGGCCGACTACGCCATCCTGGGGGGTAAGGGCTATGGAACCATCTATGCCCACGGGGAAGTGGTCTTTCCCAAAGTGCCGGAAGGACGGTTGGCGGACGAACTCGTGGCCCTGATCCTGCGGGAGGTGAAAACCGGTGCCGCGTAACGCGTTGCGCGTGACGGGCAAGGGGAAAACGCGTCACGCGTCACCCGTCACGCGTCACACCTTGGACGGGGCGATCGAGCGGGCGGTGGACTGGCTCCTGGCGCACCAGTACCCCGAGGGGTATTGGTGGGGGGAGCTCGAGTCCAACGTCACCATCACCGCCGAGCACCTTTTCTTAATGCACATCTTGGGGCTTACGACCCAAGAACTAGCAGAAAAAATCGCGCGCTACATCCTCTCCGAGCAGCGGCCCGAGGGCTTCTGGGCCAACTGGCACGGCGGGCCGGGGGAGCTCTCCACCACGGTGGAGGCCTATCTGGCCCTGAAGATGGCGGGGGTTGATCCGGAGAGCCCCCCGATGCGGAAGGCCCGGGAGTGGATCCTGTCCCGGGGCGGGGTGGAGAGGACCCGGGTGTTCACCAAGATCTGGCTGGCGTTGCTCGGGGAGTGGCCCTGGGAGGCGACCCCCATGCTCCCCCCGGAGCTGGTACTCCTGCCGACGTGGCTGCCGGTGAACCTCTACTCCTTCGCCTCCTGGGCCCGGGGGACGATCCTGCCGCTCGCGATCCTGCGGGTCTTAAAACCTGTCTTCCCCATCCCCGAGCGCGCGCGGATCGACGAGCTCTTCCCCCGGGGTAGGGACAACGCCGACCTCTCCCTCCCCCGCAAGCGGAGCGCCTGGGGGCGGTTCTTCCTCGCCGCCGATAGGCTCCTGCGGGCCTACGAACGCGTGCACATAAGGCCGTTGCGGCGCCGGGCCCTGAGGGAAGCCGAGGAGTGGATCGTGGTCCGGCAAGAGGCCGACGGCTGCTGGGGCGGGATCCAGCCCCCGTGGGTCTACTCCCTCATCGCCCTCTGCGCTTTGGGGTACCCCCCCGAGTCCCCGGTGATGCGGAAGGGGATCGAGGGATTCTTCCGGTACGCCATCGAGGACGAGCGGGGGTTCCGGCTGCAATCGTGCATCTCCCCGGTGTGGGACACCGCCCTCGCCGCCATCGCCCTCCAAGACGCCGGGCTCCCCGCGGACCACCCCGCCCTGGTCCGGGCGGGCGAGTGGCTCCTGGGGGAGCAGATCTTCGTCGGAGGGGACTGGCAGGTGAGATGCCGGGCCCGGCCGGGCGGGTGGGCGTTCGAGTTCGACAACGACGTCTACCCCGACACCGACGACACCGCGGTGGTGATGATGGCCCTCCTTTCGATCGATCTCCCCGAGCGGGCCAAGGATTTCGCCATCTCCCGGGGGTTGGAGTGGCTCCTGGGGATGCAATCGAGGAACGGTGGCTGGGGGGCCTTCGACCGGGACAACACCGCGGCGTTCCTGCGGGAGATCCCCTTCGCCGACTTCGGCGAGATCATCGACCCCCCGTCGGCGGATGTCACCGCCCACGTCGTGGAGTGCCTGGGGAGGCTGGGGTACCGGTGGGGCTTCCGGCCCCTGGACCGGGCCCTTTCGTACCTCTTCCGGGAGCAGGAGCGGGACGGGTCCTGGTTCGGCCGCTGGGGGGTGAACCACATCTACGGCACCGGGGCGGTCCTCCCGGCCCTGCGGGCGGTGGATTTCCCCATGGACGACCCCCGGGTGCGGCGAGCGGTGGACTGGCTCCTCGCGCGCCAGAACCCGGACGGCGGCTGGGGCGAGGACGTGATGAGTTATCACAAACGCGAGCTGCGGGGGCGCGGCCCGTCCGCCGCCTCCCAGACCGCCTGGGCCCTCATGGCCCTCATCGCGGCGGGGGAAGGAAAGGGCGAGGCGGTTCGCCGGGGGATCCGATACCTGATCGAGACCCAAACCGAGGACGGGACTTGGGAGGAGGAAGAGTTCACCGGCACCGGGTTCCCCACCGACTTCATGATCCGCTACCACCTCTACCGGCACTACTTCCCCCTGATGGCGCTGGGGAGGTACCGGAAGGAGGTGACGCGTAACGCGTGACGCGTAACGGGTTACGCATAGAGCTGGCGCGGGTGTACGGGTTCTGCCCCGGGGTGCGCCGGGCGGTGGAGATGATCGAGGAGCACCTGGCCCGGGAGGGGCGGATCGCCACCCTGGGGGCCATCGTCCACAACGCCCGGGTGGTGGAGACCCTCTCCCGAAAGGGGGCCACGGTGGCGAAGGGGCTCGGCGAGGTGGACGTGCCCGCGGTGGCCATCACCGCCCACGGCGCCGGCCGCGAGGTCTACGCCGAGATCGAGCGGCGGGGCTTGAAGCTGGTGGACACCACCTGTCCCATCGTGAAGCGCGCCCAAGAGGCCGCCCGGGCCCTGGCCCGCGACGGCTACACCGTCCTCATCTACGGCGAGGGGGCCCACCCCGAGGTGCGGGGGATCCTCTCCTGGACCGAGGGCAAGGGCCACGCCACCATGTCCCCCAACGACGTCCCCGAGCTCCCGTCCAAAAAGCTCGCCATCGTCTCCCAGACCACCAAGGACCGGAAGGCGTTCTGGGAGTTCGTGCGGGAGGTGATCGCCCGGCTGCACCCCCTCATCAAGGACCTGCGGGTGGTGGACACCACCTGCCCCGAGACCGGCCGCCGCTACCGGGCCGCCCTGGAGCTAGCCGAGCGGGTGCAGGCCATCTTCGTGGTGGGCTCGCGCAACTCCGCCAACACCCGGAAGCTGGCCGAGACCTGCGAGCGCACCGGCGTCCCCACCTACTTCATCGAGGACGCGGGGGAGCTCAGGCCCGAGTGGGTGCGGGGCCTCTCGTGCGTGGGGGTCACGGCGGGGGCCTCCACCCCGGACGAGCTGGTGGAGGAAGTGGTGGCCAGGTTGAGGGAGCTGGGAGGTGAGGAGGGATGAGATCGGGGACCATCCTCAAGCCCATAGCTGAGCTCCACACCTTCTCCGTGCGGACCGAGCGGGCGCCGCAGTTCGTGGACATCACCGACAGGGTCCGGGAACTGGTGGAGAGCGCGGGGGTGAAGCGGGGGATCGTCACCGTGTTCACCCGCCACACCACCGCCGCGGTGCGCATCAACGAGAACGAGCCCCTGCTCCTTTCGGACATGGAGGAATTTCTGAAAAGGGTTGCCCCCCGGGAGCTCTATTACCGGCACAATGACTTCTCCATCCGCACCGAGAACATGACCGAGGACGAATGCCCCAACGCCCACGCCCACTGCCAGCACCTCATCCTGGGGGCCTCGGAGACGATCCCTGTTGTGGAAGGTGAACTGGCGTTGGGGCGGTGGCAGCGGATCTTCCTGGTGGAACTCGACCGCCCCCGGGAGCGTGAGGTATGCGTGCAGATAATCGGGTTCTGACCGAAGAGGAGGCCTTCGCCCGGGTCCCGGTGGGGGAACGGGTGCTGCTCCTGCCCCACTGTCTGCGGCCGAGCGAGGACTGCCCGGGGAAGGTGACCCGGGATGGCCTCCAGTGTACCCCGGATTGTCCCCATCGCGAAAGCTGTGCCATCGGGGTGTTGAGGGACGAGGCGGAGCGGCTGGGGTACAAGGGGGTATGTGTGGCCCCGGGTGGGGCCATGGCGTTGCGGTTCGTGAAGGAGGTGGCCCCCAAGGGGATCTTGGCGGTGGCCTGTTACAAGGAGCTTTTGGAGGGGGTGCAGGCGGTGGAGGAGGTTCCGGCCGGAGAGAAGCCGGCGATCCTGACGCTGCCGCTCCTCCGGGACGGCTGTGTGGACACCGAGGTGGACGCGGACGAGGCCCTCCGCCTCCTCCGGCTGGGTACAAAACACCCTTAAAGCCACTAGAAGTCATTCCAAAAGTTCCCGCAGGCAGATGAGGATGGAGGCCAAAGCACATGAGTTGTGGGGGTCGAGTTGTGGGGGTCTGGTCTTTACTTTTGAATTTTGGGGGGACGATGAGGCCCGTGGCGTTCCCCCTTCCAAAATTCGTTTTCCGTCAGAAAACTTCCGAGCCTCTGTGCCGGACATGCTTTGCGCTACACTGCCCGGCCGGCTGATTTACAAGCGCTGGGGGCCAATCTGAGCTCACCGTAGTCTGGCTTGCTTGACAGTCGAAGATATCGCGCAGACGGCGGCGTGACTGGCGGAGCGATCGGGCGCACCTCCTGCCCCCCAGTGCCCGCCCTTGGCCCGAGGGAACTCAGGTCACTCCTCGGAGAGGAGGAGGGCGCGGAGCAGGCGCAGGGTGTGCTGGCGGGAGGGGTGCTTGAGCTTTTCCAGGGCCTTGATCTCGATCTGCCTGACCCGCTCCCGGGTGATCTCGAATTGAGTGGCCACTTCCTTCAGGGTCCGGGGGTGGCCGTCCAACAGGCCATACCGCAGCTCCAAGATTTCCCGTTCCCGGGGTTCCAGCCCCTGCAGTGCCTTGCGCAGTTCCTCCCGCAGCCGGGCCCGCAACGCCTCCTGGGCTGGGGAGGGGACGGAGCGGTCGGCCAAGAAATCCCCAAGGGTTTCGTCGTCCTCATCTGAAAGAGGGCGCTCCAGGGAAGCGGTGTAGGTGGCAGCCTGTTCGATCTTCTTCACCCGGTCCACGCTGGTGCCCAGAAGTTCGGCCAGTTCCTCATAGCTGGGTGGGGTGCCCCGGGCCTGCACGAATTCCCGCCGCAGCCTATGCAGTTCCTGCAAGGCCTCGATGGTATGCACTGGCACCCGGATGGTGCGGGACTGGTCTGCAATTGCCCGGGTGATGGCCTGGCGGATCCACCAGGTGGCGTAGGTGGAGAATTTATAACCTTTGCGCCAATCGAACTTCTCCACCGCCCGCATGAGGCCCATGTTCCCCTCTTGGATCAGGTCCAAGAACGACAGGCCGCGGTGCATGTAGCGCTTGGCGATGGACACCACCAACCTCAGGTTCGAAACGGTGAGGCGTTCCCGGGCTCGCTCCCCCTCTTCCACCAACCGCAGGAGTTCCTCTCGCCGCTTGGGGTCCAGGTTGTCCCCCCGCCTGAGGGCCTCAGCCGCCTCCTTGCCCCGTTCCATGGCCTGGGCCAGGGCCACCTCTTCCTCCTTGGTGAGCAGAGGCACCCGGCCGATCTCCTTGAGGTAGGTGCGCACCGGGTCCCGCCCCCTCTCCAGCGGCTCATCTTCCCAGTTGACCGCCTCTTTGCGGGTGGCCTCCGCCAGTTCCTCCAAAGCAGGCAAGCTTTTCAGGAATTCCTCTTCCCGGAATTCCTCATCCATGCCCTGGGGCAGGTTCTCTGGCCGCTCGTTCACCGTCGCCTCCGCAGCAAGGCCAACCGCTCCCGACACAACCGTTGGAACTCGGACTCCAGCTCCCACAGCTGCTCCCGGTCCTCTTGGGCCCGGAGTTCTTCTAACTTACTACGCAGGGCCGCCAGGCGGCGTTCCAAGCGGGGCAAATACAGGAACTGTATCAGGGCATCGGTGGCCGCCCGCTGTGGGTCCTTGAACTCGATGTCCAGCAGAGCGATTTGGGCCAGGACACTTTGCGAGTCGGGATCGAGCTCCCCCGCCAGCTCCTCCAGAGAGGGCGGCTTCCCCATCCGCCACGCTTCCAGCCACCGTTCCACGATAGGCCTATATTGGGGGCGGAAATCGTCTACTTCAAGGTCGGGGATGGCCTGGGGGGGCAATTTCCCGGCAAGGAGGAAATAGAGGACCAATTCCTCGGGGCCGGGTTCGGTTTTCTCCTCCGGCACCCGGCGCCGAGGTCGGGCTCGACCCAGGAACCCCCGCACTTCTTCCTCGGGGAGCGAGAGGAGTTCGGCCAAGCCCTGAGCCAGCTCAGCCCGGAGGGGCAGGCTCTTGATCTTGGGCCACAGGCCTTGTGCCTCGGCCAGCGCCGCCTCCTTCCCCTCCATGGTCCCCAGCTCGTAGCGCTCTGAGAGGGAGTCCAGGAAGAAGCGGTGGAACGGCTTGGCCTCCTCCAGCACCGCCTGGACTGCCTCCGGCCCCTGGCCCCGGGCCAGGGAGTCCGGGTCTTCCCCTTCCGGCAGCCGAGCCACCTCCACCCGGAGGCCGGCCTCCCTCAGGATGACCATCCCCCGCAGGGAGGCAGCAGAGCCGGCTGCATCCCGATCGTAGGCGATCACCACTCGGTCGGTGTAGCGGGCCAACAGCCGGGCTTGGCGTTCGGTGAGGGCGGTGCCCATGGAGCCCACCGTCTCGGGGAAGCCGGCGGCGTGCAGGCTGATGACGTCGGTGTAGCCTTCCACCAAGATGGCCCGGCCTTGTTTCCTGATGGCCTCCTTGGCCAGGTCCAGCCCATAGAGGATGGTGCCCTTGGTGAACAGGGGAGTGTTGGGGACGTTGAGGTACTTGGGCCCTCCCTCCCCCAGGGCCCGGCCGGCGAAGGCGATGGGCTTCCCCTGGTCGTCCCGCAGGGTGAACATCACCCGGCCCCGGAACCGGTCGTAAGGGCCCCGTTCCCCCTCCACCACCAGCCCCAGCTGCTTCAACGTGTCCAGCCCCAACTTGGCCAGCGCCCGCAGGAGGCTGTCCCAGGACTCCGGGGCGTAGCCCAGCCCCCACCGGGCCCACTCTTCCTCCCCAATCCCCCGAGACAGGAGGTACTCCCGGGCCGCTTTCCCCTGGGGCGAGAGGAGTTGGCGGGCGAAGAAGTCGGCCGCTGCTTGACAAGCTTGGTAGAGCTCGGCCCTGGGCCCACCCCCCCGCAGCTCCACTCCCACTTCCTGAGCCAGCCGGGCCAAAGCCTCGGGGAAGGTCAGCTTCTCAATGCGCATCAAAAAGCCCAGCACATCCCCACCCGCCCCGCAGCCGAAACAATGCCACAGCCCCTTCTCCGGGGACACCGTGAGGGAAGGGGTGTCGTCGGGGTGGAAGGGACAACGGGCCTTGTAGTTCTTCCCGGAGGGCTTTAGGGTGAGGTAGCGGGAGAGGAACTCGACGATGTCCACCCGGGCCTTTACCTCACTTATCTCTGGGCTAGGCATGTTCCAACCCCTGCAAGAAAGGGTTCAGCTGGCGTTCCCGCTCCAGGTCCGTCTCGGGGCCGTGGCCGGCCAAGATCTTCCAGCCGCCGTCCAGGCTCACCAATCGCCGCAGCGACCGCTCCAGTTGCTCCCAGGAGCCCCCGGGGAGGTCGGTCCTGCCCACCGAGCCGGCGAACAGGACGTCCCCCACCAGGGCCACTTTACCGGCCCGCCACAGGAAGGCCAGTGAGCCGGGGGAGTGCCCCGGCAAGTGCCACACCGAGAGCTTTTCGCTGCCCAGAGGGATCTCGTCACCCTCCTTCAGCTCCCGATCCAGCGGCGGGGGTGTCCTTCCCAAGGCCCAAAAGCTGGTCTTCTCTTGGGGGTGATAGCAGATGGGGGCCCCGGTCCTGGCCTGCAGGAGCTCGGCCGCTTCTGCATGGTCGAAGTGGCCGTGGGTGAGGAGGATGTATTTCAGCGTCACCCCACCCAGGGCTGCCTCCAGCTCCGGGCTGAGCCCCCCTGGGTCCACCACCGCCGCTTCCTTTCCCACCCGGAGGAGGTAGCAATTGGTGAGGAGCGGTCCCACCACAAACCTCTCAATATCCATCGTCCCCCCCGGCTTGGGCACAGGCCACCACCCACACTTGTCCGTAGCCGTCCCGGAGCAGGGTGCGGGCCGCCTCGGCGACCGTGGCCCCGCTGGTGATCACATCGTCCACCAGCAGGATAGATTCCCCTCGCCCGGCCCGACGGGCTTGGAACGCTCCCTCCAGGGCAGTGAGGCGCTCCTTCCAAGGGCGCCCCACCTGGGGCGGGGTGGAGCGGGGCTTTCGCAGCAGCTGTCGGAAGGGCAATTCCAGCCACCGGGCGACCTGGCGGGCCAAGAGCTCGGCCGCATGGTAGCCCCTTTCCCGGAGCCTCTTGGGGTCAGCCGGCACGCACGTGACGAGGTCCAGTTCGTGACTTTTTGGGAATTCCCGCGCGCGCGCCGGGGAGAGGAGGGCAGCCAGGTTGCGACCCAGGGGGCGGGCCAGGGCCCGCTCCCCCTCATACTTCAGGGCCTGGATTAGCGGCCGCCAGCCCCCCGCATAGGGGCCAAGGGTACGGGCCGCCGCATAAGGCCGCCCCTCCACAGCACAGTCCCGGCACAGGTCGATCCCCTCTTCCACCGACCGGCCGCAGACAAGGCACACAGAACCTGTCCAGCGGGGCAAGTCCTGCTCGCAGTCCGGACACAGGGGCCACAGGCGCATCAGAGGTACCCCACACAAAAAGCAGCGGGGCGGTGCCAGAAGGCCCACCAGCCCCGCTGCCACCCCCTCAATTGACTTCATCTACATCTACCGCTACCTCAAGCCTCCCCCGCCACCAGGGTGGCCACGTCCAGTAGTCGACAGCAATACCCCCACTCGTTGTCGTAGAACGAGAGCACCTTGACCACCTGGGGTTCTGCCTCCAGCACCATGGTGTAGGCCAGCGCCACCACCGCCGAGTGGTCCTCCCCCAGGACGTCGGAGGACACGATGGGATCTTCGGTCACCAGCATCACTTCTCCCAGTGGCCCCTGGGAGGCTTCCCAGAACGCTTCCTTGATCTCGTCCTTGGACACTGGGCGCTTGAGCCGGGCGGTGAAGTCGGACACCGAGCCGCACACCACCGGCACCCGCATGGCGATCCCATCCATCTTTCCCTCTAGATCAGGGAAGATGGCCGGGATTGAGCGGGCGGCCCCGGTGGAGGTGGGGATGATGTTGGCTGCCGCTGCCCTGGCCCGGGCTAGGTCCTTCTTGTGCGGTGCGTCCACCAGCCGCTGGTCGGAGGTGTAGCCGTGCACGGTGGTGAGAAAACCGTGCTCGATCCCGAATTTCTCGTGTAGTACCTTCACCACCGGCCCCAAGGAGTTGGTGGTGCAGGAGGCGGCAGACACGATGCGATGTTTTGTCGGGTCGAAATCGCTCTCGTTGATCCGGTACAGGATCTGGGGGATCTCCCCCTTCCGCGGCCCCTGGGGAGGGGCAGATAGGAGCACCCGCTTGGCCCCCGCCTTCAGGTGTAGCTCCGCCTGCTCGTACTTCCGGAATACCCCGCTGGACTCGATCACCACGTCTATCCCCAACTTCCCCCAGGGGAGGTTCTGCGGTTCCTTTTCAGCCAGGAACGGGATCTCCTTGCCGTCGATCACCAGCGCCCCGTCTTTCCCCTTCACGGAGAACGGTGCCCGGCCGTAGACGGTGTCGTACTTGACCAGGTGGGCTGCCATCTGGGGGGTGAGGAAGGGGTCGTTGATGGCCACAAGCTCCAGGGGGAAGCCCCGCTTGTGCATCACCCGTAGCGTAATGCGTCCGATGCGTCCGAAACCGTTTATCGCTACCTTCGCCATCTCCACTCCTTTCCTGCTCGCTGGGTTCGCGAAACCAGCGGGAGTTTCCGCTGCTTCCGGGGAGAGATCAAGGCGCGATTTCCCCGTTGAGCCGGGTGGCCGCCTCTTGGGGGGGCTTAGTTTGGGTGCAGATCTCCAGGAAGTAGGCGTGGATGCGGTCGTCCCCGGTCAGTTCCGGGTGGAAGCTGGCCCCCAGGAGCGCCCCTTGGCGCACCAGCACCGGCTGACCTTGCCAGCGGGCCAATACCTCCACCCCCTCTCCCACCCGCCTGACCAGCGGGGCCCGGATGAACACCGCCGGCACCTCCCCCAGACCGTCCACCGTGAGCCGTTCTTCGAACGAGTCCACTTGTCGGCCGGTGGCGTTCCGCTCCACCGCGATATCCAGGAGCCCGAAGAACGTCTCCGGCCAATTGGTGATCTTTTTTGCTAGCAGGATCATGCCGGCGCAGGTCCCGAAGGCGGGCAGGCCGGCGTCCAGTTGTGATTTGAGGGCCTCGGCTAACCCGGTGGTCCGCATCAGCCGCCACATGGCGGTGGACTCCCCTCCCGGGAGCACGATCCCCGCCAGGCCCGCGAGGTGGGAGGGTTTGAGCACGGGGACCGCTTCCACGCCGAGGCGGGAGAGGACCCGCAGGTGCTCCCGCACGTCCCCCTGGACGGCCAGTACCCCTATCTTCATCGGTACTGCATCAGCTCTTCTTGGGGGATCTTGTCGATCTCCACTCCCGGCATGGGCTCGCCCAGGTCCTCGGAAACTTGGGCCAACAGCTCCGGATCGTCGTAGTGAGTGCAGGCGAGCACGATGGCCCGGGCCCGCTTTTCGGGATCTGCAGACTTGAAGATGCCGCTTCCCACGAAGACACCGTCTGCCCCGAGCATGCGCATCAGGGCAGCGTCAGCCGGGGTGGCGATCCCACCGGCGGCGAAGTTCACCACCGGCAGGCGCCCCTGTTCCCGGATCATCTCCAGCATCTCCAGGGGGGCCCCCAGCTCCTTGGCGTAGGACACGAGCTCCGCCCGGTCCATCCCCCGGAGCCTTTTGATCTGATCGTTGAGGAGGCGCATGTGCCTTACCGCCTCGATCACGTTGCCGGTGCCGGCCTCGCCTTTGGTGCGGATCATGGCCGCGCCTTCGGCGATCCGGCGGGCGGCCTCGCCCAAGTCGCGGCAGCCGCACACGAACGGCACCTTGAACTGCCACTTGTCGATGTGGTGGAACGGGTCGGCGGGGGTCAGCACCTCGGACTCGTCGATGAAGTCCACCCCCAGGGCCTCCAGGATCCTGGCCTCGGCCAGGTGTCCGATCCGCACCTTGGCCATCACCGGGATGGAGACGGCATCCATGATCTCCTTGATCTTCTTGGGATCGGCCATCCTGGCCACGCCTCCCTGGGCGCGGATGTCGGCGGGCACCCGTTCCAGGGCCATGACTGCCACCGCCCCGGCCTCCTCGGCGATCTTCGCCTGCTCGGGGGTGGTGACGTCCATGATCACGCCGCCTTTGAACATGTCGGCGAAGCCGGTCTTCACTCTATAGGTACCTTTTTCCATCGCCCTCACCTCGCGGGCACAAGTTCTCATGGGGATTATATGGCCAGCTGTAGAA
This sequence comes from Acetothermia bacterium UBA3574, assembly GCA_002375935.1. Taxonomy (GTDB): domain Bacteria; phylum Bipolaricaulota; class Bipolaricaulia; order Bipolaricaulales; family Bipolaricaulaceae; genus DFNF01. The sequence goes on from DFNF01000043.1 coordinate 17,037, forward strand.
CATCCCAAGGAGCCCAGCGAGCGGATCGCCTGAGTTTTCCACAGAATGGGAGGGGGAGGAAGCCGCCCGGAACGACTTCCACCTTGTCCCCAGCCGCTGTGGGGCTGGGGAAGAGAAAGAGGAGCCCTTCCCTTGGAGGGAGCGGGGTGCTCCTCCGGAAGCGGGGGAGGTGGCAGGGAGGCCGACCGGGCCTTCAAGGAGTTGCGTCAAGAATTGGGGCTTTTGGGTCCTTCAGGGCCCTGGATCCCGGGGCATGAACTTTCCCGGAATTTAAAGCACGGCAACCCCTGCCGGGGGCGCGCGCTTTCATAACATCACTAGCTGAGCCGCTGTGCTCGTGGCTAGGAAGATCCCCCGTTACTTTGACGCACTCGATGGGGGTGGGGCCAAGTCCCGAGAAATGATCGTGAGGATGTGGACCTTATCCATGGCCCCGGACTGCATGAAGCGGCTGTCCTCGGCGAAGCTAGGGTCGAAGTGGCGGTTGGACCCCACCTGAAGGACCACTCCGGTCGCCCCACTGCGGCCGGCGCCTGATCTATCAGTTCCAATCTCAGGGCTCCTAAAAGGGTGGGTTGGAGTTTCATAAGGTGTGCGGGATCCCAAGTTCCTCAATCAGCCTGGAGGCGATCTCCTTTCATCGCACTGGCCACACCCACCACCTCGGCCCCTGGAACGCGGGGCACCAGGCTCTCCGCATTCGGCTCTCCGTTCCTCCCGGCGCAGATGACTCAGCCTGATGGGCCTCGCTCTTCCCCCTCCGTTGCCGCTTTATGCCCAGACCGAATGATCTCGATGATTTCCTCGGCCGAAACGTCCGCTTTGGCGAACTCGGCCACCTTACGCCCGTGCTCCAGAATGGTGAACCGGTCCGCCACCGAGTAGACGTGGTAGATGTTGTGGGTGATGAAAACAATGGATAGTCCTCGTTCCTTGGCCTCCAGAATGTAATCCAGCACTTTATGGGTCTCGCGAATGGAGAGGGCGGAGGTGGGCTCGTCCAGGATCAGCAGTTTCGCCCCGAAGTACACCGCCCTGCCGATCGCGACGGATTGCCGCTCCCCACCGGAGAGGATCGCTACTTCCTCGTCAGGCGAACGCACCCGGATCCCGATCTCGGCCAGTACCTCCTGAACCGTCTCGTCCATCTTCCGCTTGTCCAAGAGGCGAATGGGGCCGACTTGCTTTACCGGCTCCCGACCCAGGAAGAAGTTCCGCGAGATGCTCATCAGGGGGATCAAGGCGAGGTCTTGGTATACAGTTTCGATCCCCAGGTCCCGGGCATCCTTCGGGGAAGAAATTTTCACCTTCTTGCCCTCGAAATAGATCTCCCCCGAATCAGGGGGATAGACGCCGGTCAGGATCTTGATCAAGGTGGACTTCCCCGCCCCGTTATCACCGACAAGGCCCATGACCTCTTGGTGGCGGACGTCGAAATCCACATCCTTCAGAGCCTGGACAGTGCCAAAGCTCTTGGAAATCTTGACCATCTGAACAAGAGGCTGGTCGCTCATCCGAGTGCCCACCTCCTCAGGCGCGTGTTCACGATCACGGCGACCACAACGATCAACCCTACGAAGGCCTGGTACCAATACGCCGGGGCGCCGGATTGCACCAGTCCCGAGCGAACCATGCCCACGAGCAATACGCCGAACAAGGTGCCCACCAAGTTGCCGGCTCCGCCGGTGAGAAGCGTCCCGCCGATGACCGCTGCCGCGATCGCCTCCAGCTCCAGCCCAACGCCGCGGGTGGGATCGATGGATAGGAAGCGGGCAAACTGTATACAACCGGCGAGGCCAGCCAGCGTGGCTGAGATCACGAAGTTGATGAGCTTCACCTTATTGGTGGCCACTCCCAATACCCGGGCCGCATCGCGGTTTCCGCCGGTAGCGTAGACGGCGTTCCCGTAGCGAGTGCGGACGAGGATCAGGTTGATGAGCAAGATGATGCCCAAGAACCACAGTGCCGAAGTGCGGAACTGTCCCACAAACCGGCCGTTCAGGGCGAAGAACATCGGGGGCAAGGTTCTCGGGAAGAACTGGATCGGGAAGCCTTTGGTCACCGCCAGCAGTATCCCCCGCCAGAACATCATGGCGCCGAGCGTGGTGATGAAGGAGGGAATTCCCGTTTTGGTGACGATCAGGCCGTTGATCAACCCGATCCCGGCGGAAGCTAGCAGGGCAACGGCCCAGCTACCGAGGACTGGCCAGCCCGCCTTGACGGTCAGCGCGAAGATCATGGCCGCCACCCCGAGCACGGAACCCACCGACAGGTCGAACTCTCCTGAGATCATGAGGAAGGTGATGCCGGCCGCCACGATCCCCAGCTCTGCCGCCACCGTTAGGATGCCAGCGAAGGAATCCGGGGTGAGGAAGCGGGTCGCGGTGATGGAAAAGCCGATGAATACCACTACTGTGCCCGCGAACGCGCCGAACTCTGGGTGCCGCCTGAGCCAAGTTAAAAACGCCTCCAGGGAAAAACGGGGAGGGGCAGTGCCCCTCCCCGTCCGATTTGTCACTTGCCCCATCTCACCAGTATCCCTGGATGATCAGCTGTTCCACCAATCCGATGTTGGAGGCGTCCACAAATCCTGGTCCGGTCAGGATGTCGTTGGCGGGCAGGAATCCGTACTTGTTGTAGAGGTAGAGCCACTGGATGGGGAGATACCCCTGCAAGTATTGCTGCTGGGTCACGGTGAACATGGCGATCCCTTCCTTGATGGCGTTCAGGGTGACTTCGTCGAGGTCGAAGCAACCGAGCATGACTTTCCCGACCAGCCCCTGTTCCCTCAGGAAGGTGACGGTAGGAAGGGTGCCGATCGGTCCCAACGTGAACACGGCGTCCGTGTCCGGGTTGGCGGAGAAGTACCCGCGAATGATCTCCACCGCCTGAGTGGGATCAGTGCCGATGGCCAATTTGTCGGCTGGCACCCCGGCGTCGGCCATTACCTCCATGAAGCCCTGGGCCCGGAGCTCGAGGCCGTGATGCCCCACCTCGTGGATGAACACCACCGCCCGGGTTGGGGTCCTGACGGCGAGCATCCTCTCAGCGGCCTTGCGTCCGGAGAGGTACTCGTCCCCACCCACGTAGAACAGGTAGGGGATTCTCTCGCCAGCCGGCCGCGGATCCGGCACGTTGATGGCGATCACGGGAATGCCCAGGTCGATGGCCCGGCGCAGCGGTTCGTCCAAGGCGGCCGGGTCGGTGATGGTGGCCACGATCCCGTCTGGGCGGGCGGCGATGGCGCTGTTGAGCATGTTCACAAGTTCGGTGAGGGAGTACACAGCCGGGCCCAGGTAGATGGCGTTAACCGTGTCTTCGGTCCCGTTAGTGATCATGGCGGCGGCGTCCTGCATCCCCTTCATCACCACGCCCCAGAACGGGTCGCCCGGGCCGCCATGGGAAACCACGTAGAAGGTGTATTCCTCGGCCAAAATCACCGTGCTCAGCCCCAGTACCACCAGTGCCGCGAGCAGCAAATTCCTTAGACTACGCACTTCTGCCTCCTTTTAAACTAGTTGCAATGCAATAATGGGTTTCGCCCTGCTGAGGACGGCCGTGTGCAGGTGTCCCAACTATCACCTCCCTTCCGCAAACGTTCGCATTATATATAAGCGATCCGGGCCGGAGATCAAGTCACCGCGGACGGCCAACTTCCCCGCTAACTACTTTGCGGAGGAGAAACTCAGAAGAGTTTCAGCGAGGGAACCGGGCGGGTATACTTGGCTGCCCGCCGGAGGGGTGGGTGAGCGGCCGAAACCGCCGGTCTTGAAAACCGGTGAGCCTCCGGGCTCCGTGGGTTCGAATCCCACCCCCTCCGCCAACCGCCACGGCTAAACACTCTCTGGCCGTGGCATAATGTTTTCGTCGGCTCTTCTGAGCCGCAGGCACCCTGAGAAAGGAGGGCGGAGAAAATGCGGAAGTTGACCTTGGCGGCGATCCTGGTGGCCCTGGCAGCAGTGGTCGTCCCCGGCTGGGGAGCCGAGGACGAGCACTATATCGCGGTGGCCAATTTCCTCATCGACAAGATCGTCGAGTTCGCGGTCTACAAGATAGAAAACGCGGATACTTACGCCGAGATGCTGTTCTGGGCCAACTGGGCTGAGTTCCACATCCAGCTGGTGCTGGAGTGGCTGGAACGCATGATCGGCCCCTTCGAATACGAGGAGTTTGAGGTCGAGGTGTACAACGAGAAGGTCGGGAGGTCCGTGACCTTCGATCCCATCCACGTGGTAGGGGGTTAGGGACCAGGGTACGCTCAAAGGGAACGAGCAGAGGCTAGCGGGAGCGGGTGCGACCCCGGGGCCGAGGGGATGGCCCCGGGGATTTTTGTTACCATGGGATGCGATGGGCGAGAGAGCCAGGCCCGGCTTCATCCGCAAACGCGGCGAGTTCTTGTCCCGCACCGCCAAAGGAAACACCGAAATCCATCTCCTGGCCAAGGCCGAGGGAGTGGAGGTGATGTGGCAGCTGGTGAAGAGCGGGGCCATGTTCTACTTGGACTCAGCCCAAGACTGGCAAGGATTTGAATTCATTTACCTGCTCTCGGGCAAGCTGGCCTACTTGGGCAGCGACCCACCCCACCTCCTTTCCCCCGGCGATTACATCGTCCGGCACTTGGTGCCCGAGCGATCCTGGTTTCGCGCGGAGGAGGATTCCGAACTCCTCTACGTTTCCTCCCAGCCCGCTTACCACCTGGTCCAAGGGGAAATCCAGGAGTTCTTGGAGATCGCCCGGCAAGTGGAGGTGGATGAGCAGCTGGAGGGCCACTCCTATCGACTACAACGGCTGGCCCTGCAGGTAGGGGAGGAGTTGGGCTTGCCCCCGGAACGCCTGGCGGATCTAGCCTACGCAGCCCTGTTTCACGATGTGGGCAAGGCGCGGGTGCCCCGGGAGGTGCTGCGCAGACCCCACGCCCTCAGCCAAAAAGACTGGGAGATAATCCGCCACCACCCCAGTTGGGGCAGGGAAGAGCTGGAGCGCAAGAGCTTCCTCAAGCGAGCGGCCGCCATCGTGGAGCAAACCCACGAGCGGTTCGACGGCACCGGCTACCCCAAAGGTTTGAAGGGGGAGGAAATCCTGCTGGAGGCACGGATCATCGCCGTGGTCGACGCCTACGACGCCATGACCAGCGATCGCCCTTATCGCCGAGCCTTGAGTTTGGACCAGGCGTTGGCGGAGCTGCGCGCCGGGGCCGGGACCCAGTTCGACCCCCGAGTGGTGGAAGCTTTGCTCAAGGTGGTGAAGAGGAGCGGCGGAACCACCTGACCCAGCCGGCTCCCCCTCCCCGGCTCAAGCGGCCATCACCCGCAGCAAGTTGGTGGTACCAGGTTGGTAGAACGGCAACCCACAGGTCACTACCACCCGCTCCCCCTCGCTCACCACCCCCGCTTCCCTGGCCCCTTCCGTGGCCTGTTGGATGAGGTCCTCAAGCTGGTCTTGGGGTTCGATCAGCCAGGGCACCACCCCCCACACCAAGGTCAGGCGCCGGTGGGTGTGGGGGTCGGGGGTGGCGGCCAGGACGGGGACCCGGGGACGGAAGGCGGCCACCAAGCGGGCGGTCCAGCCGGAGACGGTGGCACACACGATGGCCTTGGCCCGCACCTCCTGCGCCAGGGTGCAGGCGGCGTGGGCGATGGCCGCCGGCACTTCCCCCACCAGTTCCCGCACCAATCCCGGCACCCGGATCTCTACCTCCCCGGACTCCGCCGCCCGGCAGGCCCCGGCCAACGCAGCCACCGCTTGCACTGGAAAATTGCCCACCGCCGATTCCTCGGATAGCATCACCCCATCGGCCCCGTCCCACACCGCTGCCGCCACGTCCGCCACCTCCGCCCGGGTGGGCACCGGGGAGTAGACCATGGAGGTGAGCATCTGGGTGGCCACCACCACCGGCTTGGCCTGGGCGTTGCACAGGTCCACCAGCCGCCGTTGCACCAGCGGCACTTGATAGAGATCTATCTCCACCCCCAGGTCCCCCCGGGCCACCATGGCCCCGTCGGCGGCTTGGATCACCTCTGCCAGCCTGCGCACCGCGGCTGCGGTCTCCACCTTGGCGATGAGCCAGCTCCCGTCGGTGAGCTTCCTGGCCTCCGCCAGGTCCTGGGGGCTCTGGACGAAGGAGAGGGCCACGAACTCGAACTCAAGCTCCCGGGCCAAGTTGAGGGACTGGCGATCCTCTGGGGGGAGGGGGGGCAAGTGGAGCCGCACCCCGGGCACGCTGACCCGCTTCCTGGGCTGCAGGGTGCCCCCCCGTTCCACCCGGCAGCGCAGCGCCCCCGCCTCCTTGGCCTCCACTCGCAGGGCGATCTCCCCTCCGGAAAGCAGCACCTGTGCCCCCACGGGCACGTCCCGCCACAGGTCCTGATAGGTCACCGGGATGCCCCCCTTCCCCAGCACCACCTCCTCCCCCGGGGAAAGGGGGATCGGCTCGGGGAGCTCCCCCACCCGCACCTCCGGCCCGCGGGTGTCCAGCATCAGCCCCAGTGGCCTCCCCAATTGCCTCTCTACCTCGCGCACCAGTAGGGCCAGTCTCTCGTGCTGGGCCGGGGTGCCGTGGGACACGTTTATCCTGGCCACGTCCATCCCCGCCTGGGCCATCTCCCCCAGCACGTCAGCCTCGGAGCAACTGGGCCCCAAGGTGGCCACGATCTTGGTCCTCTTCATCCCCGCCAGGATAGCGGGCCGGGCGGGCGAGGGCCAGTTGCGGGGTTCAAGCCCAGGGGATAAGCTATTTTGTGTCCAACGCAAATGGCCAGGGCTTCGGGCGCCAGCACCGCCTGAGGCTGAAGCGGGACATCCAACGGGTGTTTGAGCTCGGCACCCGCAAACGGGGAGAGCTGTTTTCGTTTCGCATCTTGAGAAAGGAAGATCCCACCCCCAGGCTGCTGGTGATCACCCCGCGCAAGCTGGGGGGGGCGGTGGTCCGGAATCGGGTGCGCCGTGGGGTGCGGGAGGGATTTCGCACTCACAAAGAATGGTTTCGCCACTGCGATGTGGTGGTCATCCCCCGGCCGGAAACAGCCCGGCTCAGGCCGGGGGAAATAGCCGCCCGTTTCCTGGCCGAATTCAGGGAGGTGTGGGATGCCCCGGGAGATACTGCTGACCAAAGAGGGCTACGAGAGGAAGAAGGCAGAACTGGAACGCCTTGAGCGCCGGCTATATCAGGAGATTCCGGATCGGCTCAAGGAGGCCAAGGTCCACGGGGGGGACCTGCGGGAGAACAAGGAGTACCTGTACCTCAAGGAAGAGCAGGAGTACATCGAGCGGGAGGTACGCCGGCTGCGGGAGTTGTTGGACAATGCCCGCATCATCTCCGAGGACGAGATCAGCTCAGACCAGGTGGGCATCGGCACCCGGGTCATCCTGGAGGACATGGAGTCAGGTCAGTTCGAGACCTATACCTTGGTGTCGCCCGTGGAAGTGGACCTTTTGCAGAACCGGATCGGGATCGATTCCCCGGTGGGGGAGGCGCTGATGGGCCACTCCAAGGGGGAGACCATCGTGGTGCAGGCCCCCGCCGGTCAAATTCGATACCGGATCCTGGGGTTGGAGCGGGGCTGATGGCCGAGGCCGAGCTGATCGCCTCCCGCCGGGAGAAGTTGGCCCGCCTGCGGGCCCAGGGGATCGACCCCTTCCCCTATGAGTTCCGGCGTACCCACACCGCCGCCGAACTGCGAGCAGCCTACCTGGACTTGCCCCCTCAGACCCGCACCCGAGACCAGGTCCGGGTGGCCGGCCGCTTGGTGGCCCGGCGGGTGCTGGGAAAGATCGCGTTCGCCGTCCTCCAGGATCAGAGCGGGAAGATCCAGTTGTTTGTCTCCTCCGCGGTCCTGGGGGAGCGGGACTACCGGCTGTTCACCGAAACCCTGGACCTGGGGGACATCCTGGGGGCGTGGGGGGAGGTGATCACCACCAAGACCGGGGAGCTGTCGGTGGAGGTCCAAGGCTACCAGCTCTTGGCCAAGTCCCTGCGACCGTTGCCGGAGAAGTGGCATGGGCTGCGAGACGTGGAGAAGCGGTACCGACAGCGGGCCTTGGACCTGATCGTGAACCCCCGCAGCCGGGAGATACTGGCCCGCCGGGCCCTCATCCTCCGCACCATCCGCAACTACCTGGACGAGCAGGGGTTCTTGGAAGTGGAAACCCCCATCCTCCAGCCCCTCCCCGGGGGGGCAGCCGCCCGACCGTTCGTCACCCACCACCACTACCTGGGCCGGGATCTCTACTTGCGGATCGCCCCCGAGCTTTACCTGAAGCGCCTGTTGGTGGGGGGGCTGGAACGGGTGTACGAGATCGGCAAGAACTTCCGCAACGAGGGGGTTTCCACCCAGCACAACCCCGAGTTCACCTCCCTCGAGGCCTACCAGGCCTACGTGGACTACCAAGCGGCCATGGAGCTGGCCGAGGGGCTGGTGGAGGCATGTGTCCTTGCCTTGGGGAATGGCCTCCGCTTACAGTATCAGGGGCGGGAGCTGGACTTCCGCCGCCCCTGGCGCCGGGTGCAGCTGTTGGAGCTGGTGAGCGAGGCCGCGGGGGTGGACGTGGAGGCGCCTTTGCCGGAGTTGTTGCGGGCCTTGGAGGGCAAGGGGATCCCAGTCCCCGAGCACCTCAGGGCTGGCCCCAAGGGGAAGGTGATCGAACACTTGCTGGAAACGGTGGCCCAACCCCAGTTGTGGCAGCCCACCTTCGTGCTGGATTACCCCCTGGACATCTCCCCCCTGGCCAAGCGGAAGCGCGGGCGACCAGACCTTGTGGAGAGGTTCGAGCTCTACATCGGGGGCATGGAGATCGCCAACGCCTTCTCCGAGCTCAACGACCCTGATGAGCAGCGGGAGAGGTTTTTGGCCCAGCAGCGCCTCCTGGCGGCCGGGGACCAGGAGGCCCACCGCCTGGATGAGGAGTTTTTGCGGGATCTGGAGCAGGGGATGCCCCCGGCGGCCGGGATCGGCTTCGGCCTCGATCGCCTGGTGATGGTGCTCACCGATTCCCCGTCCATCCGAGAGGTGATCGCCTTCCCACTCGTGGGTGAGAGGAAATGAGGCTGACGGAGGCAGTGGCAGGCCGGCTGGAGGGGTGGCTGGACCGGCTGGGGGAGAAGGTGCTCAGGTGGGACGAGGCCGCCCTGGAATGGGTGAGCACTAACTCCAAGCTAGGCAAGCTGGAGGGGCTGTGGCTGTTGGCCACCTTCCTGGGGGACGGCTACCTGTGGGGGTTGGTGGCCCTGTACCTGGTGGTGGTGGGAGGGCCTCACGAGCACCGGGTGGTGCTCACCTCGCTGGGGGTGATGATGGTGGCCGTGACGCTGTTTCGGCTGTTCAAGATGCTGTTTTGCCGCCCCCGGCCGTTGGAGCTGGGTCAGCTGCCGGCGGGGTGGGTGCTGGACGAACAGTCGTTCCCCTCCGGCCACGCCACCGCCGGGTTCACCGCCGCCTACTTGATCTCCAGGTTCTTCCCCGGCTGGCCGGTGGGGCTGGTGGCCTACACTGTGGCCGCCATCATCGGGCTGTCCCGGGTGTACCTGCGGGAGCATTACCCCAGCGACGTGGTGGGCGGGGCCCTCCTGGGGACGCTGGTAGCCCACCTCATGGTGCCGGTGTTCTGGCAGCTTGTGCACTATCCGATCACATGAGTGGCGAGGTGGGGGAGGGAGGCAATGTGGGGCAAAAAGGCGCGGGCTTGGCGCCGGGAACTCTCCTGGAACCGAAAGGGTCCAGGCAACATGAGGGGTGATGGTATGGACTCGCTATTCTCCCAGCGTGTGAAGCGGGCACGGCGATCTGTGATCAGGGAGCTTTTGAAGCTGGCCGAGGAGCCGGGGATCATCTCGTTCGCGGGGGGGATTCCCGATCCTGAGACCTTTCCCCGGGAGGCATTGGCCCAGCTGGCCGCCGATGAGATCCTGAACAACTACCGCAAGTCGCTGCAATACACCACCACGGAGGGCAAGCGACCCCTGCGGGCTGCCCTCATCCGCTGGTTCTCCCAGCAGGGGCTCCACTACGAGCTGGACCAAGTGGTCATCACCAGCGCCTCCCAGCAGGGCTTGGATCTGGTGGCCAAGACGTTCCTGGACCCGGGAGACGCCGTGTTCCTGAGCCTGCCCACTTATTTGGGGGCCATCCAGGCCTTCCGCGCGATGGAGGGAGAGCTGGTGGGGATCCCGCTGCTTGAGGACGGCATGGATTTGGACGCGTTGGAGGAGGCCATCCCCCGCGCCCGGAAGGCCGGCCACCCCCCCAAGCTCATCTATGTGGTGCCCGACTTTCAAAACCCCTCCGGGGTCACTTGGTCCCTGGAGAAGCGCCGCCGTCTGGTGGAGATCGCCTCCCGGGAGAACCTGGTGATCGTGGAAGACATGCCCTATCGCAGCTTGCGCTTCTCCGGCACCCCGGTGCCTCCGGTGGCGGAGCTGGACGAGGAGGGGCGGGTGTTGGTGCTGTTCACCTTCTCCAAGGTGCTGGCGGCCGGGCTGCGGTTGGGGGCCCTGGCCGGACCTAAGCGGTTGGTGGAGAAGGTAGTGGTGATGAAGCAGGCGGCCGACCTCTGTACCTCCTCCCTCACCCAGCGGCTGGCGGCTCGGTTCCTGCTGGAGCACGACTTCTCCCAACATATCCAAAACCTGTGTCACCGCTATCGGGAGAAGCGCGACGCCATGCTGGAGGCGCTGGAGCAATACATGCCCGAAGTGGAGGGCCTCTCCTGGACCCGGCCGGAAGGGGGCCTGTTCCTGTGGCTGCGGCTGCCAGAGCATGTGGATACCGAGCGGATGCTCCCCCGGGCCCTCAAACACAAGGTGGCTTATGTGATCGGGACCCCGTTCTTCGTGGACGGAAGCGGCCACAACACGATGCGGCTCTCCTTCTCCCTGCCTACGGTGGAGGAGATCAGGGAGGGGGTCCGGCGGCTGGGACAGGTGCTGGAGGAGGAGCTGGCCAGCCTGCCCTCTCCCCAGCGGGGCTAGCCCGGGGCATCCACCAGGCCGCCAGGTGCTGGCGGTGCCCCCGGCCGGAGGTGAGGGCGTTTGACTCCCAGCCGGAGGACATAGCTCTGCAATCCGGTTTTGCCTCTCCGGCCCTCCTCCCCCGGGAGGGCCGGGTCCCTGAAGGTCCGAGAAGGCCTTGCACACGCAGGCCCCTGTTCGAAAAGCTATCGGGCCGTTGACAACCCGCGGCGGGATCTCTATACTGCTCCCGGAAACTTACACTCAAAAAGGGGGTGAAAGCTATGCTGACCAGGCGACACTTGCTCCGAGGTGGTGGCGTTTGTCGGTGTGCTTTCTCCCCCTCCCTCTGTTGAACCTCAGCTAAACCGTCTTCTGGAAACCCCCGCAGAGCCCTGGGCCGGAGCTGATCTCCGCCCAAGTGCCCCTCTAGGCCTGAATTCCTCCCGAAGTGAGAAAGGAGCCGCAAGTGAAAATAGCCGACAGTTTGCTTGAACTAGTCGGAGGGACCCCGCTTGTCAGGCTGGGCCGGATCGGCCGCGGTTTGGCGGTGGAGCTTCTGGGGAAGCTGGAGCTGAAAAACCCGCTTGGGAGCGTAAAGGATCGGATCGCCTGGGCCATGATCCAGGACGCCGAAGAACGGGGGTTGCTTTCCCCCGGAGGGGTGGTGGTGGAGCCCACCTCCGGGAACACCGGAATCGGACTGGCTTTCGTGTGTGCCATCCGGGGTTACCGGCTCATCCTGACCATGCCCGCCACCATGTCCCGGGAGCGGCGGGCCATCTTGTCTGCCCTGGGGGCGGAGCTGGTGCTCACCCCGGGGGAAGAGGGGATGGCCGGGGCGGTGCGGGCGGCCCGGGAGCTGGCGGCCCGCTACGGGGCGTTCATGCCCGGGCAGTTCGAGAACCCGGCCAACCCAGAGGTGCACTACCGCACCACCGCCCGGGAGATTTGGCAGGACACAGCTGGGGAGGTGGACATCCTGGTGGCCGGGATCGGCACCGGGGGCACGATCACAGGAGTGGGCCGGTTCCTCAAAGAGAAGAAGACCAGTGTTCGGGTGGTAGGGGTGGAACCGGCTGCCTCGCCGGTGCTCTCCGGGGGGAAGCCCGGCCCCCACAAGATCCAGGGCATTGGCGCCGGGTTCGTCCCTCAGGTGCTGAACCTGGGGGTAGTGGACGAGGTGATCCAGGTGACCGACGGGGAAGCAGCGGAAACCGCGCGGCTGCTGGCGTTGAAGGAGGGGATCCTAGCCGGGGTTTCCTCCGGGGCGGCGTTGGCGGCCGCTTTACAGGTGGCCCGGCGTCCCCAAAGCGCCGGCAAAACCCTGGTGGTGATCCTGCCGGACACCGGGGAGAGATACCTGTCCACCGGCCTGTATGGTGGTGACGATGTTCCGGAGGGTTAGAGAGGACATCCGGGCCATGTTGGCCCGGGACCCGGCGGCCCGCCATCCCCTGGAGGTGTTCCTCTGTTACCCGGGGCTCCATGCCCTGTGGGCCCATCGGATCAATCACTGGCTGTGGAAGCGCGGCTTCAAGCTCCTGGCCCGGCTGCTCGCCCACTGGGTGAGGCGGCGCACCGGGGTGGAAATCCACCCTGGGGCCCGCATCGGCCGCCGGGTGACCATCGACCATGGCCTGGGGGTGGTGATCGGGGAGACGGCCGAAATCGGGGACGACGTGCACCTCTATTCGGGGGTGGTGATCGGGGGGGTGTCCCGGGAGAGGAGGAAACGGCATCCCACCATCGAGGCCGGGGTGGTGATCGGGGCGGGGGCGGTGCTTTTAGGGCCGATCCGGGTCGGGAGAGGGGCCCGGATCGGGGCGGGAGCGGTGGTGCGGGAGGACATCCCCCCGGGGGCGGTGGTGCTGCCCGGGGGGCCACGGGTGGTGGTGAAGCCTGCCGCCAGCCAGGCCCTGGAAGCAGGCGAGGAGCATCTGGCCGGGGCTGGGATCTGAGCCCGGTCCTGAGGAGACACCCGCGGGGGGATTGGCTCAGGAAGAGGGCAAGTGAAAAGTGCCCGCATGGGCGGGCACTTACCGCCGCCGGGTCAACCGGCGGATCAGCTCCCGCAGGCCCCTCCTCTTGGGCGTGCCTTCCGGCTGCCCAGAGGCGGCCCGCTCGCGCTCCTGAGACATGAGCCACAGGGCGGTGACAGAGAAGTCCATCATCCCCATCACCTCCTTGCGGCGAAGTCTCCACTGAGCGGCAGCTTCATTATATATTTTACCTGTCCGGGAACTTGCTCGGCAAGGCCGGCCAAGGGGCTCAAACTGGCTGTTCCCCGTTCTCCCAAGCGCGGTTCGTTCACCCGGAGGCTACCACTCCCAACCGAGCTCGGCGGTGCCCCCCGACCAGCCGGCCCGGCTGAACCGCAGGGTGAGTTTCCCAGAAAGCCCTCCCTCATCCCAGAAAACGCTTCCCGAGAGCCGCCAGCTCCCCGGACGGGCGTTCAGCCCCAGCTTCAGGGACCACGGCCCGCCTCCTAGCCGCACCGAACCCCCTCCTCCCGGCGAGGGGAGCAGGGTGAAAAAGGAACTCGCAGACAATTCTCCCTCCCCTGCCCCCAGCTCCAGGCTCAGCTGAGGAGGCC
>DFNF01000043.1:30913-39845 GCA_002375935.1 Acetothermia bacterium UBA3574
CAGCTGAGGAGGCCCCACCGGCCCCCAACTGGCCCGCCAGCTGCACCAGCTTTCTCCCCGCAGCCCGGCGGCCAGTTGCCAGCGCGGGGCCACCTGGGGCAAGGGGCTCTCCCACCGCAGCTCCCCCCAACCCGGGGACACGCTCAGCTCCAGCTGCCCCCACCCCCGGTAGGAAAGGGGGCCCCCAGAAGTGACCCCGGCCCAGCTGGTCCCCAATCCCGCCTGCGCCTCCACCTCCCCGGGGCCCAGTTCCCACGTCCCCCGAAGCTCCCACTTCCCGCTGAGGTCAAGGCGCCCGCTCGCCAAAAGCTTCCCGCTGAGGGAGCTCTCCCACCATTCCCGGGAGGCCCGCACCTGGCCGGAGAGGATCCGGTGGGACAGGGTGAGGATGTCCACTTCCTCCCGCAAGGCGAAGCTCAGCCCGCCAAACTCCCCGCTGCAGCTGGCCCAGGCCACCCCAGACCAGTCGCCATTCCACGTGAGCCGCACCCCCAGCTCCCCGGCGGCGGCACCACCCCCCATAGCCAGCACCAACGCCAACACCAGCGTCCCCCTCACGGCTTCCTCCCCTCCAGCACGGCGGCCACCTGGACCACCGACCGCTTCACCGCCGGGGTGCGGAAGGGGACCGTGGCCCCGTCCAGCTTCACCATCCACCCCCCAGCGCCCCGCACCACTGCCAGGAAGTACTGTTGCTGGAAGCCCTGGTCAGTGGCGAACACCCGCAGCAGCCCCTCTTCCCCGGCGGGGTTCCAGTAAGCCCCCTTCACCACGAACGCCCCCCCGGGCCAGCTCTCCTTGAGCCCCACCAGGGCCTCCACCTCCTCTTTCCTCACCTGTTGGGTGAGCTTCACGTGCGGCATTTCTCCCTCCGCTATGCGTACGTGTTCCCTACCTGCCACCTTCTCCGCCTCCAGGCGGAAGATGGGCCGCCCCTCCCGGCGCCACTTGCGTTCGTAGCGGGTGCCCGGCCCCCCCTCCCCCAGGGGGCGCGGCCCGCGCAGGGAAAATCCTCCGTCCTCCCGCAGCACCTGGGCTGCGTTCTGGGCGTACCAATCCACATCGGTGGTGAGAAAAAACTTCCCCCTGGGGGCCAGAACCCCGGCCAAGATGCGGACGAATTCCCGGTCCACAAGCCTCCGGGGGGCATGCCGGGCCTTGGGCCAGGGACAAGGGAAGTTCAGGTACACCTCCTCTACCGACTCAGCCGGAAACAGCTCCCGCAGGGCAAACTTCCCGTCCACCCGGGCCAAACGCACGTTCTCCACGCCCGCTTGGGCCAACCTGGTGCCGGCCTTCTTGAGACAAGTGAGGGCCACCTCGAAGCCCACCAGGTTCCAGTGGGGGCGTTCTCGGGCCAATTCTGCTAAGAACTCCCCGTTTCCAAAGCCGATCTCCACCGCCAGGGGGGCGGGCCGGCCGAACAAGGCCGTCCAATCCGCCGGCAGGACGGTCCACTGCCGCGGTTCTACCAAATACCGAACCACTTCCCAGGCCATTTGTGCCTACGCCCCGCGCTTCCTGGCGGCCAGGAACTCCTCCCAGGAAAGGCAGTTCAACACCTGCCCGCTCTCAGCCCACCCTCGCCGGCAGGTGAGCACCCCCAGCTCCAAGAAATCCAGGTGCTCCGGGGCATGGGCGTCGGTGCCGATGGCCAGCCGCACCCCCACCTCCAGCGCCTCCCGGATCATGGGGGCTGCCAGGTCCAGCCGCTGGGGGTTAGCGTTCACCTCCAGGGCCGTTCCGGACTTGGCTGCTCGGTGAAGCACCTCCTGCCAGTCCGCCTCGTACGGCGGCCGCTCGCCGATCAGCCTCCCGGTGGGATGTCCCAAGATGTCCACCAGTTCGTGCTCCACCGCCCGGACCAACCGCTCGGTCATCTGCCGTTTTGAAAGCCGGAAGTGGGAGTGCACCGCGGCGATCACCACCTCCACCCGCCGCAAGAGCTCTGCCGGCACGTCCAGGGAGCCATCCCGCTGGATGTTGGCTTCCACCCCGCTTAGGACCCGAAATCCCTTCAGCTCCTCATTCAGGCGAGCGATCTCGTCTAGTTGTCGCAGGAGGTCGTCCGCGGTCACGCCCCGAATGGCTTGGGAGAACTTGTAGTGGTCGGTGACCGCGATGTAGGTAAGCCCGCGGGCCCGGGCCGCCTCGGCCAGCTCCCCCACGTCACCCCGCCCGTCTGACCAGTTGGTGTGCACGTGCAGGTCACCCCGGATCTCCTCCGCCGTCACCAGCCGGGGGAGCTGGCCCCGCTCCGCCACCTGGATTTCCCCTTGGTCCTCCCGCAGCTCCGGGGGGATGAACTGGAGGTCTAAGGCCCGGTAAATGTCTTCCTCTTTCTCCCCGGCCAGGCGGTTTCCCGCCTCGTCGAACAGCCCGTATTCGTTCAGTTTCCAGCCCCGGGCCACCGCCCGCTCCCGCAGCCGGATGTTGTGGGCCTTGGAGCCGGTGAAGTACTGGAGGGCAGCGCCGAACGACTCCGGAGGCACAATCCGCAGGTCCACCTGGAAGCCTCCGGAAAGGCGGACCGAGGACTTCTTCGGGCCCTGGGCCAGCACCTCTTCCACCCCGGGCAGGGACGTGAAGGCCTGGGCCGCCTGTTCCGGCCGGTCGGAAACGGCCAGCAAGTCCAGATCCCCCACCGTCTCTTTGCCCCGGCGCAGGGAGCCCGCAGGCTCCACCCGCTTCACGGTGCCGCTTCCCAGGAGTTTCCGGCACAGGTCCCGGGCCAAGGGCAAGGCGTAGCCCAGCAGCTCCCGCCGCTGAGCCCGCCGGGCCTCTTCCAACCCCCGCAGGATCTTTTCCTCCACCTTCGGCCCCAAGCCCTTGATCTCCCGGATCTTCCCCTGCCTGGCCGCCTCCTCCAGATCGGCCAACGTCCGCACCCCCAGTTCTTCGTACAGGAGCTTGGCCGTCTTGGGCCCCACCCCCTCCACTTGGGTCAGGGCATGCAGGTCGATGGGCAAGGCCTTCTTCAGCTCTTGGTGATACTTCAACTGCCCGGTGGCCACTATCTCCTCGATCTTCTCGGCGATGGACTTGCCCACCCCGGGGAGCTCGGACAGCCGCCCCTCTCGGGCCAATTCCTCCACCGGCGTGGGGCAGGACTCCACCGCCTGGGCGGCCCGCCGGTAGGCCCGGGGCTTGAATTGCACTCCCTGCAGCTCCAGCAGGTCGGCTACCTCATACAGGATCTTGGCTACTTGTCGATTCTTCATCCCCGCTGGAGTTGAGAGAACCTGGCGAAGGAGCGGTCATAGGTGCGCTCCACCTCGGGCGGGAAGCAACAAGCCGGCAGCTCCTGTCGGGCCAGGTGATAGCGCAGACACTCGCAACAGATCCCCTTGCGGGAACAATTGGGCCAGGTGCAAGGGCAATGGGCGAGGTTGGCATCCCGATTGGTGCACTCAGCCATCTCCTCCCTCCTTTCCGGGGCGAGTTTGCTTTCCGCTCAGCTGCTATAATGCCGAAGCTATGGGAAATTGGCAACACATCCTGTCCCAAATCCAGGAGGACACCAAGGGGCTTCGCCCCCATTACGAGCGGTACTGCCTGCTCTCCCTCCCCCCCACCATCCGTCAGCTGCTGGGGGAAGAGGTGGATGGGCTGGCGGAGGAGCTAGGACTGGGGCAAGCGGACAAGGTGGTGAGCTTCATCCTGGACGGCCTTGGGTTTCTGAAGTTACGGGCGCTGGAGGAGGAAGGGGCGGTGGACCTGAGCCGGTTCCGGGAAGAAGGAGTGTACCTGCCCCTCACCTCCGTGTTCCCCCCCACCACCACCACCGCCCTGGCCACCCTGTCCACGGGAGCTAGCCCCCTACGCCACGGAGTACTGGGGTACACCATGTTCCTGCAGGACCCAGGGGCAGTGGTGAACATGATCAAGCTGTCCACCCCAGGGGCGGGGGCGGACACCCTAAAAAAAGTCGGCTTAAAACCGGAAGAGTTCTTCCCGGTCCGAACCCTGTACCAAACCCTGCAGGCCCGGGGGGTGGACACCTACTTGTTCCTCCCCAAATACATCGCCGACTCAGGCCTCTCCCAGCTCCTGTACGGTGGGGTCAAGGAAACGGTGCCCTACATCTCGCTCTCTGATCTGTTCATGCTGTTGGAGCAGGCGATTCGCCGGCCCGGCCGGGCCCTGTTCGGGGTGTACTGGCCCACCGGGGACAGCCTGGGACACCTCTACGGCCCCAGCTCGCCCGCCTTCTCCACCGAAATCGCTTGCTTCTTCCAGCTGTTGTTCCGGCAGTTCCTTCCCCGGCTATCCGGGGCGGTGGTGTTGCTGGTGGCCGACCATGGGTTCGTGGACGTCGATCCCCGCAGGGACGTGATCTCCTGCCCCCGGCATCCTGAGCTGCGGGAGGGGCTTCTGTTGCCGCCGGTGGGCGAACCCCGGGCCAGCTACCTGTTCGTGCGGCGGGGCAAGGACGACCAAGTTAAAGCTTTCTTCCAAGAAAACTTCCCCCAGGAGTTCCTGGTGTTGACGGTGGAGGAGGCACTGGATCGGGGGCTGTGGGGGCTGGAGCTTCCGGAGCCGGAGGTGCGGGCCCGCCTGGGGGACCTGGTGGTGCTCTCCCGGGGGCGGAAGGTGATCCTATGGCCCAAGGAGGAGTTCAAGCTGCGGGGAATGCACGGGGGGCTCACCCCCGAGGAGCTGCTGGTGCCCTTGCTGGGGCTCAGGCTGTGAGGAGGACAGCGTGGCCAAGGTGATCAAGCTGGAAGAAGCGGAACCGGTGGATCTGTCTGGACAGCCCGGGGTGGTGGGGGTGACAAAGAGGCTGCTCATCGGCCCGGGGGATGGGGCCCCCACCTTCGCCGTGCGCCTGTTCAGCTTGTCCCCCGGGGGACACACCCCCCGCCACGCCCATCCCTTCGAGCACGGGGTGGTGGTGCTCTCCGGGCGGGGGGAAGTGCTCACCCAGGACGGGCCTCGCCCCTTAACCCCGGGCACCTGCGTCTACATTCCCCCCGGGGAGGAACACCAGTTCCGCAACACCGGGGAAGAGGAGCTCTCCTTTTTGTGTGTGGTGCCCAGGCATGTGGAGGAATGAACGCCTGGGGTTTTGCCTCCCAGCGAAATTGGGTGTACCGTAAACCGGAATGCGCAAGGGGCTGAGGTGGCTGCGGGACAGCCTGGTATCGGGGCTTTTGGTGGTGTTCCCCCTGGGGCTCACCCTGTACGTGCTGTGGCTGTTGTACCGCCTGCTGCGACTGGTGGTGGGGCCGGACACCCCGTTCGCCCAGCTTTTGATCCGCACCTTCGGTCGGTACCTGCCGGGCACGGAAGTGGTGCTCACGGTAGTGGCGCTGTTGTTGGTGGGGGCGGTGGCCAGGCACTGGGCAGGCCGGGCCATCCTGGGGGCGCTGGACCGGTTCGTCATGGCCCTGCCCGGGGTGCGGAAGATCTACTGGGCCACCCGCCAGCTTTCCCGAGCGCTGATCCGGCGGGAGTTCGCCCCTGGGGGCCTGCGGCGGCTGGTGCTGCTTGAGTACCCGCGGGAGGGCTACTACGTGATGGGGGTGCTCACCAACGACCGGGTGGTGCCCTTGGAAGAGCAAGTGGGGGAGGGGTGTGTCTCCGTGTACATCCCCACCGCCCCCAACCCCCTCTCAGGTTGGGTGTTTTTCGTGCCCAAGGAGCGCATCATCCCCTTGGACCTGCCCTTCGACGAGGGGCTGACGTTGATCCTCTCCGGGGGGGTGGTGGCGCCGGAGCAGGGGGGGCGGCATCATAAGCCCCAGGAGGAGAACAATGCCCATTCGTCGGGATAGCAAAGAACGATATGTGGAAGTGGAGCTGCGCCGGGGGGAGGAGACCCTGTGGGAACGGTGCCGCGCCTGTGGGGAGCTGGTGTTCCGCCGGCGGCTTAAGGAGAACAACTACATCTGCCCCAAGTGCGGCGCGTACTTCTTCCTCACCGCCCAAGAGCGGGTGGTGGCCCTGATAGACGAGGGCACATTTCAAGACCTGACCCTCCCCTTGGAGTCAACCGATCCCTTGTCCTTCTCCGATCGCAAGCCGTACCGAGACCGCCTGCGGGAGGCCCAGGAGACCACCGGGCTCAAGGACGCCGTGGTGGTGGGCCGGGGGAAGCTGGCCGGCCACCCGGTGGTGTTGGCGGTCATGGAGTTCCGGTTCATCGGGGGGTCCATGGGCACAGTGGTGGGGGAGCAACTGGCCCACGCCATGGAGCAGGCGGTGGAGGCTCGGGAGCCTTTTCTGTTCGTGGTCGCCTCCGGAGGGGCCCGGGTCCAGGAGGGGGTCCTCTCCCTCCTGCAGATGGCCAAGACGGTGGCCGTGCGGGAGCAACTCGCCCGCCAGGGGGTCCCCTACATCGCCGTGCTCACCTACCCCTCCACCGGGGGGGTGATGGCCTCACTGGCCTCGCTGGCCGACTTCACCCTGGCCGAACAGGGGGCGCTGATCGGCTTCGCCGGCCCCAGAGTCATCGAGCAGACCACCGGCCAGAAGTTGCCCCCTGGCTTCCAGCGTGCCCAGTACGCCCTGAGCCATGGGGTGGTGGATGCGGTGGTGCCCCGGGAAGGGCTCAAAGGGGAGCTGGCCCATCTCCTTGACATCTTGCAGGGGGTGCCCAGTGCCTGACGAGCGTGCCATTCGGATTTTGGAGGAGAAGGTAGCCGAGTTGCGGCGCATGATCGAAGAGGGGGGGCTGGAGCTGTCCCAGGAACTGGAGGTGCTGGAACAGCGCCTGCAGCAGCTTCGGCGGGAGCAGTACGCCAAGCTCTCCGATTGGGATCGGGTACAGCTGGCCCGTCACCCGGAACGCCCCCGCGGCCTGGCCTTGGTACAAAAGGTATGTGACGACTTCTACGAGCTGCGGGGGGATCGGCTGGGAGGGGACGACCCCGCGCTGCGCGGCGGAGTGGCCAGGTTGGGAGACCGGCCGGTGGCGGTGCTGTTTCACGAGCGGGGGGCTACCCCGGCCGAGCAGCGGGCCTGCCGGGGGGGGATGCCCTTGCCTACCGGGTATCGAAAGGCAGTCCGCATCATGCGGCTGGCCGGCCGGTTGAGGCTGCCCCTGGTGTCCTTTGTGGACACCCCCGGGGCTTACCCCGGGGTGGAGGCGGAGGCGGGGAACATCGCCGGGGCCATCGCGGACTGCCTGGCCACCCTCCTCACCCTCCCGGTGCCCACCCTGGCGGTGATCCTGGGGGAGGGGGGGTCGGGAGGGGCCATCGCCATCGCCGCCTGCGACCGGGTGTTGATGCTGGAGAACGCCACCTACACCGTCATCTCGCCGGAAGGGGCGGCGGCCATCTTGTGGAAGGAGAGCAGCGCTGCCCCCCAGGCGGCTCAAGCCCTGGCCCTGTCCGCCGCCCGCCTGCGCAAGCTGGGGGTGGTGGACGGGGTGATCCCGGAGCCGGTGGGGGGCGCCCACCTCGACCCCCAGGCCACGGCCCAGGCACTGCGGGAGGCGCTCCTGGGACACCTGGAGGAGCTGGCCTCCCTGGCTGTGGAGGAACTGCTCGCCCTGAGGTACAGTCGGTACCGGAATGTCGGGATCCGTGACGCCAAAGCGAAAACAGGCTAACCCCTGCCAAGGGTGCCAGAGCGGTTGCTCCTACATCTTCCAAGGGCTGCCCCAGCCTGCGTTCCAGGAGCTGGCGGGGATGATGCGGCCCATGCAGCTGGGCCGAGGGGAAGCCGTGTTCCACGAGGGCATGCCGGCCTTCGGCCTCTACATTCTCTGTCAGGGCAAGGTGAAGTTGGCCAAGCACACCCGCGGGGGGCATTCCCAGATCCTCAAGCTCCTCGGCCCGGGGGAGATCCTGGGGGAGAAGACCCTGTTCGACCAGGAAACCTATACCTGCTACGCGAAAACCCTGGAACCCTCCCGCCTCATGTTCATCCCCCGGGAGGAATTCTTGGCCTTCGTGAAGAAATACCCCCAGGTGGCCCTGAGGCTGGTGGAAAAGCTCTCCCGGGAGCTGAAGGTGTTCGGGGACAAGCTGGTGGAGATCACCTCCCGCTCGGCCAAGGAGCGGGTGGCCCGGGTGATCTTGTCGCTGGCCCAGGCGTTCGGACACCAGGTGGAAGAGGGGTTGGACATGGGGGTGGAGCTCCCGCGGGCGGAATTGGCGGAGATGGCCGGGGTGTCCACTGAGACAGCGATTCGGATCCTGTCTGAGCTGAGGGAACGGGGCATCCTGGCCCTGCCTGGACATCGGATCGTGATCAAGCGGCTGGAGGCCCTGCAAGGGCTGGCCCATCCTTTCCGCACCTTCCTGCGGGAGAACCTGGTTTAGCGAAGCCGGGGAGGGAAATGGGCTCCCGGGTGGGCGCCTGGGGCAAAGGACGGAAGGTGTGAGCCGCAGTTCCACGGTGCATGCGGCTTTCTCGCCCCGGCCTCTCCTCGATGGGCCTTTGGCCGGGGAATTGGCGAGGGGCCAAGGGAGGAGCGGGCGTCCCGAAAAGTCCGCTTGGTTCCGCCGTCGAGCCAGCTAGCAGATGAGAGAGGAAGATCGGGTGCGGGGTTCTAGAGTGGTGGTGGGGGTGGGCAACCCCTTGCGCCGGGATGACGGGGCCGGGGTGTGGGTGGCCAGGCAGCTGGCGGGGGCCCCGGGTTGGGTGACCATCCCGGCTGGGCTGGCGCTGGAGAACGTGATCGGGAAGATCGAGAAGCTGCCCCCCAAGCTGGTGGTGGTGGTGGATGCCGCCGAGCTGGGGTTGCCTCCCGGGGAGTTCCGCCGTCTGCCTTGGGAGTGGCGGGGGGGGGGGGTGGGCGCCCCCCCCCGCCCCCCCCCCGCGCCCCCCCCCCCAAAAAAACCCCCCCCCCAAAAAAAAAAAGAAACATCAAAAATAACCCCCCAAAAAAAAAAAAATTTTTAGGGAGGGGGGGGGGGGGGGCCCTTTTTTTTTTTTTTTTTTTTTTTTTGTTTTTTTGGGGGGGGGGGGGGGGATTTTT
>DFNF01000043.1:39976-40895 GCA_002375935.1 Acetothermia bacterium UBA3574
CGTCTGCCTTGGGAGTGGCGGGGCAGGATGCTGGCCTCCACCCATGGCCTCCCCCTGGAGCTGGTTTTGGGCCGGCTTTCCCAGGAGGTGGAGAACCTGGAGCTGGTGGGGATCCAGCCTGGGGAGTTGGGTTGGGGGGAAGGGCTCTCCCCCCAGGTGGCCGCCGGGGCCCAGAGGTTGGTGGAGCTGCTTCTGTCCGGGCGCTGGCGGGATATCCCCCTGTGCCGGCTGCCTCCCCGGCCCGGCTGATTTGCGAAGTAGCGATCTCCTTGCTCAGAAAAAGTGTGAAAAAACCTGGCTCCAGCTCGCGGAGTCCTGGAGGGAAAAGCCTCCAGGTGGTGGAACCGGGGGACTTGGGCGGCCGAGTCCGCGCCTCACGCGGTGCCCTTGGGCCCGACCGCGAACCCTGGCTTTTTACCTCTGCTCCCTCAGCTCATTCGGGGGCCAACTTGGCCGAATAGATCGAGAGGTAATACTTGCCCTGTCCGCCCCTGTGAACCACCCGGATGTACCAGCGACACACGTCCTTTTCGGTACAGGGGGCGATGCACTGGAGCAAGGCCTCTCCCCCGCGGAATTCATAGATCACCTCACCGCATTCGTCCTGCAGGTAGATGATGTAGTCCAGGCCGGGATCGGCGGCGGTCCAAAACACCACCGCTTCCCCGCGGGTGGTCTCGATCATGTACCAGTCGTGGGCATCGGGGATGAACCCGTTCAAGGGCTGGCCGAGCTCCCCCCAATAGTCCCCCCGGGGGAGGAACTGGGCGTCGGCTGGGCCCTGGGTCTCCTGCAGTTTTTCCCGCGGGACGTTGGGGTCCGGGATGGGGGGCACTGGACACGCCTCCCCCTGGAACTCCAGGAAGCACTCCCCAACTGCCGGGACCACGCATTCCTCGGGGGGAGGGGGTGCCGGGGG
>DFNF01000018.1 GCA_002375935.1 Acetothermia bacterium UBA3574
ATGAGGGCGGGCACCATCACCGTGCCCCCGCCCAGCCCCAGCAGCCCTCTGACCACCCCCGCCATCACCCCCACCAGGGTCCCCAAAGCCAGATGCGCTCTTCGGTGTCCGCCTGCTGAGAACAGTTCTTTGGGCTGGCGGCCCAGCAGCATCACCCCGGCCGGGTAAAGGAGGAACAGGCCGAAGCCCACTGCTAACCCAGGGGAGGAGATGCGCTGGCTGAGGTGAGCACCCAGCCAGGCCCCGGCCAGCGCCCCCGGCATCACCACCAGCCCCAACCGCACTCGCACCTCGTGCCGGCGCAGGTAGGCGATGGAGCTGGACAGGCTGGTGAAGGTGACCCCGGCGATGCTGGTGCCCACTGCGACCTGGGTTGTGGGGGCCAGCCCTGATAGGAGGAGCAGTGGCACCATGAAGGTCCCCCCGCCGATCCCCAACATGGAGGCCAGGGTCCCAATCCCCAACCCGGCGAGCCCGAGGAGGAGGTGAGTGCTCATAGGCTGCCAGGTTACCCGAACTGGAATCGGTTGGCCAATCCAGCGCGGCAGATAAGCCAACGGGGGCCTGCCGTCGCCTTCTTCTGAGCTAAGTGGGAAGAGGGGTCACGGGGCTGGGGAAGGGGGCAAACCGGCGAACAGGGTGCGCACTCCCTCCACGTAGGCAGCCAGGTACTCCTCCCAGCGGCCTTCCTCCCGCAGTTGGGCCAGTCGATCCAGCAGCTCTGACACCTCTGGCGCCAAGGTGCAGCTTTCCTTGTCCACCAGCCTCAGCACAAACGCTCGCTCCCTGACCCGAAGCTCTTCCCATAGCTCCGGGGTGGGGGAGGGCCAAGGCGGCCCCACCAGCTCCCAGAAGTGCGGCCACCTTTCCGGCCCCGCGAACAGCAGCTCCCAAGCCTGGGGGAAGATGGGCTTCAACATGCCGGCACATTGGACCAGTCTTTGCTCCATGCCTTGGAATAAGGCCCGGAGGCGCTCCTCCAGATCTCGCGGAAGTTCCCCGCTCAACCAAGCCCGCCACTCCGGTTCCCAGGCCGCCAGCCGCTCTTCCCCTCCCCGCAGGTACTCCGGCAGCAGGACCAAGAGCCGTTGCCAACTGTGTTTACTGACCAGAAGATGGACCAAGCTGGCCCCCACCTGGTAGGAGAGCCAGCTTGGAATTTCCAAAAGCCCCCCTTCCCGGGCCCAGTAGGCGGCTGCGGGATAAAGCTCGAGTGGAGAGAGCCGTTGGGCGGAGCGGGGCAGGAGGGAAAACTCCACCAACCCTTCTAGCCAGAGGAGCGGCAACTCCTTGAATTCTATGCCCTCAAGCTGGCACCACAGCCAGAACCCCCAGTGTCTGAGTTCGTGCGCCAGGGTGTGGCGGAAGAAGGTGTGCGACTCCGTCTCCAGGGCGAGGACGAGCAGTGGGCCCTCCACCTGGGTCACCAGCCCTGCCAGCCAGGGGGAAAGCCAGGCCCGCTGTTGGGGGCAGCGGAAGACAGGGGGGACGCTGAACCCGGCTATAATCTCAAAGTTCCCCAGCTCCTCTTGCAGGTCCTCCAGGGTGGGGAAGACGATCAAGATGAGGGGCGGGATTGCCAAGTCATCGAGCTGCAAGGGGGGGAGGCCCCACCAGTGGCCGGGCTGGGGGCCGGGGATCACCATTCCCGGGGGGGATAAATCCAGTCGGGTTTTGGCCTGGGCGGCATCGGGGGCTTCCACCGCCTGGGGCTCGCCCATCCTGGAGGGAATCGGAATTTCCCACACCGCTACGGAATAGCGGGCCAGGTTGGCCATGGTGTTGAGGTAGCCTGTTGCCCGCTCCGGGGCTCCCCCCACCCAATACACCGCCCCGTACCACCATTGTTGCACCTCCAGGGAAGGGGCCCCCAGGAGGGCCAGGGCCACGAAGGTCGTGGCCAAGATCAAACAGCCCAGCCTCCACATGCTCATACTCTCACCCCGCTGCCCCTAAGTGTATGCCGAGTCAGAGCCCCTCGCCGATACAACGGGTTCAACCCTCAACCTGTGTTATAGATGAATTTGGCCTGGCTGGCCGATTTTCCGCGTTGGGCACCGATTCCCGGGATCGACATTTCCTGGACCGCCGGTTGAGCCGAGTAATCTCAACCAAACGGCCCCGTAATTCGCTGGGCGAGCGAGCGCACTTCCCGGGCCCGATGAGTTACTCAGCAGGGAAAGGCGTCCCAACATGGCCCCCTTTCTGTTTCCGCCGTAGCCGGCAAGGATCAGTCAGCTTGTTGCCAGAGCTGGGCCAGTCGCTCCAGGTCTCCCCGGGTGAGCACCCGCCCACTAAAGGGTAGTTCGCGGCCCACGAACGTGGTGGCCCACAGCAGCTGCTCGTACTCGATGCTCGGAGGCAGGGTGAGGTCCAGCCGATCCCGGCGCACGTCCCAATGGCCAACCACCACCTCCACCGGCAGGGTAGTGGCCACCTCCACGGCTACTTCCCCTCGCAATCCCATCCCAGCCAGTTCCAGCGCCAGGGAGTAGGTGCCCAGCGCCCCGGGGGGGACTTGGACCAGCCAGGCGCGGGCGGTGGGGACCCCCGCGGGGATGGGTTCCAACCCGGCCGGGGGGCAGCCGTCACAGGGGGCGGGCTGGGCCCCCCACCCCGGGGGCAACACCAACGCGGCGGCGGTGCTGGGGAGATCCACCGGGGAGAAGATGTCCGCCCGCAGGAGGAAGGCATGGCCGGGGAGGGCAACCGGGGTGGAGGGGTGGAGGTCCACATAGCCCAGGGTGAACTGTCGGCGCTCCCCAGGGGCCAAACTGACCGCCAGTTCCCTCGTCTCCTGCCCCGGAAATTGATAGCTGAGCTTCCAATCTCCGGCCGGGCCGGTCACCTCCACCCCGCCTGGCCGGGACAACACCAATAGCCCTGGAGCGGTGAGGGAAGCTCCCTCAAGCCCCACTAGCTCGGCCACCGCCCACCCGGGGGGGGCGCGGAAGAATGAGCCACACTGCGAGTGGTGCTGGACGAGCCATACCCCAGGCGGGAGATGGTCTGGGAGGTGGGCCTGCCACAGCACCTTGTCCCCCTGGGGCTGGGAAGTCCAGCTGACCGGAAAGGGCTCCCCGCAGAACGTCAACTCCGGCGGGCCCTCCCCTGCCGGAAGCCACACCTCCACTGCCTCCCCGGGGAGCAGCACGGGGTGAGAGCACTCCAACCCCCAGCCCGGGAAGGCGAGCAAGGCCACCGCCAGCAAGGAGGCCGCTTTCATACGTCTCACCGTAACGGCAGAAGCACGTAGGCCACGTCCTCCCAACAGGAGGGGTCTTTGTATTGTGCCCACAGAACGTCCCCGAGGCAGGCGCCCAGGTCTTGCGGCACGAACGGTTCGCTCAGGTAAACCCCTTCCCCCTCCCGGATCAACGCGAGCTCCCTGGCAGTGCAGCCTGGACCCAGGATCCCGATCCACACCCGGGGATGTTCGTCGTCCAGGGCTTGGGTGAGCTTCACCCTCAGGGAAGCGGAGCACTCGCAAGGTGCGGCCACCTCTCGCCCGGTTTCGGAGTCCACAAAGGCGATCTCGGTCCTGGGCACCAGGGTGATGGCCGCCTCTGCCTGCCCCCATTGCCCGGCAGCTTGGACCAGGGCCACCACGGTCACGGACTGAGGGTAGGTGGGTTCAGAGCGCACCAGCAGCAGTTCCGCACCGCCCTCCGGCTGCCTGACCCCGTCCACAAACCACTGTACCTGGTCCACCGCCTTGGGGGAGGTTACAGCGAGGCGTACTGGGCACCCCACGTCTTCCCGGGCCCCGGGGGTGAGCTCCAGTGAGACCTGGACCAGCAACAAGGGGAACGTGTATGCAATTTCCTGGTAGGAGACCTCCAGGGCCAGCCCTTTTTCCAATGTAGTGGAGAAGAGTTCAGTTCCCTCGTGAAGGACTTTGGCCTGGAGGGTGGACTGCTGGGGGGCGATTTCGAGGACGAACTCCCCGGTGAACTGGCCGCTGGCAGGGCCGGTCTCCCGCAGGTCGACCCTGGTTTCCCGTTCCCCCAACCGAAGCAGGACCAGTGCCGTCTCCGGCTCACAGGCCAGGTCTCGGTTGGGGTCGGTGACCGTGATCTTGAACCGCCCAGCAGGCAGCTGCGCGCCGGCTTCCCAGGGACACCATACACCCCGGCCTTCGTCCCAGGTGGCCAGGGACAGTTCCGGGGTTCCCGTGGGGGGGAGCACCAAAGCGGTGGCGGCCAAGCCTTCCTCCAGCTCGGTGGCGGCGGCAATCACGTCGCCTGGGAGGACCCGCAGTAGGTACTCCGCTTCCGGGGGAACAGGATCGCACTCCCGGACTACGTAGACGTGGCCGGTGACCAGTTGCCCCTCCTCGGGATGCAGGGGTAGCCGCACCTGCTCCCCGGTGCGGACGTTGACCACCAGCACTTCCCCGGCTTCTGCCTCCACCCCGGCTACCACCACCAGGAAGCTTCCCCCCAGGGGCACCTCGGCCGGCTCGATGTGGAGCGAGCCGGCCCAGCCCCCAACCCACATTCCAACTAGCAACGCTACCCAAATAATTTTGCCCATCGCGGCCTCCTTGAGGGCCATTATAGTGGGCGAGGGGAGGGATGTTCCGTAACGCGCATCACCTTGGCCACATATCGCCCAGGTGGTTGCTGTACCGGGACAGCCTCATCGGGTTCCTGAGCCCTCAGGGGGTTTATGTGCAAGCCAGCACCTGCCTAGATAACGCGAGGGGCGATCGGACGTGCTCCTGGGGCAGGCAGACTTGGGCGTCGGGTGCCCCGGCTGGCTCTCCCCCGGGCTACACCGGGTGTAGTTGGCTGAGGGCGAGCTCGAGGTCGGCCACGAAGATGCCGATGCAGTAGTCGGAAACGCCCCCGATCCAGATGAGCTGGTCCTGCCAAACGAGGAGTCCGTTTCCGAACAGGGCTAGGGAGCGGTCTCCGTATTGCTCCACCAACCCCTCGGGCACTAGCAGGTAGTCGGAGATCTCCAGCAGCCGCCCCTGACCGTCCACCACCGCCAGCCCGTTGCGATAGGAGAGGTCCTTGCGGTGCACCCCGTGCCAGCCCACCAGGTACCGATCCTCCCCCAAGGGGACGGCGTTGGTGGACCAGCCCACCTTGTGCTCCCAGGGCTCCGGCACCAACACCGGTTCCAAGGTCTCCCCGGCGATGGCCAGCGCCTCCAGGTCCGCCTCCCCTCGCCAGCACAGGTCGGGGGCTTCCCCCAGGCCCATGGGCCGGGTGAGCAGCACCGCCCACTTTCCTGAGACGGAGAGCAGCGCAGAGTCCTTGTTGTCGGGCACGTACTCCCCTTTGGCTGTCCGGATGTGGAAGTAGCCCTTGCGCAACAAGGTGAGGTTCCCATCGAGTTCGGCATAGGCCAACAGGGCCCGCATCCCGGGGCGATCCCCGTCCTCCAGGCGCCCCACCCCGGTATAGAGGATCCTGAACCCCCTTTCCATTGGGAACACCCGGGGGTCCTCGCACCCGCGATCTACCTCCCAGCCCTGTTGGGGCCAGAGTACGATGGTGGTGAGGTAGGTCTTGTCGGGAATGGGTTCCAGGAGTTCCTCCACCGGGAGCTGGAACAGGCCCACGCTGGAGGTGTAGGAGTAGTAGTCGAACACCAGGCGGGGAAAGATCAGCGCGCGGTTCCCCTGGAGGGTGGCTCCGGGGTTGAACGCGGCCAAAGGCCGGCGGGGGTAGTTGACCACCTCCAGCTGGTAGGGGGTGATGTAGCCGGCGCGGCGGAAGATCTGTGCCAGCCGATCCCGGCGGAGACCCTGTCTCTGTGGCAGGGCGCGTTTGGCCCGGTGAATGATGTCCAGCAAGTTCCCCCCTTTGAGCAACCGGTTGGTCAAATATACCCGCCCCCAACGCCCCCAGGCAACTAACCCCCTCCACAGCCACAGGACCGGCGCACCACCAGCTC
>DFNF01000033.1:0-17270 GCA_002375935.1 Acetothermia bacterium UBA3574
CCCAACAGGTGCCCGATCTGGGACTTGGTGGAGGAAACCGGCACCCGGTAGGCCCGCTCCCCAAACAAGCCTTTGATGGCCGCCGTCTCCGCCCGGTCGTTCAGGGGGGTGGAGGTCCCGTGAGCATTGATGTAGTCCACCTCTTCCGGGGACAGGCCGGCGGACTTGAGCGCCCCGGCCATGGCCGCGAGCGCCCCGGCCCCGTCCTCGGGCGGGGCGGTGATGTGGAACGCGTCGGAGGAGAGGCCGAAGCCGGCCAGCTCCGCCAAGGGCTGGGCCCCCCGCCGGCGGGCGTGCTGTTCTGATTCCAAGAGCAACATCCCCGCCCCCTCCCCCAACACGAACCCGTCCCTGTCGGCATCGAAGGGCCGCGAGGCGGTGGCCGGGTCCGGGTTGCGGGACAGGGCCCCCATCCGGTCGAAGGCGGCGAACACCAACGGGATCAACACCGACTCCGCCCCCCCGGCCAACACCCAGTCCACCAACCCCTCCCGGATCCACCCCCAGGCGATGCCGATGGCATGCGCCCCAGCCGCACAGGCGGTCACCACCCCCAGGCTGGGCCCCCGAATCCCCAGCTCGATGGACACCTCCGCCGCCGGGGCGTTGGGCATCATGATGGGGGCCAAAAAGGGCGACACCCGCTCCGCCCCCCGCTCCAACAGCACCAGGTGGTTGTCCACCAACGCCTCCATGGCCCCGATCCCGGTGCCCACCGCCACCCCGCCCCGGGCGGTGTCCCGGGGAGTGAACCCGGCGTCCTGGCAGGCCAGCCGGGCGGCGGCCACCGCCATCTGGGTGGCCCGGCCCATGCGGCGAGCCCGCTTGCGCTCCAGGAACTCCAGCGGGTCGAACCCGTCAGCCACCCCCGCCACCCGGGCCCGGATGCCGGAGAGGTCCAACTCCTCATCCACCCGCCGGATGGCCACCCGACCCTCCCGCAGCCCCGCGAAGAATTGGTCCCGGCCCACCCCCAGCGGGCACACCACCCCCAGCCCGGTAACCAACACCCTAGGCAACCTCGGTCACCTCATCGGCCAGCACCACCGTCTCCCCCCGGCGCACCTCCACCACCCCCTGCCGGACGTGGAAAGTACGCTGGCCGTCTTTCAACACCAGGCGTAGGGGGGCGTCCTGGAGGGCGAAGCTGGCCGGGGCATGGCCGGCCAGCACCCCAAACCAACCTTCGCTTCCCCGGGCATAGAGGCCCTCCGCCTCCCCGGAGAACACCTCGTGAGTGCAGCTGAGGATCTTGCACCTCATGGGGCGTTACTATACCAGCCCGGCTCAGAGCGGGCCAGTTGCGCCTCCAGGAACCTGGAGAGCAACTCCGCCACTTCGGCCTGAGTTTCCTCGTCCACTTGCAGGCGGGGCAAAGCGGCAGGGGGCAAGGAGGCCAACCCCCGCAGGGTGGCCACGACCTTGTCGGCCAAAGGTTCTCCTTGGCCGCCGCACCGGCCGCACAGGAGCCCGCCCCGGTCCGGGGCCCAGAAAAGCTCCCCCGCTTGTCCGCAGGCCACACAACCTGCGAGGTGAGGCCCATGGCCGGCCACGGCCAGCAGGCGCAAACAGTAAGCCAAGCGCGCCAACCGGGGCGGCCACCCCCGCTCCAACCCCTCCAGGAACTGGAGGGTGAGCTTAAACGGACGGGGATCCGCCTCCCCCTTAACCGCCAGGCTGCGGGCCCATTGCAACCCCACCAGGGCTTCCTCCAATCTCTCCAGCTCCTCTCGGATGCGGGGGAAGGTCCGCAGGAGTTCCACCTCCCGCAGCAGGGCCAGGCCCCGCCTGAGGTAGAAGATCACCCTCACCAGGTTCAAGAGGTCCAGGGCGGCGCCGCTGGTCCGCTCCAGCCGCCGGGCCCCCTTGGCCAACAGGTCCAGCCGGCCTCGATCCGGGGTGAGCAGCACCGCTATGCGGTCAGTCTCAGCGTAGTCCTGGATGCGCAACACCAGCCCTTGGGTGCGGGAGAGCCTGGCCACGATTAGTCGGGAGCCCCTTCCAAGATGGCCAGGCTGCGGGAGGCCCCCAGGCGGTTGGCCCCGGCCTGGATCATCCGGAGGGCTGTCGCATAATCCCGGATCCCCCCGGCCGCCTTCACGCCGAAATCCTCCCCCACCACCCGGCGCAGCAGGGCCACGTCCTCCGGGGTAGCCCCCCCGGGACCGAACCCGGTGGAGGTCTTCACGAAGTCCGCCCCCGCTGCCTTGACCAGGATCGCCCCCGCCTCCTTCTCCTCGTCGGTGAGCAGCGCACACTCCAGGATCACCTTCAGTACCACCCGGCGAGGGGCCTTGGACAGGGCCTCTCGGACCCCCCGGATGTCGGCCAGCACCGCCTGATAATCCCCGGCCTTCAGGGCAGCCACGTTGATCACCATGTCCACCTCGTCCGCCCCGTCATCCAGCGCTTCCTTGGCCTCGAATGCCTTCACCTCGGGCTTGTGTTGGCCGTGGGGGAACCCCACCACCGTGCACACCTTGACCTGGGTCTCGCGCAGAAGCCCCCGGGCCAGGGCGACGTAGGTGGGCGGGACGCACACGGAGAAGAACCCGTGGCGGATCGCCTCCTGGCACACCCGCTCCACATCGGCCGGGCTGGTGTCGGGGCCCAGCACGGTGTGGTCGATCAACCTCGCCAGCTCCGCCTTGCGCATGCCTTCCTCCTTCGTCTCCAGTTCAAGTGCGGGGGCCGAACAGCAGAGTGCCCAAGCGGATCATGGTCGCCCCCTCCTCCACCGCCACCTGCCAATCGGCCGACATCCCCATGGAAAGCTCCTCCAGTTCCACCCCCGGGATCTTCTCCCCGCGCAGCTCGGAAAGCAGCCGGCGCATGGCCCGGAAATAGGGCCGGGAATCCTCCGGCTTTCGCGGGGCCGGGGGGATGGCCATCAGCCCCCGCACCGGCAGGTGGGGCAGCCGCCCCACCTCCCGCAGGAACTGGGGGAGCTCCTCTGGGAGCACCCCGGCCTTTTGGGGTTCCCGGCCGATGTTCACCTGGACCAGCACCGGCAGGACGCGGTCCTGTTGGGCCAGGATCCTCTCCAGCCGCTGGGCCAGGGGCAGGGAATCCAGGGTTTGCAGCCAATCGAAGGTTTTCAGGGCGCGGCGCGCCTTGTTCTTCTGCAGAGGCCCGATCAGGTGCCAGCTGGCCTGGGGGAGCAGGGGGCGCTTCCTCTCGGCCTCCTGGACGTAGTTCTCCCCCAGGTGTTGGATCCCCCCCTCCAGGGCGGCCCGCAGTTCCTCCACCGTCCTGCCCTTTCCGGCGGCCAGCACCGTCACCCCGGGGGGCAATTGGGCCAGCACCGCTTCTGCTCGACGCACGATCTCCCGGTACCCCATGTTCCCCCGCCCCTCAATTCCAAGGAGGCAAGCAGATTCTAGCCGGAATGACGGTAAGGGTGTCTGAGGAACTCCTGGACCTCTTCCCGGGTGGGGAGGGAGGAGGAGGCGCCGCGTTTGGTGACCGTGAGGGCGGCGGCGGCGTTGGCGTAGCCGATGGCCTCGTAGGGGCCCTTGCCTTGGGCCAGGGCCACCGCCAGGGCGGCGTTGAACGCATCCCCAGCCGCGGTGGTGTCCACCGCCCGCACCTTGTAGGCGGGGAAGTGGGTCATCCCGCCGGGTTCGGCCAGGTAGGCCCCCTCCTGGTCGGCCTTGATCACCAGGTGCCTGATCTCGCGGGCCAGGAGCAACCGCGCCGCCCCGGAGAGCTCGGTCACCTCCCCCCCGGCCAATCGCAAAACCTCCTCCCGGTTCGGAACCAGATAATCCACCCGGGCCAGGGGCAAGGGAGACAGGTCCTGAGCCGGGGCCGGGTCCAGGATCACCAGCGGCTTCTCCGGGGGCAGGGACTGCAGCAAGATCGCCAGCGGCTCCAGGGGCACCTCCAGTTGGAGGAGCAAAACGTCCGCTTCCCGGATTTGGGGGAGCCAGCGCTCCACATCTTCCCGTCCCAGTTGCCAGTTGGCCCCGGGGGCGTAGGCGATCTGGTTCTGCCCCCCCTCGGCCACCAGGATCAGGGCCACCCCGGTGGGCACCTCGGGGTGCCGGGTCACCCCCCCCACGTCCACCCCGGCGGCCTGAGTCACCGAAAGCAGCTCCTCCCCGTACGAGTCGGCCCCCACATGCCCAAACAGCCTCACCTCCGCCCCCAGCCGGGCGGCGGCAATGGCCTGGTTGGCCCCTTTCCCACCGGGGTAGCGGGTGAAGTTGCGCCCCAGCACCGTCTCCCCGGGCCTGGGCAACCGCTCCACCTCCAGCACCAGGTCCATGTTCAGGCTGCCCAGTACGGCGATCCTCACAGTTCCACCGTCTCGTGCCAGCTGGGGATGTGCACGGCCAGGCCATGGCCCGACAGCTTCTCGGCCAGCGCCGCCAGGGCCGGCTCCTCCCCGTGGACCAGGAACACCTGCCCCGGGTCGGCGTGCAGGGCCCAGTCCACCAGGATGGGTTGGTCAGCATGGGCCGAGAGGCCGTCTATGCGCACGATCTTGGCCCGCACCGGCACGATGGAGCCCAGCACCTGCACCCGGGACGCCCCGTCCAGGATCTCCCGCCCCAGGGTGCCCACCGCCTGGAAGCCTACGAACACCACTGAGGACTCTGGCCGGGGCAGGTTTTTCCTGAGGTGGTGCAGCACCCGGCCCCCGGTGCACATGCCGGACCCGGCGATGATGATCACCCCCCCTTCGTCGGAGGGGATGCGCTTGGAGGCCCGCCGGGTCAGGGTGTACTGGAGGAGTTCGAAGTCGAAGGGGTCCCGTTTCTTGCGGAACAGCCTGCGGGCCGGGGCCGGGAACCACTCCGTATACCGCTCGAAGATGCGGGTGGCATGGGTGGCCAACGGGGAGTCCAAGTAGATGCGGCACCTGGGGATCTTCCTCTCCCGCCACAGCTTGAACAGGATGAACAGCACCTCCTGGGTCCGCTCCAGGGCGAACGAGGGGATGATCACGTTCCCCCCGGCGGCGAACGTGTCCAGGATCGCCTGCCGCAGGAGCTCAATAGATTCCTGGATGGGGCGGTGTACCCGGTCCCCGTAGGTGGACTCCAGCACCAGGAAGTCGGCCCGGGGAGGGTAGCTGGGGTCCTCCACCAGGGGCTTTCCCCGGTTGCCCAGGTCCCCCGAGAACACAAACGTCTTCCCGGCCAAAGACAGCTCCACGAAGGCGGCCCCCAAGATGTGGCCGGCGTCGTGGAAGCGCAGGGTAGTGCCCCCTCCCAGGGAAATCGGCTCCCCGTAGTCGGCGAGCACCCCGAACCTGTCCAGGGCCGCCAGGGCGTCTTCCACCGAGTACAGGGCCGCCTCCCCCTCCTCCTCCTGGATGCGGGCGGCGTCCATGAGCATGATGTGGGCTATATCTCGGGTGGGGATGGTGCAGGCGATCCGGCCCCGGAACCCCTCCCGCACCAGCCGGGGGATGAGCCCCAGGTGGTCCAGGTGGCCATGGGTGAGCACCAGCCAGTCCAGCTTTCTGGGGTCAAACGGAAACGGCTCGTAGTTGCGCTCCTCCAAATCCGGCAGCCCCTGGAACATGCCGCAGTCCACCGCCAGCTGAAGGCCGCGCGCCTCCAAGTGGAAACAGGACCCGGTCACGGTGCCGGCGGCCCCCGCGAAGGTGAGCCTCACCGCCCTCCCTCCTGACAGCGGGGGCAGGGGGCGCCTGCGAGATGGGCCTCGAACTCGGCCCGGAACCGGGACAGGGCACTGGTCACCGGCAGGGCCACCGACTGGCCCAACGGGCACAGGGAAGCCAGGTTCATCACCTCAGCGGTTTCCAGCATCAGCTTGAGTGTACGCTCGTCCCCCTCCCCCCGGCGAACTTGCTCCACCAGCCGGACCAGGACGTCGGTACCGGCCCGACAAGGGGTACACTGGCCACAGGACTCGTGGTGGAAGAAGCTGAGCACCGAGGCGAGCACGTCCACCAGGCAAGTGGTATCGTCCAGCACCAACACTGCCCCCGAGCCCAGGGTGGCGCCGATCTCGCGCAGGGAATCGAAGTCCAGGCGCACGTCCAGCTCCTGGGGGGAGAGGAAGGCGCCGGCTGCCCCCCCTACCAACACCCCTTTGAGCTGGCGACCTGGGAGGAGCCCTCCACCCAGCTCGTAGATCACCGTCCGCAGCGGAATGCCCATCTCCACCTCCACCACCCCGGGGAACTTGACCTGGCCCAGGATGGGGAGGACCTTGGTGCCGGGGCAGCCCTCGGTGCCCAAGGAGAGGAACCAATCCGCACCCCGCAGGATGATCTCCGGCACGTTGGCCAGCGTCTCCACGTTGTTCACCACGGTGGGCTTTTCCCACAGCCCCCGGGAAGCCGGGAAGGGGGGGCGGATGCGGGGCCAGCCCCGCTTGCCCTCCGCGGACTCAAGCAGGGAGGTCTCCTCCCCACACACGTAGGCCCCGGCCCCGGGAAGCACCTCAAGCTGGAAGGAGAACCCGGACCCCAGGATGTCATCACCCAACAGGCCGTACTGGCGGGCCTGGGAGATGGCCCGCTCCAGGCGGGCGATAGAGAGGGTGTATTCGCCGCGAACGTAGATGAAGCCCCGCCGGGCGCCGGTGGCATAGCCGGCGAGCACCAGGCCCTCGATCAGCTTGTGTGGGTCCCCCTCCAGGATCAACCGGTCCTTGAACGTGCCGGGCTCCCCCTCGTCGGCGTTGCAAACTACATATTTCTCTGGCCCGGGCGCCCGCAGCACCGCCTCCCACTTGATCCCAGCGGGGAAGCCGGCCCCACCCCGGCCCCGCAGCTTGGCCCGCTTGACCTCCTCCACCACCTCCTGGGGGGACAGCTCCGCCAGGGCCCGCTCCAGGGCCTGATACCCCCCGGCAGCCAGGTAATCGTCGATCTCCTCGGGGTTTATCAGCCCGCAGTTCCCCAGCACCACCCGCACCTGGCGGCCCAACCTCAGGCTGGGCCCCGGCTCCTCGGGCGGGGACGCCCGCAGCTCCTCCACCGGCCGGCCGCCCTTCAGGTGTTCCTCCACCAGCCGGGGCACATCCTGGGGAGTGACCCGGTAGTGGACCCCCTCCGGGTAGACGGCCACTGCCACCCCCCGATCGGAACCGCTCAACGCCGGGGTCTGAACGATTTCCACTTGCTCGGCCAGGCCGGACTCCTCGAGGGCCCGCCGCAGGGCGGAGAGCACTTCCCTCACCCCGGCCTCCCCTGCTCCCTGAGCTAGCTCGACCAGTACGCGTGTGCGCGGCCCGTTCATGCTTCCCCCCGGTAGCTGGCCAAGATCTCCCGCAGCCGGTCGGGCGTCAACCGGCCGTAAACCTCCTCGTCTATCATCATCGCCGGGGCCACCCCGCACACCCCCAGACAACTTGTGGTTTCCAACGTGAACAGCCCATCGGGGGTGGTCTCCCCCACGGTGATCCCCAATTCCCGCTCCAGGGCAGCGAGCAGGGACCACGCCCCGGCCAGGTGGCAGGGTGGGGATTTGCACAGGCGGATGACGTGCTTCCCACGGGGTTTCAGGGAAAACAGCGAGTAAAAGGTGGCCGCGTCGTGTACCTCCGACAGGGGAAGGTTCAGGTAATCGGCTACCAAGCGCAGGTCCTCCCCGGTGAGGTAATTGTTGGGGTTGGCCCGCTGCAGTTCGTGCAAGAGGGAGAGGAGCCTGGTTCGCTCTCTTGGGTACCGGGCGAGTAGTTTCAGCTTTTGATCGGTCATGTCGATCCCCTTTCTCCCAAATATTGGCGCAGGCGGCCCACCAGCCCCTCTGCGGCCCGGCGAGTGCGCAAGGAAAAACCTTCCCCGAAGGAGAGGTCCCGGGCGGGCAGGGTAACCAGCCAGGCCTCAGGGCTACGGCCGAACAGGTATTCCGCCCAAGTCAAGAGCCCCTGAGGGGAGAGGGAGTGGACCAGGGCAGGCCGGGGCCCTGGGCGCAGCCGCTCCCAACGCACCGGCCCGGCCCCTACCCGGGCGTCCACGAAGATCACCAAGTCAGAGGTGGCCACCTTGGGCACCAACTCCGGGGTCAGGGCCTGGGCAGCCACCACCTCCACCCCGGGCAGGTCGGAGAGCCGCTGAGCCACCCACAGCCCCACCCCGTCGTCCCGCCGCAAGGGATGGCCGAAACCCACTACCAACGCCTTCATGGTCGCGCCCTTTCTGAGATCAGCTCACCGCTGGGGCCGAAAAGCTGCACCTTGAGGGGCATCATCCCCACCGCGTGCACCGAGCAGGAGAGACACGGGTCGTAAGCCCGGATGCCCCCCTCCAGGCGGTTCAGCAAGCCCTCGGTGATCTCCCGGCCGTGCAGGTAATGGCGGGCGATCTGGAGCACGGTGCGGTTCATGGCCAGGTTGTTGTGGCCGGTGGACACGATCAGGTTAACCCACTGGATCAGGCCCTGGTCGTCCACCCGGTAGTGGTGCAGCAGGGTGCCGCGGGGGGCCTCGTGCACCCCCACCCCCTCCAGCTCGTTGATCCCCGCCTCCGCCCTGACCCGAGGCGAGAGGATGTCCGGGTCTTCAAGGTAGTTCCCGATCCGCTCCAGGGCCGCCAGGATCTCGATTAGACGCGCGTAGTGGTAGTGGAAGGAGGAGGTGACCGCCTTCCCGTCCGCCAAGGCCCGGAACTCATCCAGGGCCTCGTCGGCCAGCGGGGTGCCCATGCGGTCGCAACAGTTGAGCCGGGCCAACGGGCCCACCCGATACAGCCCCTCCGGGTAGCCGGCCTCCTTGTAGTAGGGGAACTTTAGGTACGACCAGGCCTCCACGTGCTCGGCGATGTAGTCCTGGTAGCGGGCCGGGGCCAGCCCATCGGCCACCACCCTCCTCTGGGAGTCCACGAACCGGATGCCCCCCCCGTAGTGCTCCCAGGTCCCATCCGGGGCCACCAGGGACATGAACAGGCTGGGGAAGTTCCCGAAGCTCTCTATCTCCTCTGCCCAATCGTCCAGGTGGCCCCGGTAGAGGGCGAGGGCGTCTTGGACGATGCTCAGCGCCCGGGGGAGGTCGGCGGCCAGGGCGTCCCGGTCCTCCGGGGAGAGGGGGCTTCTCACCCCCCCGGGCACCGCCCACGCCGGGTGGATCTTCTTTCCCCCCAGGGCCTCGATCACCCGCTGGCCATAGGCCCGCAGCCAGATCCCCTGCCGGGCCAACTCCGGGCGCTCCTCCACCAGGCCGAACACGTTCCGCGTGGCCGGATCGGAGTCCCACCCCAGAAGCAGGTCCGGGGAGGAGAGGTGGAAGAAGGACAAGGCGTGGGACTGGACGAACTGCCCCAGGTTCATGAGCCGGCGGAGCTTGTCCGCTGCCCGGGGGACCCTCACCGCCAGGATCTCGTCCCCGGCCTTGGCCGAACACAAAAGATGAGACACCGGACAGATGCCGCAGATGCGGGCGGTGAGGGCCGGCATCTCCCACAGCGGGCGCCCCCGGCAGAAGCGCTCGAACCCCCGGGTCTCGGTGACGTGGAACTTGGCCTCGGCCACTTGCCCGTCCTCCCCCAGCTGGAGGGTGATCAGCCCATGGCCTTCAATCCGGGTTACCGGCACCTTGATCTTCTTCATGGCCTCACCTCACCCGAACCGCAGGTCTTCCCCGGCCAGGGCGGGAGCCTCCCCCGCCAAAACCTGCTTGAGGAATTTCCAGATACGGTCGGCCGAAGGCGGACAGCCGGGCAGGAACCCGTCCACCCGGATCACCATCCCCAGGGGCAGGGCCTGGGGCAGGAGCTTGGGCACCTCCCCCTCTTCTAACCCGGGGATCTCTCCCTCCCCATAGGACACCCGCAGCACCTCTTCCCGGGGGATGGGGTTGCGCATGGAGGGGACGTTGCCGGTGACGGCGCAGTCCCCGAAGGCGATCACCAGCTTGCTCTTCCGGCGGATCTCCCGTGCCAGGTGCAGCTGCTCGGAGTTGCCCACCGCCCCCTCCACCAGGGTCACGTCCACCCCTTCGGGGAACTCCTTGATGTCCACCACTGGGGAATAGACCAGCTGGGCTTTTGTGGCGAACTCCACCAGGCGTTCGTCCAGGTCCAGGAAGGACATGTGGCAGCCGGAGCAGCCGGAGAACCACACGGTGGCCACCCGCAATTTGTCAGCCACGGGGCCTCCTTTCGGTGATCTCCACCAGCACCTGGGGGCGCTTCTCCTGTTCGGCAGTGGCCTTGCCCCGCTCCACGATCGCCCCCACCGGGCATGCCTGCACGCACTTGCCGCACTCGGTGCAGCTCTCGGCTTCCACCCAGGGCACGCCCAGGTCCGGGGCCACCTGGGTGTGGACCGCCCGGCCCGCGAAGCCCCAGGTCACCGCCCCCTCTACTTCGGAGCAGGCCCGTACGCAGCGGCCACAGAGCACACACCGGTTGTGGTCGATCAGGAATTTCCGGTGGCTGGCATCCACGGCCAGCCCGGGAAACCGATACGGGAACCTCACCGAGTCCATTCCCAACTCGCAGGCCAGGTCCTGGAGTTCGCAGTGCCCGCTGGAGACACAGATGGCGCAGATGTGGTTGCGCTCGGCGAACAGCAGCTCCAGCACCCTTCGCCGCAGCTCCCGCAACCGGGGGGAGTTGGCCACCACCCGCAGGCCCTCTTCCACCTCGGTGACGCAGGCCGGGACCAATTTCCCGTTCCAATTCTCGATCTCCACCAAGCAAATCCGGCACGAGCCCACCGGGGACAGCCCCTCCAGGAAGCAGAGGGTGGGGATGCGGATCCCTGCTTGGTGGGCGGCCTGGAGGATAGTCTGGCCGGGGCGGGCCTCCACCGGGCGGCCATCGATCTGTAGCCGAATCACTTGCTCACCTCTCGCAACTCGATTAGCCACTGGTCGACCGGCTTGCCGGCGGCCAGGTGCTCGCTTGCGATCCGCCGGGCCCCCTCCTCGTTCACATTCCCATAGAGGGTCACCCGCCGGTCCTCCTTCACCACCACCAGCGGCTCCTCCGCGGTGAGGCCCCATTCCCCCCCCAGGCTCACTTCCACCCCGGACACCCCGCGCCTGGCTAGCTCCTCCTTGAGGGCTTGGAACACCTGCTTGGCCCCTACGGCCAACCCGGAGCTCCCCCCACTGACCAATACCTGCACTCCGCCCCGGCCCCTGGCTCTTTGGCGGAGTTCAGCTAGACCCTGTTTCTGCATCCAGCCTCCTTCCGGGAACCCTACAAAAGGGTCCCAGGACGGAACTGCCTCGTCCTGGGCCCTGGAGTTTCAGCCATGCCACTGCGTGCGGTGATCATCCGCAAATTGGCGGAACGATGCAAGCCCGGGGCCCCTTGCCGGTGCCGGGTCTCAAGCCCCGAATTTGGGGCCAAAATCGCAGTAGGAGAGGAGCTGGGGCACCAGCCGCCCCGAGAACCGGCCCAGCCCCCCCTCCCCGGCGGCCCGCTCCGAGAACCTGTCCGTCCTATCCGGCCGGATGGCCGGGCCACAGAATAAGACGGGCACGGGGTCGGCGGTGTGCTCACCCGTGGCCGGGGGGGTGGTGTGGTCCCCGGAGAAACAGAGGTGGACCCGGGATAGGTCCAGCCCCCCAAGGAGGGTGCCGAAGAACTCCCGGTCGATGCGCTCGATGAACCCCTTTTTGGCCTCGGCGTCCCGGTCGTGGCTGGCGTTGTCGGGACCCTTGATGTGGACGAACAGGAAGTCGTAGTCAGAGAGGGCGTCCAAGGCGGCCTTGGCCTTGGCCGCGAGGTCGGTCTTGAGGTCACCGGTGGCCCCGGGCACGACCAACACCTCCAGGCCGGCGGCCCGGGCCACCCCCTTGTACAGGGCCCCGCCGGCGATGCACGCCCCCCGCACCCCATACTCCTCCGTCACCGGGGTCAGGTGGGGCATCACCGCCGCCCCCCGCAAAAGCAGCGCGTTCCCCGGCGGCTTCTCCTGCTCGGCCCGCCTCCGGTTGACCGGGTGGCCCTTCAGGACCTCGTAGGCCCGGCGGGTGAAGGCGTTCAAGATCTCGGCGGTCCGCCGGGCAGCCTGGGACTCCTCCAGTGCCCTCGCCTGGGCGATGGGGACGCCTGTCTCGTGGGGGTCGGTGTCCGAGACCGCCGCCGAGAGGTCTTCGCCCCGCAGGACCAGCGCCCCCCGGTGCTCGGTGGAGGCTCGGAAGGAGAACTCCACCCCCAGGTCGGAGAGGTCGATCCCGTTTATCGCCCCCTCCAGCTCCTTGCCCTCGGCCAGCCGACCGGCCCGCCGGTCCACTACGATCAGCTCTCCGTCCCGCTCCTCCACGGTGGCGAAGTTGGCCCGGAAGCAGACGTCGCCGCCCCGGACCTCCATCCCGATCCCCAGGGCCTCGAACGCCCCCCGGCCGGTGTACACCTGAAACGGGTCGTAACCGAAGATGGAGAGGTGCGAGGTGTCCGAGCCGGGGCGCACCCCGGGGCGGATGGGGTCCATGAG
Organism: Acetothermia bacterium UBA3574; assembly: GCA_002375935.1. Classification (GTDB taxonomy): domain Bacteria; phylum Bipolaricaulota; class Bipolaricaulia; order Bipolaricaulales; family Bipolaricaulaceae; genus DFNF01. The sequence continues at coordinate 12,372 of DFNF01000033.1, forward strand.
CCCCAGGGCCCCCTGGGCCGCCAGCCGGTCCAGGTTCGGGGTGTGGGCCCGCTCCAAGCAGGTGGCGCCCCCCAGGTCGGTGGGACGCCCCCCCAACCCATCGGCGATGATCAAAATTGCCTTCATGGTGCCTCCTTTTCACCAGCCGGGAAGGCTACCCCTCCCCGAGCAAGCCGGCAACTCGCCTCGGGGATAGAATGGGGACGTGGCCAGGCGAACTGGCGTAGCGGATTTGCCATTGCACGGGGGCCGGGCCCCGCGGTGGTTGTTCTCCCGCATGGTGGCCCTGGGGCGGGAGGTAGTGGTGGCTTTGGCCGATGAATTCGGCACCCAAGAGGTGCTGCGCCGGCTTTCCGACCCCGGTTGGTTCCAAGCCCTGGGATGCCTGCTGGGCTTCGATTGGCACTCCAGCGGACTCACCACCACCACCTGTGGGGCGCTTAAAGAGGCCCTGAAGGTGGTGGGGCCGGAGTTGGGGCTGTTCGCCGCCGGGGGGAAGGGGGCCACTTCTCGCCGCACCCCCCAGGAGATAAGCCAGTGGGCCGAGCGGGAAGCCCTGGAACCTTCCGGGCTCATCTACGCCTCCCGCCTGGCGGCCAAGGTGGACTCGGCCGCACTGCAGGATGGATTTCAGATTTATCACCACGTGATGTTCTTCGACCGGGGGCAAAACTGGTGCGTGGTGCAGCAGGGGATGCGGGAGGAGGACGGCCTGGCCCGCCGCTATCACTGGCTGTCTGAGGGGCTGGCCAGCTTTGTGGAGGAGCCCCACCGGGGGGTGGTGGGCCCCCGAGCGGGGCTGGTGTTGAACCTGGTGGCCCGCGAGGCGGCCCCGGCCCGGGAGGCCATCCCGGAGCTCACCCGCCGCCCCCCGGACAAGGTGGCGGAGGACCTGAGGAAACTGACTCGCCTCCGACTCCCCCGGCGGCACGCCTTGCTGCTGTCGGACATCAACCCCAAAAGGCTTCAGGGGGTGTTCACCAAGGTTTATGAGGCCCAGGCAAAGGACTTCGAACAGCTGTTGGGGGTAGCGGGCCTGGGGGCCAAGGGACTGCGGGCGTTGGCCCTGGTGGCGGAGATCATCTACGGGGCGCCGGCCTCGTTTCGAGACCCGGCCCGGTTCTCCTACGCCCACGGGGGCAAGGACGGCACCCCTTATCCCGTGGACCGGGAGGCCTACGACCGGACCATCCAAGCGCTGCGGCGGGCAGTGCAGCGGGCGCGGCTGGGCCGGCGAGAGCAGCTCTCTGCCCTCCGTCGGCTGGCCACCGCCTTCCAGGAACCTCCCTCCCAATCACCCCCAGGGGGCGGCTAGCCCCTCCCATACCCTGGCCAAGGCGGGGGGCAGGGCCCAGTTGAGTTGCTCCCCAAAGGTGCGGTGGGGGCGATAGGGCCGGCGGGCAGCTTCAAGCCCCGCCCCCACTACCTCGATCTCGCGAAGGTTCGCCTCGCCCAGCCCCAGGCGGACCGCGTGTACCAGGTAGCCGACCTCCCCGGGCTCGAAGCCCATGAGGTAGGTCACCACCGCATCCACTGCCACCGGATCGGTGCCCACCAGGGAGACCCGGTGCTCCACCGGGGTCCCGGCGACCGGCCCGTCCCCCTCCATCCCCACATGCCCGTCGATCACCGCCAGGTGCGGGGAAAGCCGCCGGGAGAGGAGGGCCAAGTTCAAGTTGATGGCCGGGTAGCCTTGGTGCACGTCCCACTTGTGGGGCCGCTGGATCGCCCCCACCGCCAGGTTCTTGAGGGAGGCGGTTATCACCACTGTGTCGTGCGTCTTGGGCAGGGCCACCGACACCCGCACCGACTCCAGCGCGGTTCGGGAAACCGGCACCTCAAGCGGGCGGCCGGAGGCGGCATAGATGGTGAAGGGCACCGGCTCGTCCCGGTTGAGGTCGAGGATCTCCACCCCATAGCGCCGGGCCAGCTCGAGATAGCCGAAGTTGCGGAAGGCAGCTGAGGTGTCTTCCGCCGAGCCCTCCCCCAAGATGACTCGCTTGGGATCGTGGCTCACCACGAACTCCAACACCGCCTCCAGGGCACCGGCGTGGGTGGCGGCGAGTTGCCGGTGGGAGGAGACGCAGTTTGGCTTCACCAGCACCTGCTCCCCCCGGAACAGTGGGCCCAGGTCCTGGTACGCCGCCAGTAGCCGCAGGGCAGCCCGCACCCCCTCCCGATGGTCGGGGGTGGGATGGACCAAGTACACCTTGGCTTTCATGGCCCAAGTGTACCGTCGGGGGAGGCTGGGGTATCTTCTCACCGTGCTGCGGCGCGAGGAGCTCATCGAGGCGGCCAGGCCCCTGATCGAGTTGGCCCTGGCCGAGGACATCGGCCCCGGGGACATCACCACCCAGGCCACCCTGTCCGGGGGGACGAGGGGGGAGGCGGTGATCGTGGCCCGGGAAGGGGGGGTGTTGGCCGGGCTCCCGGTGGCGACCGCGGTGTTCCAGACGGTGGACTCGGGGATCGCCGTAGAGGAGCTGGCCCAGGATGGGGAACCCCTGGCCCCGGGGGAGGTGGTGGCTCACCTGCGAGGGCCTCTGGCCGGCATCCTCACCGCCGAGCGGGTCGCCCTCAACTTCCTGACCCGGCTCTCGGGGATCGCCACCCTCACCAGCCGGTTCGTGGACGCGGTGGCCCCCTACCCCGCGGTGATCCTGGACACCCGCAAGACCACTCCCGGCTGGCGCAAGTTGGAGAAGTACGCGGTGCGCTGCGGAGGGGGCATGAACCACCGGCTGGGGCTTTACGACCAAGTGCTCATCAAGGACAACCACGTCGCGGCCTGTGGTTCCATCTCAAAGGCGGTGGAGCGGGTGCGGGCGGCTGCCCTGGGGGTCCCCATCGAGGTGGAGGTGCGAACCCTGGCCGAGTTGGAGGAGGCCCTGGCCTTGGGGGTGGACAGGATACTGCTGGATAACATGGACCTTCCCACCCTGAGGGAGGCGGTACGGCTGGCCGGAGGGAGGGTGCCCCTGGAGGCCTCCGGGGGGATCACCCTGGAAAACGTGGCTCAGGTGGCTGCCTGCGGGGTGGACTTCATCTCGGTGGGGGCCCTCACCCACTCCGCCCCGGCCCTGGACTTGTCTCTGGAGCTTGGGGGTTGATCCCCGCTCGGGGAGTTCACAGCAGGAAAGCGAGTCCCAGCCCGAAGGCCAGCATGGTCCCCAGGGAAGGCAGCAGGGCCCGTCGGAGGGCCGGGGCCCCCAGCGCCAACACCATCCCCCCTTTCACGGCGGTGTTGGCCAGGGCAGCCAACACCACCGCCCGGGCGGCCACCGGGAGTGCCGTCTCCCCCGCCGCCGACAGCCGGGCCAAAGACAGGGTGATGGCGTCCACATCCGCCACCCCGGACAGGGCACTGGCCAAGTAAACCCCGGCGTCCCCCAGGTACAGCTGGGCCGCCCTCGCCCCCACCAACACGGCGGCGTAAAGCAAGCCGAATTTAACCGCCGGGCCCAGCTCAAACGGGGTGGCGAATTTCACCTCCGGCTTAGCTGCCGGGGCCCTCCGCACCAGCCACAGCGAGCTTGCGCTCCCGGCCAGCCCGGCCCCCAGGATGGGGGGCCACAGCCGGGCCAACAGCCCTGGGTAAACCACCCCGGCTTCGATCAAGATCCGCCCGAACATCACCGTCCAAGAGAGGGCGATTCCCAGGGCCAGGGTCCGGGAAATCTCCGGGGCGGCCCGGCTCTTGCCCGCGAAACTCAACGTGACCGCGGTGCTGGAGACCAGGCCCCCCAACAGCCCGGTGAACCCGATCCCCCGGTGCGGGCCCACCAGCCTCACCAGTACGTAGCCGGCGAAGCTGATCCCAGAGATCAGCACCACCATCAGCCACACATTGCGGGGGGAGAGCACGTCCCAAGGGGCAGGGCCCAGGCCTTGGGCCGGAAGCAGGGGCAGCACGATGGCGGTGATGGCGGCGAACTTGAGGGTGGACAGGATGTCCTCCCGGGAGAGGCGGGCCACCAGCCGCCGAAGCTCCAGCTTCAAGGCAAGCAATCCCGCCCCCACCACCCCCAGGGCGGCGGCCAACACCAGCTCCCCCCGCTGACACAGGGCCCCCACCACGAAGGCAAGCAGGGTGGCCACTTCCGAGGTGAGTCCGGGGTGGCCGGCCCGGGCCCCGAAGGCGTAGGCCAGGCCCACCCATCCCCCCAGCACCACCAGCGCCGCCACCAGGGGCCAGGGGGAGGAGAGGGAAGAGGCCAGCTGAGCAGAGGCCGCCCCCACCAGGGACACCAGGGCGAAGGTGCGCACCCCGGCGAAGGGCTCCCCGTCCCCCTTGGCGTATTCCCGTTGCAGCCCCAGCAGTAGTCCGATGGCCAGGGCGAGCCCGAACCGCGAGAACAGGGTGAGTGCGTCCATGGCTCTGGGATGATACCCCCCGGCCCGGGGGGAAGCGCCCCCTCGAGGGGCAGGGGGGCCGGTTCCGCCGTCCTGGATTGATCTTTCCTAGCTATTGACTTCTCTCCACATATTTGCTACAATTAGCGACGGTGATCGAGCCCCGAGCTTAGCGAGGCCCGCTAGGCCATATCGCTCTGGTTCCGGGCGCCCCGTAGGGGGACGGGGCGCCCACCCTTTTCCCCCACCTGGTGGGCAGGGGCAGCCCCCTGGGGTAGACTTGCTGGCCATGGTGAGCTGGCCCTACTTCGTCCTGGCCGGGGGGGTGCTCCTGCTCGACCGCCTGAGCAAGTACCTGGTGGCTCAACTCCTCTCCCCGGGGGAGTCGTTCCCCCTCACCGGGTTCCTCTCCCTCACCCGGGTGCACAATCCCGGGGGGGCGTTCGGGGTGCTGGCCGGAGGGGGGCGGCTGTTCGTGGTGATCTCCGCCGGGGTGGCCCTGTGGCTGGGGGTGGGGCTGTGGCGGGGGTGGCTGCCAGGGCGGCC
>DFNF01000033.1:17578-33292 GCA_002375935.1 Acetothermia bacterium UBA3574
GGGTGGGGCTGTGGCGGGGTTGGCTGCCAGGGCGGCCAGCCCGGCTGGGCGGGACCCTGCTCCTGGCCGGCGCGGCGGGGAACCTGATCGACCGGCTAGCCTACGGTTACGTGGTCGACTTCTTGGACCTGGGCTGGTTCCCGGTGTTCAACTTGGCGGACGCGGCAGTGGTGGTGGGGGCGGCCCTGCTGGCCGCGGGCACCTTGCTCTCCCCAACGAGGAAGCCTGACTCCGAGCACCATGAACCTAGCTGAAAGTGGCGAAAAGCGGGCGCCTGCTGCCGGAAATGTTCCCGGCCGCAAACCCCTGTTTGTGGTGCTGGAGGGCCCGGATGCTTCCGGCAAGACCACCCAGCTGAAGCTCCTCAGCCAGGAGCTCACCCAGCGGGGCATTCCCCACATCACCACCCGGGAGCCGGGCAGCACCCAAGTGGGAGAGGCCCTGCGCCGGGTACTCCTCGATCCCAAGCAGCAAATCCGGCCCCTCACCGAACTCCTGCTCATGGTGGCCGATCGGCACGAGCACGTGGAGGGGGTGATCCGCCCGGCCCTGGCCGCCGGGAAATGGGTCCTCTGTTCCCGCTACACCATGTCCAGCTTGGCCTACCAAGGACATGGCCGGGGCTTGGATCTGGCGCTGATCCGGGAGCTGAACCGGCTGGCCACCGGGGGGCTGGAACCGGACTACGTGTTCCTGCTGGACCTCCCCCCCCAGGAGGCCTACCGGCGGACCCAAATGCGGGACAGGTTCGAGGGGGAAGGGCTGACCTTTTTCACCCAAGTGAGGGCCGGGTACCTGGAACTCATCCGGAATTTGCCCCGCGGATATCTGATCGATGCCACCGCCCCTCCCCACGAGATATGCCGGGAGATCCTGGCTCGTCTCCCCTTGTCTGGGTAACATGGCCAGGACGCCGGGGGGCGAGTTGGCTGAGGAGAGGGTTGGCACGAGTGAGGAGGGAAGATGCAGATCGTATGCCGTCGTGAGGACCTGGTGTTCGGGGTGAGGATCACCAGCCATGCCTTGGGGGGCAAGACCTCCATGCCCATCCTAGGGGGGATTCGCATCCAAAAGAACCCCCATGGGGTGGAATTGGCCGCCACCGACTTGGAGCGGGCCATTCGCTGCCAGGTGCCGGCTCAGGTGGAAGGGGAAGGCCCGGTGGTCTGCCACGGCCAGGTGTTGGCCCAGTTGGTGACCCGGCTGCCGGCGGTGGACCAGGTCACCCTGACCGAGACCGACGGCAAGGTGCGGCTCCAATGTGGGGAGGCGGTGTTCGACCTCCTGACCCTGGCCGCAGAGGAGTTCCCCGAACCCGAAACCCCCTCCGGCGACCCGCTGTGTGAGATCCCCCTGGCCTCTTTCTTGCAAGGCATCACCCAGACCGCCTTCGCCGCCCTGCGGGCCACCGAAACCACCCGCCTGGCCCTGACCGGGGTGGACATGGTGTTCCGGGACGGCACCCTGAAGCTGGCGGCTACCAACGGGTACCGGCTGGCCATAAAGCGGCTGGCAGTGGACGGCCTGCCGGCGGGCTACGAGGGCACCTTCCTGGTGGACGCCCAGATCCTGAACGACCTGGCCCGGGTGCTGGCACCGGTGGAGGCGGCCAACGTGGTCATCTACGAGCAAGAAGGGCGGCTCCACTTCTCCGCCGGACCGGTCCTCTTCTCCACCCGCTTGGTGCAGGAGCAGTTCCCCGACTTCGAGCGGGTAGTGCCCCGGGACAACGAGATCGGCCTGTTCTTGCCCCGGGAGGAGTTCCTGGAGGCCCTGCGCCGGGTGGAGATCACCGCCACCGAGGAATCCGGGGCGGTGTTCCTCAAGGTGAAGGGGGCGGAGACGGCGGTGGAGGTGTCGTCGGCCTCGCGGGACAAGGGCGAGGGGCACGAGCGGGTGCGGTTGGCCAAGGCCCCGGGCCAAGACATCGAGATCTCCTTCAAGGCCGAATACCTGATCGACGCCTTGAAGCGGATGGAGTCCTCTCAGGTGGCGCTGTGGCTGTCGGCTCCGGATCGGGCCGGGCTGCTGGAGCCTGCCGGGGACATCGCTCCCGGGGACGAGGGGTTCATCTACGTGTGCATGCCCATCCGCCTGATCTGAGCTCAGAACGCAAGGGCCCGGGTGAGGGGGGCAGAGGTAAAATTCGCCGCCTGGAGGAAAACAAACCCTCGGCATGGGCGTTCCAAGCCGGGAGTGCTAGAAACTCACTAAATTCGTTGAGGGTCCAGGTTTTTTGGCTGCGACCTTTCCCTCCCACCGGCAAGCAGCTCTCACCCCCTAAGATGGAAAGGGGCCTTGGAGCAGAGGTCAGGCTGACGGTTCGCCCTGCCTGTCGTATAATCCCGCCGGCCAACGGCCTAATTTTTTTGCCCCAAAGGAGGTCCAAAGAATGGCGGACAATCTGAACCCCTTCCAGATCGCCCAACGGCAGCTGGACGAGGCAGCGGAAGTGTTGAAATTGGACCCGGCCATGCACGAGCTTTTGCGCTGGCCGATGCGCGAGTTCCACGTGCGCATCCCGGTGCGGATGGACGACGGAAGCGTGCGGGTGTTCGAGGGATTCCGGGTGCAGTACAACAACGCCCGCGGGCCCACCAAGGGGGGGCTCCGGTTCCACCCCCAGGAGACCTTCGACACGGTGCGGGCTCTGGCTGCTTGGATGACCTGGAAGACGGCGGTCATGGACCTGCCCCTGGGCGGGGGCAAGGGCGGGGTGGTGTGCAACCCCAAGGAGCTCTCCCAAGGGGAGCTGGAACGCCTGTCGCGGGGCTACATCCGGGCCATCGGCCATTACATCGGACCCGACATCGACGTGCCTGCCCCGGACGTGTACACCAACCCCCAGGTGATGGCCTGGATGATGGACGAGTACGAGAAGTTGGTCGGGGAAAGCGCGCCCGGGGTGATCACCGGCAAGCCGCTGCCCCTGGGGGGGTCCGCCGGCCGGGGGGACGCCACCGCCCGGGGCGGGATCTACACCGTGCGGGAGGCGGCCAAGGTGTTGGGCATTGAGCTCAAAGGCGCTCCCGCCGCCATCCAGGGCTTCGGCAACGCCGGCCAGTTCGCCCACAAGCTGGCGGTGGAGATCCTGGGGATGAAGGTGGTGGCGGTGTCCGACTCCAGGGGCGGCGTCTACAACCCCGACGGCCTGCCGTTCGAGGCCCTGCTTGAGCACAAGCAGGAGACCGGCTCGGTGGTGGGCTTCCCCGGCGCCCAGGACATCTCTAACCCGGAGCTCCTGGAGCTGGACGTCACCGTCCTGTTCCCCGCCGCCCTGGAGAACGTGATCACCGAGGACAACGCCGGCCGGATCAAGGCCAAGATCGTGGCCGAGCTGGCCAACGGGCCCACCACCCCCGAGGCAGACGTGATCCTGCACCAGCGGGGCGTGTACGTTATCCCGGACTTCCTGTGCAACGCCGGCGGGGTGACCGTGTCCTACTTCGAGCAGGTCCAGAACGCCTACAACTACTACTGGTCCGAGGAGGAGGTACATCGGCTCCTGGACGCCAAGATGACCGCGGCCTTCCACGCCGTGCACCAGGCTGCCCAGAGCTACCGGATCCACAACCGCCTGGGGGCGTACGTGGTGGCGGTGGAACGGGTGGCGGAAGCGGTGCGGTTGCGCGGCTGGGCTTAACCGACAATCGCTCGTGGATGCGGGGGTGATTGGATGTCACCCCCGCTTTTCTCTACCCGGGGAAGTTGGTGCGGGGGGGAAGGCGGCGTACCCTTGTAGCATGCCGGAAAACCTCCCGCCGCAGGCAGAGCGGCTGCTCCGCCCCTCCCAACTCCGGGGGCTCCTCCGGGAGCGGGGGATCAAGCTGCGCCGGTCATGGGGCCAGCACTTCCTGGTGGACCGAGCCACCCTGGTCCACATCCTGGAGGCCATCTTGGAGCTGAGCCCCGCCCAGGTGGTGGAGGTGGGGGCCGGGGTGGGCACCCTGACCTGCGCCCTGGCCCCCCACGTAGAGAAACTGTGGGCGGTGGAGGTGGATCGCCGGCTCATCCCCCTGCTGGCTGAGTCGGTGGGCCCCTGGCCCCAAGTGGAAATCATCCAGGCCGACTTCCTCACCCTGCCCTGGAACCAATTCGGGGACCGGGCGCTGGTGGTGGGCAACCTCCCCTACCGGATAACCAGCCCGGTGCTGCTGCGGCTTCTGCGGGCCCGTCCCCCCGGGGCAGTGTTCCTGATTCAGTGGGAGGTGGGGGAGAAGCTGGTGGCCCCCCCGGGGCCGGAGGCGTCCCGGCTGGGCACCCACCTGCGAGCTTATTACCGGCTGGAGCTGTTGCGCCGGGTGCCCAACACGGTGTTCTTCCCTCCCCCGGAGGTGGACGCGGCCCTGATCCGGCTCCAGAGGCTACCGGCCCCCTTGATCACCGCCCCGCCGGAGGCCTTCGAGCGCACCCTGGCCCTCCTGTTCCAAGCGCGCCGCAAGACCATCCGCCGGGCCCTGGCCTCCCTACTCCCCCTGCCGGAGGTGGACGCGCTTTTGTCCCAACTCGGGCTGGACCCCCGCCGGCGGGGGGAAACCCTGGACCTAGAGGAGCTGGACCGGCTGGCCAGCGCCCTGGCCCCCCGCCTTCTCACCCCTGCCGACGGCGGTGCGCCCCGGGAGGATTCAAAGTAAGCTTGGGCTTCCAAAGCCCAAAAAACGGGAGGATTTCGGTGGACGATCGCCTGGCGAGGGTGCGAGCCCGGCTGAGTGCTGCCCAAAAGGTTCTGGTGGTCGGCCATGTCAGGCCGGATGGGGACGCCATCAGCTCCAGCGCCGCGCTCGCACTCATGCTGCGGCGACTGGGAAAGGAAGCCCGGGCCTGCATCCCCGACCGGATACCCTGCTACTTCCGGGAGATCCCCGGGGTGGAGGTGATCGAGGGGGTGGATGCCCTGCGGGGCTGGCACCCGGACACCACCGTGGTGGTGGACTCGGGCTCCCTGGAGAGGATCGGCCCCGCAGCCGAACTCCTCCCCACTGGGAAGCCGGACATCGTCCTGGACCACCACGCCACCAACACCGGGTTCGGGGTGTTGAACCTCTGCGACCCCAGTTACCCGGCCACCTCCCTCCTCATCTACCGATTGGCCAAAGGTTGGGTACCACTCGATAGACACCTGGCCCACCTCCTTCTTTTGGGACTGGCTACCGACACCGGCTTTTTCAAGTACGCCTCGGTGGACGCCCGCACCCTGCATGCGGCCGGGGAGCTGGTGGCCCTGGGAGGGGACCTGGCGGGGATCGCCGCGGCGGTGCTGGAGCACCGCAGCTTGGCCGAGCTCAAGCTCCTCCAAAAGATGCTGGGCACCGTGACCCTGGAGGCGGAGGGGAAGCTGGCCTGGGGGTACGTGTCGGCGGACATGCTCCGCTCCTTGGGGCTCGACCAGCAGGCGAGCGAGGGGTTTGTGGGGGAGCTGAGGAACCTGCGGGGGGTGGAGGTGGCCATCCTGTTCACCGAATGGCCGCCGGGGGAAGTGCATGTGTCCCTGCGCTCCAAGGGCGGAGTGGACGTGGCGGAGCTGGCGGCTCGGCTGGGGGGCGGGGGCCATCCCCGGGCGGCCGGGTGCTCGTTCCGCGGCCTCCCCCTACCTCAGGCCATCGCCCGGGTCACCCAGGCCGCCCTGGCCGCCCTGGCGCGGGAAAGCCCGCGCTCAAGGCAAGGTTAGGCAGGACACGGACCGGCGACCACTGGGTCCGGGGCCGGCTCCCTCCCCGCAAGGGCCGCCGGCCATGGGCCGGGACTTTCGGGGACAGTAACCTCGCCCCATGCTGAGAAGATGGACGAGGAGGCGGGCCAGGCCCTCGCCCCAGGCCGGAGGTGTTGACCCGGTGCTGGCCGAGCTCCGGGCCCGGCTGGGGCTCCCGGCCCACGCCAGGGGACGGCTGTGGGGCAGGCAGTTTCCTTGCCGGGGTGCCCGCCGAAAGGGGACTCAGGGAGCGAGCTAGCCGGAACCTTGGGGTTCCAGTAATGCCTCCACCGCCCGTTCCAAGGCCATCCCCCGGGATCCCTTGACCAGCAGCAGGGTAGGCACCCGAGCCACTTCCCGTCTCAACTCGCCCAGCAGGGCGGAGAGGTCTTCCGGCTCCGCCGCCCCCTCCCCCTCCCAGGCGGAAAAGGCCCGGCACATCCGGGGGCCGAAGGCGAACAGCGCGTCCACCCCCTGCCAACTCGCTTCCTGGACCATCTCCCGGTGGAACTTCTCCTCCTGGGGACCCAGATCCAGCATGTCCCCCAGCAAGGCCACCCGGCGCTGGACCGGCAGGCGCAGGGACATCAGGGTGCGCAGGGCCGCCCGCACCGACAGGGGGTTGGCGTTGTAGGAATCGTCCAGGATCCAGCCGAAGGGGGCGGGGAGGAGCTGTAACCGATGGGGCAGGGGCTGCACCCACTTCAGGGCCGGGGCGGCCGCGGCCTCCGGCACCCCCAACCCCCAGGCCAGGGCCAGGGCCCCGCAGGCCAAGGTGGCCACGTGTTCACCCAACAGGGAGAGCTCCACCTCTACCTCCCCCCGGGGGGTAGCCGCCCGGAACCTCACCCCTTCCGGGAGGTCCCCCGCCACCCCGTGGGGGAAGAACTCCGCCGGGGGGGCACTGCCAAACCGCAGGCACACCCCGCAGCAGGAGGCGGCCCGGGCGCGCAGCTCCGGGGCATCCCAGTTCAGGGCCAGCACCCCCTCCTCGGGCAGGGCCTGGGCCAGCTCCCACAACACGTCTGCCACCCCTTCCCGGTCCCCCAGGGAGGCCAGGTGGGCCTCCCCCACCCCGGTGATCAACCCCGCCCAGGGCTGGACCAGTTGGGTGAGGCGGGCGATGTCCCCCGGGGCTTCCTCCCCCAGCTCCAGCACCGCCACCTCGGCATCCTGGGGCACGGACAGGATCTCCAGGGGTACCCCCACCTCGGTGTTGTAGGACGCCCGGGCCCGGAACACCCGGTACCGCACCCCCAAGGCGGCCCCCAGCAGCTCCTTGGCGGTGGTCTTCCCATAGGAGCCGGCTACTCCCACGAACGGGATGGGGAGCTGCTCCCGGCGCCAGCTGGCCAGCTCCCACAGCGCCCGCCGCACGTCGTCCACCAATAGCAAGTTGTGACCCACCCCGGGGTCGCGGGCCACCAGTGCCCCTACTGCCCCCTGGGAGAAGGCCTCGGCCAGGAAATCGTGGCCATCGTGCCGGCGGCCCACCAGGGCCACGAACACGTCCCCCGGACGCACCTCCCGGGAATGGCAACTGGCCCCCGAAGCCCGCAGGGGCGCCCGGGGACGGATCAGCTCCGCCCCCACTGCCTGGGCCGCCCGCCTCAAATCCCACATCCTAGTCCGCCAGGTCGTCGAACGGGATGATGAGCGACATCTCCCCGTAGACCACCCCGCCCACGGTGAGGGAAACCTCCCCGATGCCGTACAGCCAGGGCTCCCCCATCAGGTCCGAGATGGGATCCAGGGCGAACAGCTCCACGGTCAGGGTGTCGTAGGAGGGGATGTCCTCGATGTACTCGATCAACTCCTCCAGGGAGGTGATCTCCGGGGCCGCCTCCCCCTTCTCTGGGGGCCGCGGCCCACCGTAGGCCCGCAGCACCAAATACGGTGTCTCCACATCCGGTGGAATGAGGATCTCCCCGGTCCAATCCCGCGACTGTCCCCGCCAATCCTGGAACTCCACCAGGAAGCGCAGCGTGTCGCCGGGGTGGTACTCGAGCCCGTCCACCACCAGGTCGGTGATGAACACCGCCAGCAGTTGGTCGCTGACGGAGGCCTCGAGTTCGATTTCCAAGAGCTGTGGGTCGGAAAATTCGTTGTACTCGAGGACCTGGGTGACGAGGGCCGCCTCCCAGGGCAGGTAGCGGGCGATGTCCCAAGTGGAGAGGAACACGTTGCGGCGGGACAGGGGGCGGGGCATCCCGGCCCCGGTTATGGTGTAGCGGACCATGGCCGTGCCGGGGCCGATGCGGTCCAGGGCCCGGTCGGTGGCCCCCAGGCCGGAGATGTAGTAAAGCAGGGCAGAAAGCCTCCTCTCCCGGGCCATGTCCACGGCCACCTGGGTGCTCAACCCCCGGACCTCATCGTGGATGAGGAACTCCAGGCCCACCGGGTGGGGGGGTTGGCCCATCACCCCGGCCACCGCCGCCCACCGGTCCGCCACCACCGTCCCCTGCACCGGCCCCAGGCTGCCCAGCTTGTACGGGATGTCCAGGGCGGCCACGGTGTCGAAGATGTAGGCGGAGGTGAGGAAGTAGTCGGTGCGGCCGGAGAACAGGAAGGGGTGTCCGAAGGCCAACACGGCACCGTCTTGGACCAAGGTCACCGTGCCCAGCGCCCCCAAGGTGATGTCCCCTGAGAGCAGCCCCACTCCCACCGGGGCCCCGGGGGCCAGGGGGGCGCTGGGGGTCTGCACCCCGCTGGGCGCCTGCACCAGGCGGCTGAAGCCAAGCTCAGCCAGCCCTGGGAGCCGGAGGGAACCGGGCCAGGCAAGCTCCGCCACCGGGTGCCACTCAAACCCCAGGTCAACCCCCTGCCACAGGAGGTCTCCCGCCCGGGGGGAGAGCCCGCTTGCCATCACGGGGCTGGCAATGGGCCAGGCGTAGAGCACCCCCGGCTGGGGGCTCGTCGGCGGGGCGGCCACGAACTTGAGCTCCTGGGGGACTTGTCCCCGAGGTTCCTTCTTGCCCGGGGGCAGGATGGGCGGGGAGCCGGCCTGGGCCTCGGCCAGCACCGGCAACATGACCTCGATGGGGGTCACCAACCCCAAGGGCCGTTCCGGCTCAGCGGACCAGCGGGCAGCCCGGGACAGCGCCCCGGCCAGCTTACCCTCCAGGTACACCGGGCTCCCGGACATGCCCTGGGCGATCCCCCCGGACCGAGCGATGGCTTCCCCCCAGACCCGCACCACGATGAAGTCGTTGCGCTCCCCAGGCTCGTCCAGGACCGCCACCACCTCCACCTCGAAGCGGGAGATCTCCTCCCCCGCCACCACGGTGAGGCCGTAGCCGGTCATCCCTGGTTGCACCTGCGAAAGCGGGATGAACTCCGGCAGCTGGCCCCACCCCAGCGCGCTCAGCACCAGCCCTGCTCCCAGCGCAGCAATGAGCTTCATGTTCCCCCCTTGGCCAGGGCCACCGCTTGGGCAGCCCCTTCCTCCATGGTGTCCACCGGGACCAGCCCGGCCTGGGCCAGGATCCTCCGGCCCTGGCGCTGATTGGTGCCGGTGAGCCGGACTACCACCGGCAGCCCCAGCCCGGCCGTGGCCTCGACGATCCCCTGGGCCACCTCGTCGCAGCGGGTGATGCCGCCGAACACGTTCACGAACAACACCTTCGCCGCCCCGGTCCGGGCGACGAGCTCCACCGCCTTCCGCACCCGCTCCGCCCGGGCCCCACCCCCGATGTCCAGGAAGTTGGCCGGCCGCCCCCCGGCCTGGGCCACCAGGTCCAACGTGGCCATGACCAGTCCGGCCCCGTTCCCGATGATCCCCACCTCGCCGTCCAGGCGCACGAAGGACAGCCCAGCCTCCCTAGCCTCCGCCTCCAAGTGGTCTTGGCTGGCCTCCGAAAGGCCGGCGAACTGGTCCCCGGGGCGGTGGTCGTCATCGATGATCACCTTCGCGTCCAGGGCCACCAGGCCGTCCTCCGTCCCGGCCAGCGGGTTTATCTCCACCAGGCTGCACTCGTATTTTTCGAACACCGAGAACAGTTGCCGCGCGATCCGGAAAAGTTCTCTGCGGAGGGGGGCGGGGGCAGGGGAAAACAAGCGGCGCAACCGGAAGGCGAACAGCCCCTCGAGGGGGGGCACCGGTACCTTGACCACCGCCTCCGGCCGGGTCCGGGCCACCTCCTCGACCTCCACCCCTCCGGAATGGGAGTAGATGAAGACCGGCATGCGACAACCCCGGTCCACCGTGATCCCCAGGTAGTGCTCGGAGCGCACCTCCACCGCCCTGACCACCAACAGGGCCTCCACCGGCACCCCCTTGAGCCGGGCCCCGAGGAGCTGGCGGGCGATCTCCTCCGCCTGGCTGGGGGAGCCCGCCCGGCGGATGCCCCCTGCCTTGCCCCGCCCTCCCACCGGCACCTGGGCCTTGAGCACCACCGCCCCCCCCAGCCGCTGGGCGGCGGCCCGGGCCTCCCCCGGGCTGCGGACCAGTTCCCCCGCGGGCACGGGAATCCCCTCCCGCTCGAAGATCTCCCGACCTTGCCACTCCAATAGCCTCACACTCGCTCCTTTCCGGCTGGGAGCTTACCCGCAACCCCTCGCTCGGACCAGGGACAAAAAAGGTGCCTTGCGGTAACAAATGCCGATGTATTGCGGATTCTTTTGCCATGTAATAAACTTTCGGGGAGGGGGTGCACTAGATGAAGGGGCACGATTACGACGCCAGCAAGATCCAAGTCCTGGAGGACATCGAGGCGGTCAGAAAACGGCCGGGGATGTACATCGGCTCCACCGGCCCGGACGGCCTTTTGCACCTCATCTACGAGGTAGTGGACAACGCCGTAGACGAGGCCCTGGCCGGCTACTGCAGCCAAATCGACGTGGTCATCCACGAAGACAAACGGGTGACCGTAAGCGACAACGGCCGTGGCATCCCGGTGGAGGAGCACCCGGAGGCCGGGGTGAACACGGTGGAGCTGGTGCTCACCACCCTGCACGCCGGCGGCAAGTTCTCCGCCGACAGCTACAAGGTGTCCGGGGGGCTCCACGGGGTGGGGGTGTCGGTGGTCAACGCCCTCTCCGAGTCCCTCACGGTGGAGGTCAGGTGGCGGGACGGGAAGGTGTATCGGCAGGAGTTCGTGCGGGGGCGCAAGGTGAGCGAGCTCACCCCGGTTGGGAAGGCCGATTCCACCGGCACCACCATCACCTTCCTGCCGGACCGGGAGATCTTTGGGGAAATCCGCTACAACTTCTCCAAGCTGGCCCACCGCCTCAAGGAATTGGCGTACCTCAACCCCGGGCTCACCATCCGCCTGGACAACCGCATCGCCGGGGTGAAACGGACGTTCCACTTCCAGGGCGGGATCGTGGCCTTCGTGCGGGAGCTGGCCACCGGCAAGGAGCCGTTGCACAAGGAACCCATCTACATAGCCGACGACCAAGGGAATCGGACTGTGGAGGCGGCGCTGCTGTTCACCGATGCCCTGGACGAGGAGATCTTCACGTTCGCCAACAACATCAACACCCGGGAGGGGGGCACCCACCTGACTGGGTTCCGGTCCGCGCTGACCCGGGTGTTCAACGACTACGCCCGCGAGAAGCGGATGCTCAAGGCCAAGGACGAATCCATCCCCGGGGAGGCCATCCGGGAGGGGCTGGTGGCGATCCTCTCGGTGAAACTACAGCAACCGGAGTTCGAGGGCCAGACCAAGATGAAGCTCGGGAACCCCGAGATGCGGGCCTACGTGGAGGAAGTGGTGCGGGAGCAGCTCTCTCAGTACCTGGCCAAGAACCCCGGGGTGGCGCGGGCAATTGTGGAGAAATCCATCACCGCCCACCGGGCTCGGCTGGCCGCGGCCAAGGCCCGCAAGCTGGTGCGCCGCAAAGGGGCCCTTTTGTCCAACGGCCTTCCCGGGAAGCTGGCCGACTGTACCAGCACCGACCCGGCCAAGTCCGAGCTGTTCATCGTGGAGGGGGATTCTGCCGGCGGCTCGGCCAAACAAGGGCGGGACCGCAACTTCCAGGCCATCCTCCCCTTGCGGGGAAAGGTCCTCAACGTGGAGAAGGCACGCCTTTCCAAGCTCCTGGATAACCAGGAACTCCGGGCCATCATCACCGCCCTGGGCACGGGCATCCGGGAGGAGTTCGACTTGGGGAAGCTCCGCTACCACAAGATCATCCTCATGGCCGACGCCGATGTGGACGGGGCCCATATCCGCACGCTGCTTTTGACCTTCTTCTTCCGCTACCTCAGGCCCCTGATCGAGCACGGGCACATCTACATCGCCCAAGCCCCCCTGTACTTGGTCCAGAAGGGGAAGAAGCGCATCTACCTGTATTCGGACGAGGAGCTGGAGCGCCTACGGGCAGAAGGGGACGGAAAGCTCACCGTGCGCCGGTTCAAGGGGCTGGGAGAAATGAACCCGGAGGAGCTGTGGGAGACCACCATGAACCCCAAGACCCGCATCCTCAAGCAGGTCACCATCCGGGACGCCCTGGAGGCGGACGAGATCTTCACCACCCTGATGGGCCAGGACGTGGGGGCGCGGCGGGATTTCATCCGGGAGAACGCCCACCGGGTGGCGGTGCTGGATATCTAACATGCCCAAACTCCTGTTAGTAGAGGCCAGAGACTACCACGCCCTACTCATGCAGTGGGTGTTCAGCCAACCTCCGCCGTGGGAAGTGGCTTGGGTGGCAGACGGTGCCGAGGCCCTGGATTTCCTGCAGCGGAAGAGAAAACATAAAGAGGCCTGGAAGCCGGATTTGATAGTGATGAGCCTCGCGCTCCCCAGATGCAAGGGCATGGAGGTGCTGATGCGGATCAAGGCCGATCCCACCCTGCGATCCATTCCGGTGGTCATTTGGTCGGTGTCATCCTTTCAAGAGGACATCGACCGGGCCTATCGAGAGGGCGCGGCGGTGTACCTGATGAAGCCCGCCTTTGAGCGAGAGGTGCGGCGGCAAGCTCTGGCCCTGCGGCGGCTGTTTGAGTGGGCCCGCCTCCCCAGCCAAGGCCCTCACCCCTGAAGGGGGCAGCTCCCTCTGGCGCCCGGGGGTTGAAGGAACCACCGGAGCCTCGCTGCGGGGGAGAGGTCGTTTGCCTGACTTCCGCCGGCACCCTCACAGGAGGTCCCCGGCCCGACGGAGGAAGGCCACCGTGAGCCGGAGCGTGGCCTCCAAGTCGGAGAGGAGCAGGGTAGACACCGGGGAGTGGATGTAGCGGCAGGGGACCGAGATCACCCCGGCCAGGATCCCCCCGCGCTCGGTGTGGATGGCCCCGGCGTCGGTGCCCCCGTAGGCGGGGAGCTTGTACTGATAGGGGATGCCCTCCGCCTCGGCTGTCTCCTCCAGAAACCGGACCAAGCGGGGGGAGACGATGATGGAGCGGTCGGCCAACGTGATGGCCGGCCCTTGCCCCAGCCGCACCGGCTGTTTGGCCTGGGGCACCCCGGGGAAGTCCGCCCCGATGGTCCCCTCCAGGGCCAAGGCCAAGTTGGGGGCGATGCGGTAGGCGGCCGCCTTGGCCCCCCGGAGACCCCCCTCCTCACACACCGCGAAGTTCACCACCAACCGGTAGGGAAGCTCCTCCTGGGAAAGCAGCCGCAACGCCTCGATGGCCACCAGGCACCCGGCCCGGTCGTCGAACGCCTTTCCGGTGACGTACCCCTCCCGGATTTCCTGGAACGGGTAGTGGATGGTGGCCGGGTCCCCCAGGTGGATGCCCAGCTCCTCCGCCTCGGCCCGGCTCCTGGCCCCCACGTCCACGAACAGGTCCTCCAGAGGCACCACCCGCTTGCGCTCTTCCTCCTTCAGGATGTGGGGCGGGGCCGCCCCGATCACCCCCAGGCGCTTCTCCCCACCTCGGGTGCGGACGGTGATCCGGTGCCCCAACAGGATGCGGGCGTCCCACCCCCCCAGCGGGGACAGGCGCAGAAAGCCGTCCTCCTCGATCCAGCGCACCATGAACCCCACCTCGTCCATGTGCGCATCCAGCATCACCGTCTCCCCTTCCCCCCGGGAGCAGATCAGGTTCCCCAGGGGGTCCACCTCCCAGGAATCGACGTAGGGGGAAACCATGTCCAGGATTACCTCCCGCACCTCGTCCTCGAAGCCAGCCACGCCGAATGCATTCGACAGCCTCTCAAGCTTCTCCACCAGAGTCAATCAAGCCTCCTTTTCCGCAAGCCTAAGGGATGTTGTTTGGCGCGGGAAGTATAGCCGCCCTCCATTGCCGCAGGCACTGACCGAGCTTCGCAGCCCCCGGTCAGGCCCAATCCGGGCCTTGCTCTTGGGACGATGGGAGCCGGCCAGTTCCCCCGGCCATGACTCGGGGGCGGCGAACCGGCTGTAAGACCTTTTTGTGTTGGAAGTTAGGCCCGATGGGGGGCCAGCGCCGTCTGGAGCAACTCCACCGCCTGCCTGAGCCGGGGTTCGTCCTCTCCCTCGGCCATGATCCGGATCAGGGGTTGGGTGCCCGAGGGGCGTACCAGCAGGCGTCCCCCTGGTTCGACCAAGGCCTGCGCTTCTGCTATCGCCCGCTGGACCCGAGCGTCTTCCATGGCCGCGGCCCGATCCCGCACCCGCAGGTCGGCCCGCACCTGAGGGTAGACCGGCACCGGGGCCACCAGCTGACAGAGGTCCATCTCCAGCCGGTGGAGGGCCTGGAGGGTGAGGAGGGCGGTGAGGAGCCCGTCCCCGGTGGGGGCGAACCGGCCGAACACGATGTGCCCGGAGGGTTCTCCCCCCAGCTCGATCCCCTCCTCCCGCATGGCCCAGGACACGTGTCGGTCCCCCACCGGCACCCGTACCACCCGGAAGCCGTGCTGGGCGAGGTAACGTTCGGGGCCCATCCCGCCGAGGACGGTGAACACCACTGCCGGGGTGGAGAGTTCCCCCAACTCTCGCAGGCGGGGGGCTAAGGCGGCCATGAGCCGGTCCCCTTCCACTACCTGTCCCTGGCTGTCCACGAACAGGGCTCGGTCCCCGTCTCCATCGAAGGCCACCCCCAGGTCTGCCCCCTCGGCCCGCACCAGGGCCTGTAGTGGCTCCAGGGCGGTGGCCCCGGTGGCGTTGATCCGGCTCCCGTCCGGCTCCCCCCCGATGACCGCCAGCCTGGCCCCCAGGGCCTCAAACACCTGGGGGCCCACCCGAGCCGTGGCCCCATGGGCACAGTCCACCGCCACCTTGACCCCGGAGAGGGACAACCCCCGGGCGGCTCGCCGGAGGAAGTCCCGGTACCTCTCCTCAGCCTCCGGCCACGGCCCCACCTGCCCCAGTTGCCCGCCGGGGGGAGCTCCATCGAGCAGGGCCTCCAGCCGTTCCTCTTCCTGGGGGGAGAGCTTCAAGCCCTGGGGGTCATAGAACTTGAGGCCGTTGTCTTGCGGGGGGTTGTGCGAAGCAGAGATGACGCTGCCCAACTGGAACTCTCCCGTTCGCACCAGGTGGGAGACCGCCGGGGAGGGGAGGACCCCGGCCAAGGCCACGTGACAGCCGGCCTCGGCCAGCCCGGCGGCACAGGCCGCCTCCAAGGCGGGGCCGGAGAGCCGGGTGTCCCGCGCCAGCAGGGCTCTCCGGGGGCGAAACGCCCGCCCGGCCGCCCTCCCCAGCCGGAACGCCAGCTCCGGGGTGACGTCCACCCCGGCTACCCCCCGCACCCCGTCCGTCCCAAAGTACTTCGGCATCGCCCCTTCCTCCTTGTGAAACAGATTTAATATTACCCCACGGGCCGGCGGGCAGCCCGCTACTCCTCGCGGTATAATGCCGCACCATCCCCAACCCGAGGAGGTGGCAAGTGGCACGAGGAGGTTGTGTTTGGCCTGGTTGAGGGAGTAGCACTTCCCACCTGCTTGGGGACCCCTACCTTCCCCGTTCCCCCCTTCGAACCTTGGTGGCCTCCTGCGCAGCTTCCGCAGCATCGGAACTGGCTTGCCTAATCGGCGGCTGACCGACCTAGGTTTAGCTTGAAAAAGGAGGAAGTTGTGCGCAGGATTTTTAACTTACAGCAAGAGGAGCTACCCAAGGCCTGGTACAACGTGCTGGCGGACCTGTCCCCGCCCCCACCCCCC
>DFNF01000057.1:0-18430 GCA_002375935.1 Acetothermia bacterium UBA3574
AGGTCCTTGAGCTCCTCGAAGAATCGCTCTAGGATCTGGGTGCGGGTTTTTCCCGCATGGTGGCCTTCCCTCCTTTCTGTTCCCGTTTTTGTGGGAAGGCTGCCATACCTTTTTGGGGGGACACACTCCGCGGGGCACTACCCCCTTGAGCGGCTGGGGTGCCCCTTCCCCCCATGCACCACCCTGTTCCTGACATTGGAGCTAAATTCACGGGTCGAGGACTGGCCCCGGCGGAGGGGGATCTCACCCCAAACTGCCTCAGAACTCGATCGCAATTGAGCTCCTGCTTGATGGCGCAGTAGTTGCGCGCCAGCGCCCTCGCGGACTTGACCCCCGCTGGGGGAAACGCTAAGATATGTTTCGCAAGAAAAGAAAATGAACCAAAACCAACTGCTAACCGGGCAGCGCCGCCGCCTGATCTTGGAACGGCTGCGGGAGCGTGGGGTTGTCCGCACCTCCGAGTTGTCCCGCCTGTTCTCCGTTTCCCCCATGACCATCCGCAACGACCTCAACGCCCTGGCCCAGGCCGGGGAACTGATCCGCGTCCACGGCGGGGCCATCGCCCGCGAACCCCTGGCCACAGAACCATCCTACCACGAAAAGGAAACCGTCAATCTGCCTGCCAAACAGGCCATCGGCCGGCTGGCCGCCACCATGATCGAAGAGGAGATGGCCGTCTTCATCGGCAACGGCACCACCACCATGCAAATCGTCAAACACCTGTCCCCCGAGGTCCGGTTCCGCGCCTTCACCAACGCCCTCACCCACGCGGTGGAGTTGGCCCTCCACCCCCAGGTGGACGTGTACGTGGTGGGCGGGTACCTCAGGGGAGTGTCCTATGCCATGGTGGGCCGGCTGGCCCGCCAGGCCCTGGACGGAGTCTACTTCGACCTCGCCTTCTTGGGCGCCAACGGGGTGTCCCTGGAGCACGGGGTGACCATCCCCGCCCTGGAGGAGGCAGAGACCGCCGCCGAGGTGGTGCGGCACGCCCGCAAGACGGTGCTGGTGGTGGACCACTCCAAGTTCGGGGTGGTCACCCACGGCAAGATCGCCGACCTAGAGGACATCGACGCCATCGTCACCGACCACCCCCTGCCCCCCTCCCTGGCTCGGGCACTGGCGGACTTGGATGTGGAAGTGTATCTTGCTCAGGAAGGGGGTGGGACCCGGGCCTAGATACCCTCGGAACGTAGGCTCTGGAGAATAAGCCAGCAGTACAAAAGGAGGTAGTTCGATGAAGCGTGTTTGGCTATTAGTGGCAGTGGCCCTGCTTGTGCCGAGCCTGGCTTGGGCCCAGGAGGAAGCGCCCAAGATCGAGATCACCTTCTGGCACGCCATGGGCGGCTGGCGGGTGCCCCTCATCGAGCGCATGGTGGAGGACTTCAACCTCCAGTTCCCCTGGATCCACGTGACCGTGGAGTACAAGGGGTCCTACACCGACACCCTGAACGCCGCCCTGGCGGCCGCCCGGGCCGGCGAGGGCCCCCATGTGTTCCACTCCTTCGAGGTGGGAACTCAGCTCCTGGTGGACTCCGGGATCATCGTCCCCGCCGAGGACCTCATCGACCAGTTCGGGGTCATCGTCCCCTGGCAGGACTACATTCCCCCGGTCCTGAACTACTACCGGGTGAACGGTCGGCTCCACTCCTTCCCCTGGAACTCCTCCAACCCCATCGTCTACTACAACAAGTCCATCTTGGACGCCGCCGGGGTCACCCTGCCCCGCAAGCCCACTTACGACGACATCATCGCCGTCTCCCAGGCGGTGGTGGACGCGGGGCTGGCTGAGTACGGCATCACCTGGCCGGTGCACTCCTGGTTCTTCGAGCAGTGGATGGCCAACCAGGGCGTGGACCTGGTGAACAACGAGAACGGCCGCGCCGGCTACGCCACCGAGATCAACCTGCTGCACGAGGCGGCCATCCGGATCGTGGAGTGGTGGAAGTACCTGTATGACAACGGGCTGTGGGTGAGCCCGGGCCGCTCCTGGTCCCAGGCCCGCCAGATCTTCGTGTCCGGCCAGTCCGCCATGCTCATCTCCTCCACCTCCGACGTCCGGGCCATGGAGAACGCCTCGGTGGAGCAGGGGTTCGAGCTGGGCACCGCCTTCCTGCCCATCCCGACCGGGGTGGAGCGCCACGGCGTGATCATCGGCGGCGGCTCCCTGTGGGTCACCGGCGGCCATCCGCCGGAGGAGCTGGAGGCCGCGGTCACCTTCGTGACCTGGATGTCCCAGGTGGCCCAGGACATCCGCTGGCACCAGGGCACCGGTTACTTCCCGCTCCGGCTCACGTCCCTGCAGGCCCTGGAGCTGGAGGGTTGGTTCGACCGGTTCCCCAACTACCGGACCGCCTTCGACCAGCTGCAGGAGACCCAGCTCATCACCGCCACCCAGGGTGCCATGATGGGCGTGTTCGTCGAGGCCCGGTCCATCATCCTGGACGCGGTGGAGGCGGTTCTCGCCGGGGACAAGACCATCCAGCAGGCTTTGGAGGAGGCCAAGGCCACCATCGACCAGGCGCTCCTCGATTACAAGGAGCTGATGGAGGGCTGAGCCCCGCAAGTGAGGAGGGGGAGCCCAATCGGGCTCCCCCTTTTTCCCTGGTAACCCAGCCGGCCCCAGGCACAAGGGTCGGCGGAAGCGGGGCCGGATCTTGAGAGGAGGCCATGCGTAGCAAGTTCCCGAGCAGATGGCTCCCTTATGTGCTGCTGTTCCCCACCCTGGCCCTGTGTGGGCTGTTCCTCTACTACCCGGTGGTCCAAAGCTTCCGGCTCAGCACCTACCGGGCCATCCTCATGGGCCTGCACCAGAAGTACGTGGGCTTGGAGAACTACGTGCGGCTGTTCACCTCCTCCGATTACCTCAACAGCCTCAAGGTCACCTTCATCTTCGCCTTCGGGGTGGTGCTGATCGGGTTGTCCATTTCCCTGGCCATCGCCCTGCTCGCCAACCGCAAGGTGCGGGGAGCCAGGATCTACCGGATCGCCCTCATCTGGCCCTACGCCCTGTCCCCGGCGGTGGCGGGCTCGATCTGGCTGTTTTTGCTCAACCCCACCGTGGGGGTGGTGAACTACGTGTTGAAGGAGCTGTTCGGGATCAGCCCGGACTGGATGAGCAACGGGAACCTGGCCTTGTTGGCGGTGACCATGGCCGCCGCCTGGAAGAACATGGGCTACAACATCGTGTTCTTCCTGGCGGGCCTGCAGAACGTGCCCGGCGAGGTGCTGGAGGCGGCCCGGGTGGACGGCGCTGGCCCGTGGCGGACGTTCTGGTCAGTCACCTTCCCCATGCTCTCCCCCACCACCTTCTTCCTCCTCATCATGAACTTGATCTACGCCTTCTTCGGGGGGTTCGGTTTGATCTCGGTGATGACCGAGGGCGGGCCGGCCCAAGCCACCAACATCCTCATCTACAAGCTGTACCAGGACGCGTTCCGGTTTCAGAAGTGGGGCACCGCCGCCGCCCAATCGGTGGTGCTGTTCATCATGGTGGTGGCCCTGACCCTGATTCAGTTCCGCACCACCGGAAGGAGGGTGCACTATGGCGGCAATTAAGCGCAGACACGTCAGCCGTTATCGCCTCCGCAAGAAGGGGAACACCTTGCTCACCCACCTCGCCCTGTTGGTGGTGGCCTTCGCCGTGGCCTCCCCCATCATCTTCGCCCTCATCAAGAGCACCCAAAGTACGGTACAGGTATTTACCTATCCTCCCACCTTCGTCATCGGCACCAAGGCTCCCGAGAATTATTCCACCGCCTGGAACTACTACCGCCTGGGCCAGCTCATGAAGAACACGTTCATCATCGCGTTTGCGGTCACCATCGGCAAGACCTTCATGTCACTTCTGGCCGCCCTGGCCCTGGTGTACTTCGACTTCCGGTTCAAGTGGGCGCTGTTTTTGTTCGTGCTCATGACCCTGATGATGCCGATCCCCGTCCGGATCGTCCCCCTGTACGACTTGGTGCGCAGCTTCGGTTGGGGGAACACCCACTGGGCCCTGATCGTGCCCTTCCTGGCCTCGGCCACTGGGGTGTTCCTGTTCCGCCAGCACTTCATGTCCATCCCCTCCTCGCTGGTGGACGCAGCCCGGGTGGACGGGGTGGCCCCCCTGCGGTTCCTGTGGCAGATCCTGGTCCCCATGTCCATGAACACCATCGGGGCCATGGCGGTGATCCAGTTCGTCTACATCTGGAACCAGTACCTGTGGCCGCTGATCATCATCGCTTCCAACGAGAAGCAGATGATCCAGATCGGCCTCAAGTTGCTCACCGGGTCTGGGGCGGAGGGGATGCTCAACTGGGGGGTGGCCATGGCCGGCACCATCATCACCATGCTGCCCCCGCTTTTGATCTTCCTGCTCCTGCAGGAGCAGTTCATGCGTGGGTTTGCCCTCTCTGAGGAGAAATGAAGGTCATCGCCCACCGGGGTGCGGGGAGCATCACCGTGGAGAACAGCGCCGCCGCCCTCAGGCGGGCCATCGCCCTGGGGGTGGACGGGGTGGAGGTGGACATCTGGCCCACCCGGGACGAGGGGTTCGTGGTGCTGCACGATGCGGACCTCAGCCGGCTGGCCGGCAAGCCCGGCTGGACCAGCTACCTCACCTTGGCGGAGATCCAGGCCCTGAGGATCGGCGGCCCCATCCGCAGGAAGCTGTTGGGAGAACGGGCCCTCTCCTTGCGGGAAGCCCTGCGGGAGGTGGGGGGCAAGGTGGAGCTGCTCTTGGAGCTTAAGCGCACCCGGCACAGCAGCGCTGCCCTGGCTTGGGTGGAGGAACGATTGGCCCAAATCCTGCGAGAGGAGGGGGCGGTTGACTGGACGTTGGTCATCTCCTTCGACCACCGGAGCCTCCTGCGGCTGCGGGAGCTGGCCCCCGAGGTGCGGGTGGGGATGCTGGTGGCCGGGGAGTGGCTCACCCTGTGGGAGGAGGTGGAGCGGCTCTCGCCCCAGGTCCTCCTGCCCCAGTGGGCCCAGACCAACCCTAGCTTAGTGCGGGAGGCCCACGCCCGGGGCCTCCCCCTCTACTCCTGGGTGATAAACCAACCGGACTTGATCGTGCAGATGAACGAGATGGGGGTGGACGGGTTGATCACCGACCGCCCGGCTGAGGCCCTGGAGCTGCTGGGGCGGCGGCAGCCGCGATCCTTCCCCAAGAGGACGGAGGTGTAGCGTGAGGAAGCTGTTTCCCGACGTAACGGCCGACCAGTTCCCCCCAGGCCACCCCCTGCGGCGCTGCCAGGGGTTCATCTTCGATGTGGACGGGGTGCTGTGCCGGGGGGAGGAGGTCATCCCCGGGGCGCCGGAGGCCATCGCCCGCCTCAGGCAGGGCGGCAAAAAGGTGATTTTTATCTCTAACAATTCCACCAAGTCCCGGGCCGATTACATCGCCAAGTTCGAGCGGCTGGGGATCCCGGCAACCGAGGACGACCTCGTTCTGTCCACCTACGCCACTGCCCGCTACGTGGCCGGGGAGAGTCCTGGGGCCAGGGTGTACCTGGTGGGGGCGCCGGGGTTGGCGGCGGAGCTCGTGGGCGCGGGCCTGGAGCTGGTGGACGACCCCTTCCAGGCCGAGTACGTGGTGGTGGGATCGGCCTTCGATGGGAGCGGCAGGATCCGTGAGGACAACGCCCACCGGATCACCGGGGCCCTGCGCGCCCTGTACCACGCCGGGGCCAAGTTCATCGCCACCAACCCTGACCGGATCTTCCCGGCCAAGGACGGGGTGATCCCCGGGACCGGGGCGGTGATCGGGGCCCTGTCCTACATGCTGGACCGGGAGCCGGACGCCATCATCGGGAAGCCCTCCCGCTACATCGTAGAGATCGCCCTGTCGCGCCTGGGGCTTTCCCCCGGGGACTGCGCCATCGTGGGGGACATGGACACCGACATGCTGGCCGGGGCCCGGCTGGGGATGGTGCGGGTGTTCGTCCGGTCCGGGGCCATGACCGAGGAGAAGCTCAGGTCACTGGGGATCGAGCCCGATTTCGCGTTCGACTCGGTGCTCGACATCTTGGCTTGGGAAGGGGGCTGAGGTGGGGAAGGCCGACTACCTGGCGGCGCTGGAGGAGGGGATCGCCCGGCTGCAGGCGGTGGGGGCCGAGGGAGCGGTGGTGGTGCACCACAACGATGCCGATGGGCTCTCCTCGGCGGCGGTCCTGTCCCTGGCCTTGGAGCGGGCCGGCTACCGGGTGGAGCGGGTGCCTCTGGAGCGGGTCCACCCCCCGGTCAACCAGAGGCTCCACGACCGGTTCGCCGGCCTCCCCATCCTGTACGTGGACCTAGGGGCCCGGGCCGCCCCCATGATCGCCGAGGTGAACCGGGGCCGCTCCCTGACCCTGATCGTGGACCATCACTTCGCCGAGGAGACCGATGACCCGGAGGTGTGGGTGCTCTCCACCGAGCTCTACGGCCTGTCGGGGGAGAAGGAGATCTCGGCCGCCACCGCCGCCTGGCTGTTCGCCCAAGTGTTGGACCCGACCAACCGCGATCTCGCTTACCTGGGGGTGATCGGGGCCATCGGGGACTCCCATGACCGGGAGGGGCGGCTGGTGGGGGAGAACCGGGCTGCCCTGGTGGAGGCCCTCTCCCGGGGGGAGATCCAGGTGGCAGAGGAAGGCGGCCGCGAGGCCTATCGGCTCACCAAGTTCGGTGCCCCCCTGGAGCTCAAGGCCTTCGCCAAGGCCCTGACCACGTTGGGGGCGGCGGGGTACGCCATGGGCGGCCCGGCCCTGGGGGTGGAGGCCCTCCTCTTTGGGCCCTCGCCGGAGTACGAGGGGAAACTGGCAGAGCTTCAGCGGCTGAAGCGGGAGCGATTCGAGGCGGTGCTGGAGAAGCTTAAGGCCGGGGGCCTCAAGAAAAGCCGACATATACAGTGGTTCTCGGTGGGGGATGCCTTCTCCCCCATGGGGGTGAAGATCATCGGCGAGTTCTGCATGGAGATCCGGGACGCGGACTTCGTGGACGTGGGCAAGTACATCGCCGGGTTTCAGGACCAGCCCGCGGAGATCCCGGGCCTGGGCCGGTTCGACTGGGACCTGGTGAAGATCTCCATGCGGGTCCCGAGCCCCCTGGAGGAGCGGATCGTGCGGAAGGAGTGGCCGGGGCTCGCCTGGCTCCTCCCCGAGGCGGCCAAAAGGGTGGGGGGGACCATAGATGCCTGCCACGACTACGCCGCCGCCTCTCTCATCCCCAAGGGGCGGGAGGAGGAGCTGGTGGCCGCCCTGGACGAGCTGGTGGAGGGCCGTCTCAAATGAGGACCTTCTGGCTTTCCTGCTTGTGTCTGGGAGCCCTGGCCGCCATCGGGCTGGCCGCCCCCCACCCCCCCATCGTCATCTCCTCCGTGGGGGACTTGACCCCGGAAAACGGGGTGGTGGGGGGAACCGGTACGCCGGCGGACCCCTACGTGATCTCGGGCTGGGAGTTCGCGGCCGAAGCCTGGGTCGGGATCACGATCCGCAACATCACGGTCCACCTGGTGATCGAGAATTGCACCTTCCGCGGCACCCCCCGGGGCACCGGGATCTCCCTGGCAGGCTCTCCCCAGGTGGCCATCCGGGACTGTCGCTTTCAGGGGCTGGGCACGGGGATATTCGGCTACCAGAGCCCCGGCCTGGTCGTGGAGGGGTGCGAGTTCTCCGGGGGCCGGATTGGGCTAGAGCTAAATGACTGTGATGGGGCAGTGGTGCAGGGGTGCCGGTTTTCCGGGCTCAGGAAGCAGGGGGCGTTCCTGTGGCGTTGTCGGGCAAGCCGGGTTTCCGGCTGCGAGTTTTCGGACTCCCAGACCGGCCTCTACCTGGATAGCTGCAACTACTTCCAGGTGGAGGGGAACCTGGCCCGGGGCTGCGGCTGGGGCATCTACCTGTGGGACTCACACCACGGGGAGGTGACCTTGAACGCGCTGGTGGCCTGCGAACGGGGCCTCGGGCTCTACCACACCTCCTCGGACAACACGGTTTACCACAACGGTTTTTTCGACTGTGGCCTGGCGGCGTTCGACGACGGCTCGGGGGTGCCCGCCGGGGGGAACAGGTGGCACGCCGCCTACCCGGTGGGGGGCAACTACTGGGACTTCTGTGAGCCGCAGGACACGGAGTCCGGCCCGGGGCAGGACCTGCCGGGACCGGATGGCATCTGCGACCTGCCGGTGGAGGTACCGGAGGCGGGGCTGGATCGGTACCCGTTCCTGTCGCCACCTCCGGGGCTCCCGCTGCCCGAGGAAGGAGGGGGTGAATGAAGCGGTTTTTGGTAGGGCTGCTTGCTCTAACGGTGGCCTTCGGCCTGGTTGCTCAGGAGAAGATCGTCATCGCCCACCGGGGGGCGTCGGGGTACCTGCCCGAGCACACCCTGGCCGGCTATGCCTACGCCTACGCCCTGGGGGCGGACTACCTCGAGCCGGACCTGGTGATGACCAAGGACGGCGTCCTGGTCTGCCTGCACGACATCTACCTGGAGCGGACCACCGACGTGGAGGAGGTGTTCCCGGACCGCCGTCGCCCGGACGGCCACTTCTACGCCATCGACTTCACCCTGGAGGAACTGAGGAGGCTTTCGGTGCACGAGCGCTGCCGGGACTCGGGGGAGCCCTATTTCCCGGGGCGGTTCCCGGTGGGGTTTTCTTCCTTCCCGGTCCCCACCCTGACGGAGCTCATCGAGCTCGTCCAGGGCCTGAATCGGAGCACCGGCCGCCGGGTGGGCATCTACCCCGAGCTCAAGCGGCCGGGCTGGCACCTGGAGCAGGGCTACGACGTGGCAGCCCGGCTGCTCGAGGTCTTGGAGAGGTACGGCTACCGGGGGCCGGAGGACAAGGTGTTCATCCAGTGCTTCGAGCCGGCCACCTTGGAGCGGTTGCGGTATGAGCTGGGGTGTGAGCTCCCACTGGTGCAGCTCATCAGCGTGGCCCAATTCACGCTGGCCACCCGCCGGGGGCTGGAGGGGATCGCCGGCTATGCGGTGGGGATCGGGCCGGACAAGCGGCTCATCGAGTCCAACCCTCGCCTGGTGGAGTGGGCCCACGACCTGGGCTTGCTGGTCCACCCCTGGACCTTCCGGGCCGACTCCCTGCCCCGGGGGTATGGGAGCTTGGAGGAGGAGCTGGCGCGGTTCCTCTTCGACTACGGGGTAGACGGGGTGTTCACCGATCACCCCGACATCGCGGTGCGGGTTCTGGCCGGGGCCCCGGTGCCCTGAGGCGCTGGTCGAAATGATGCGCAGTCTAGCGCTAACTAGCGCCAGGAAGGAAAAGGAAAGGACTTGGCTAGGCGCCACACACCGGTTAGCATGCAGAGGACCAATTCCAAGGAAAGGGGGTGAGAGAGGGCACAGGCCGCGCGTTTCCCAGCGGTGTAAAAACCTACGGAGGTGATCCGGTGTGCGTAAGTGGCAAGTTGTAGTGGGGCTAGTGATCGTGGCGGTGGGACTGGGGGCTTTCGCCCAGCAGCGCCTGGGTTGGGTGGGGCCGATTTACACCGAGCTCGCCGAGAGCCTGAAGGAGGGCTTCCGGGCTTACTATCTCCGCACCTTCGGCGAGGAGATCGAAATCACCTTCGTGAAGCCGGGCGGCTGGCCGGTGTGCGTGGACAAGGTGCGCCTCTGGGGCGGCCAGCCCGATGCCGACGTGTTCCTGGGGGCCGGCGCCCCGGCCCACGAGCTCCTGCAGGACCTCGGCCTCATCGTCCCCTACCAGCCCCAGGGCTGGGACGCCATCCCGGCGGAATGGGGAGGAATGCTGGTTAAAGATCCTGAGTACTACTGGACTTGCTTCGCTCCCTGGCTGGTCACCAACATCTACAACGAGAAGGTCATGGGGAAGCTGCGCCTGCCCGTCCCCGCCACCTGGGAGGACCTGTTGGACCCGGTGTACCGGGGGAACATCGTCCACACCCTCCCCTACGCCTCCGGCACCATGCACGAGACGGTGGAGATCATCCTCCAGACCATGGGCGAGGAGGAGGGGTGGGCGTATCTGCGGTACCTGGCGGCGAACCTGGCCCGGTTCTCCACCGGCAGCACCGATACCCTGCAGATCGTGGCCCGGGGCGAGGTGCCCATCGGCATCGCCCAACCCCAGATGAACGCCATGGCCGCCCGCAAGGACGGCTACCCGGTGGCCGCGCTGGTGCCCGACAAGACCATCATGGTCCCCGAGGCGGCGGCGCTTCTGGCCGGGGCTCCCAACGAGGAGAACGCCAAGATCTTCCTGGACTGGCTGTACAGCCCCGAGGGCCAGATGTACGTGCTCATGGGGGCTTACTTCCCCGCCCGCACCGACATCAGCTTGAGCGCCTGGGCCGCGGAGGGGGTCGAGATGGCCGAGCATGCCCTGGGCGCCCTGGGGGTCGACAACTTCTGGGACCTGGAGGTGGAGCTCATCGAGTACGACCTCGATCTCGCCAAGGAGCGTTGGGACGAGGTCAACCGCACCTACGAGATGGAGATCTACCGCAAGTGGGGTGAGCTCCGGAACACCTTGGCCCTGATCGAGGAGGTGGAGGGCGAGGTGGAGGCGGCCCGCGCCCTGGGGAAGGACGTGACCGCCGCCGAGGCCAAGCTGGCGGAAGCCCGCACCCTGTTCGGACAGGGTGAGTACGCGGCTGCGCGGCTCCTTGCCTTGGAGGCCCGGAACTTGTTGGTCCAGGGCTAAGCTTCCAGGATGGGCAACCGAGCATCCGCTGCGGGAACGAAAGGGGCAGGCGGGGCCAGGCTCCGCCTGCCCCTCTATGACCTCTCCCGAGGGGAAATACTGCTGTCGCTGATCCTGTGGGCGGTGGTGGGCCTGTTCATCCTCTACCCCTTGTTCTTCTTGATCCTGGAGAGCTTCAAGATCGCGGGCACGGACCGGTTCGGGATCCAGAACTACCTCGACTTCTTCCGGGACTCCTATTACCTCAAGGCGTTCGGCAACACCCTCCTTTTGGGGGTGCTTGTGTTGGCCACTACCACCCTGATCGGCCTCCCCGCCGCCTACATCCTGGCCCGGTACCGCATCCGGGGGAAGACGGTGTTCACCGCCCTGACCCTCCTGCCCATCGTCCTCCCCGCCTACGCCGGGGCGTTCGCGTTCATCGTCTTCTTCGGCAAGTGGGGCACCGTGAACCTCCTCCTCATGGAGTGGGGGATCATCTCCGAGCCCCTGAACTTCATCTACGGGCTTCAGGGGCTGGTGTTCATCCAGTCCCTCCACCTCCTCCCGTTCATCGTGCTGAGCCTCCTGGCGGGGTTCACCAACATCGACCCCTCCCTGGAGGAGGCGGCGGAGGTGGAGGGGGCGGGGGGGATCCGCCGGTTCTTCACCATCACCCTGCCGTTAGCTACCCCCAGCTACTTCGCCGGGGCGGTGCTGGTCTTC
Source organism: Acetothermia bacterium UBA3574 (assembly GCA_002375935.1). Taxonomy (GTDB): domain Bacteria; phylum Bipolaricaulota; class Bipolaricaulia; order Bipolaricaulales; family Bipolaricaulaceae; genus DFNF01. The sequence continues at coordinate 11,342 of DFNF01000057.1, forward strand.
CTGTGGCCGTTCACCGATTGGCTCACCCCCATCATCCTGGGACAGGTGGACTACCTCCCCTCCATCGCCTACATCAACATCGCCTACCACTTCACCGACGTGTACCGCAAATACATGGGGATCGTCTCGGTGGTGGTGGCGGCGGTGATCTGCGTGGGGATGTTCCTCACCCTGCGCCGTTGGATCGAGCGGAAGAAGTACACGGCCCTGTCCAAGGGCACTGCCCTGGAGGGGAGGACCATCGTCCCCGGCCCCCTGGCCCGGCTGATCTCCTACCTGTACATGGGCTTTATCTCCGTCCTCGTCCTGATCATCCCGGTAGTGTTGGGGCTGTCGGCCTTCTCCCGGAGGTGGGTGTTCGAGCCCTTCCCCACCTACTGGACCCTGGAGAACTTCGAGGTCATCTTCTTCGATACCCCGCAGCTCCTCATGAACTCGCTGCGGTTCAGCGGGATCGCCCTGCTGTTCGGGGTCACCTTCGGGCTGGCGGTGGCGTACCTCCTCACCCGCACCCGGGCCCCGGGCAAAAACGCCCTGGACTTCATCTCCACCATCCTGCTCGTCTTCCCCGGCATCGCCATCGGGGTGAGCTTCCTCCTCGCCTTCTGGCGGACGATCCCCATCGCCACCCACTGGATCATCATGCCGTTGGCGCTTTTTGTGCGCCGGACACCCTATTTCCTGCGCATGGCCCACGCCTCGTACCTGCAGCTCGATCCCTCCCTGGAGGAGGCGTCGGAGATCTCCGGGGCGGGGAAGCTCAAGACCTTCTTCTCCATCTCGCTTCCGCTTCTCCTCAAGGGGATCTTCGTGGGGGTGATCATGTTCTTCATCATGGCCTTCCAGGAGATCTCCACCGCGGTCTTCCTCTACCGGGGGGGATGGGAGACCCTGCCCATCGGGATATACCTCAACTGGCACCGGGGGATGGAGTTCGGGATCGCGGCGGCCATGGCCTTCTTCATGGTGGTGTTGGTGTTCGTGTTGCTCCTCATCGCGGCCCGGGTCGGCGGCGGGATCCTGAACGTGGCCTGGGGCGCCGGGGGCAGGAGGGAGTGAATGGGCTTCATCGAGATCAGAAATCTCCTCAAAAGGTTCGGGAAAGTGGTGGCCGTGGACCACATCTCCCTGGAGATAGAAAAGGGGGAGATCATCACCCTGCTCGGGCCGAGCGGCTGTGGGAAGACCACCACCTTGCGTTGCATCGCGGGCCTGGAGCGCCCGGACGAGGGGGACGTGGTGATCGACGGCCGGCCCATGTTCTCCCAGGGATTCGTGCCGCCCTCCAAGCGGGGGATCGGGATGGTGTTCCAGAACTACGCCGTCTGGCCCCACATGCGGATCTTCGACAACGTGGCCTACGGGCTGAAGCTGGCCCGGCTCCCCAAGCGGGAGATCCGCCAGCGGGTCCAGGAGACCTTGGAGCTGGTGGGGTTGGGGGGGCTAGAGCACCGCTACCCCACCCAGCTTTCCGGCGGCCAGCAGCAGCGGGTGGCCCTGGCCCGGGCCCTGACCCGGAACCCCAAGGTCCTCCTGCTGGACGAGCCCCTGTCCAACCTGGATGCGAAGCTCAGGGAGAAGATGCGGTTCGAGATCCAGGGCCTGGTCAAGCGGATGCACATCACCGCCGTTTACGTGACCCACGACCAGGCCGAGGCCATGGTGATCTCCGACCGGGTGGCGGTCATGAACCAGGGGCAGATCGTGCAGGTGGGCCCGCCGGAGGAGATCTACCACCGGCCGGCCACCAAGTTCGTGGCCGATTTCATCGGGGTCACCAACTTCATCTCCGGGGTGGTGACCGAGGTGGACGAGGACCGGGCTGAGGCAATCCTCGAAGCGGACTTCGGGCGCGTGCGGTGCGGGGTGCTGGCCCTGGACGCGGTGGCCCCGGGCCGGCAGGCCACTGCCTCGGTGCGCCCTGAGGACGTGGAAGTGGTGGAGGGGGCGGGGGAGCGGGAAAACACGTTCCGTGGCACCGTGCTGCACCGGGTGTACCTGGGGAACATCCTCTACCTGTTCGTGAAGCTGGGCGAGACCTCCCTCAGGGTCCAGGCTCATTCGGCCATGCCTTATCGGGAAGGAGATGAGATCCGGGTTCATCTTGCACCCGCCAGGACCATCATCATCCGCGAATGAGGGGACACCCTGCCGTGGCCGGGTACATCTTGGACCTGGATGGCACGGTGTGGCGGGGGGAGGTGCTCGTCCCCGGGGCCAGGGAGGCCATCGAGGCCCTGCGGGGGCGCGGCCGCAGGTTCGTATTCCTGTCCAACAAACCCCTCTACTCCCGCCGCCACTACGCCGATAAGCTCACCCGCCTGGGGATCCCCACTTCCCAGGAGGAGGTGATAAATTCGTCCTTCGTCCTCGCCGGGCTCCTCTCCCGGGAGGCCCCCGGGGCCCGGGTGTTCGCCATCGGGGAGCCGCCCCTGGTGGAGGAACTCCGCCGGGCCGGCCTCGTCCTCACCGAGGACCCTGAGGAGATCCAGTACGTGATCGCCGCCTTCGACCGCACCTTCGACTACCGCAAGCTGGAGATCGCCTTCCAGGCCCTGAGAAGAGGGGCCCGCTTCTGGGCCACCAACCCCGACAAGACCTGTCCCGTGGAGGGGGGGGAGATCCCGGACGCCGCCGGGGTGATCGCGGCCCTGGAAGCCACCACCGGACGGAAAGTGGAGCTGATAGCGGGAAAGCCCTCCCGCCACATGGTGGAGGCGGCCCTGGGGGTCCTGGACCTGCCCCCCCACCGGTGCGCCATGGTGGGGGACCGCTTGGAGACCGACATCCGCATGGCCAAGGAAAACGGGCTGGTGGCCATCCTCACCTTGACTGGGGTCACCCGCCCCGAGGACCTGCCTGGGGCCGCCTTTGTGCCCGATCACGTGATCGGGAGCCTCGCCGAGCTGCCGGCCCTGGACCGGGAATTAGGGGGTGATGGCTGTGGCAAGTGAGGTCATGTACGTGCCGGTGGACACCCTACGCCGGTTCACCTACCAAGTGTTCTGCGGCCTGGGCGTGCCGGAGGACGACGCTGCGATCTGCACCGAGGTGCTGTTGGCTTCAGACCTCAGGGGGATCTCCTCCCACGGGGTGGGGCGGCTCAAGATGTACTACGACCGCATCCGGCAGGGGATCCTCTCCCCGGTGACACGGTTCGAGGTGGTGCGGGAGACCGAGACCACCGCGGTGGTCGACGGCCACCACGGCATGGGCCACGTGATCGGCTACCGGGCCATGGAGCTCGCGATGAACAAGGCCCGGGAGCACGGGCTGGGGGCGGTGGCGGTCCGGAACTCCTCCCACTTCGGGATCGCCGGCTACTACGCCCTGATGGCGGCGAGGGAGGGCATGATCGGGCTGGCGTTCACCAACGCCCGCCCCTCGGTGGCCCCCACCTTCTCGGTGGAGCCCATGCTGGGCACCAACCCCATCGCGTTCGCCTGTCCCACCGACGAGGAGTTCCCCTTCTGTTTTGATGCCGCCACCTCCATCGCCCAGCGGGGGAAGATCGAGGTGCTGGCGCGGGCGGGGAAGCCCACCCCGGCCGGCTGGGTGATCGACCGCCAGGGGAGGCTGGCCACCGACACCGATGAGATCCTGGCTGGCATCCCCAAGGGCCTCTTCGCCCTGCTCCCCCTGGGGGGGAAGGGGGAAGAGCTGGGCGGGCACAAGGGTTACGGCCTCTCGGTGGTGGTGGAGATCCTGTGCGCGGCCCTCCAGTCCGGGGCGTTCCTCAAGGACCTCTCCGGGTTCGACGAACACGGGAACCCCCGGCCCCATCAGCTCGGGCACTTCTTCATGGCGCTCGACATCGGCCACTTCGTTCCCCTGGAGGAATTCAAGCGGACCGCGGGGGCGATCCTCAGGGCGCTGCGGGCGGCGGAGGTGTCCCCGGACGCGGAGCGCATCTACACCGCGGGGGAGAAGGCGTATCTGGCCGAGCAGCGGGTGCGGCGGGAGGGGGTGCCTGTGAACCGGGCCCTGCGCCGCAACCTGCGGGCCATGGCCCAGGAGCTGGACCTGTCCGGTTACCCGTTCTGATCCCTTGAGGGGGCCCCTTTTGGGGGCTAGAATGGCAAGCTTCGCAAGGAAACGAAAATGAAAACGAAAGGTAATGCAAGGGGGCGCCTGGGGGCCCTGGACCTGGGCACCACCGGGGTCAGGTTCGTCCTCTTCGATGAAACCGCCCACGAGGTGGCCAGCGCCTACCAGGAGCTCCCCCTGGCCTGCCCCCGCCCCGGCTGGGTGGAACAGCACCCCGAGAGGATGGTGGAAGGCGCCTTGGCCGTGCTGCGAGCCGCCCTGAAGAGCGCCGGCCTCCGGCCACAGGACCTCCTGGGGATCGGGATCACCAACCAGCGGGAGACGGTGGTGGCCTGGGACAGAAAGAGTGGAACCCCCCTGGCCCCGGCCATCGTGTGGCAGGACCGCCGCACCGCCGCCCGGTGCCGAAAGCTGGCGGAGCAGGGGCTGGGTCCGAGGGTGCGGGAGGTCACCGGCTTGCCCCTGGACCCCTATTTCTCCGCCACCAAGCTGGAGTGGCTCCTGCGGAACGTCCCCGGCCTCAGGGAGGGGGCCCGGGCCGGGGAGGTCTGTTTCGGCACCGTGGACTCCTGGCTCCTATACAAGCTGGGCGGGGTGCACGCCACCGACCCCAGCAACGCCTCCCGCACCATGCTGTTCGACCTCCGCCGCCTCGCTTGGAGCGAGGAGCTCCTGGAGCTGTTTGCGCTTCCCCGGGGGGCCCTGCCGGAGGTCCGGCCCAGCTTCTCCCTATTTGGGACCACCAAGCCGGGGCTCCTGGGGGCGGAGGTGCCCCTGGCCGGGGTGCTGGGGGACCAGCAGGCGGCCCTGCTGGGGCAGGGCTGCATCTCCCCGGGCCAGGGCAAGGTCACCTGGGGCACCGGGGCGTTTCTGCTCGTGCACACCGGGGATCGGCCGGTGGAGTCCGGGCAGGGCCTCATTTCCACCGTGGCCTATTCGGCCCCGGGCGGGGCCAGCTACGCCCTGGAAGGGTCGGCGTTCGTGGCCGGGGCAGCCGTCCAGTTCCTGCGGGATCTGGGCTTGATCTCCTCCTCCGCCGAGAGCGAGGCCCTGGCCGCCTCCCTTTCGGGGAACGAGGGGGTGTACTTCGTGCCCGCCCTGACCGGCCTGGGGGCGCCCCACTGGGACCCCTACGCCCGGGGGGCGATCCTCGGCCTCACCCGGGGCACCACCCGGGCCCACCTGGCCCGGGCGGCCCTGGAGGCCATCGCCTATCAGACCCACGACTTGGTGCGGGCCGCGGAGGCCGATTTCCCCCACCGGCTCCCGGAGCTCCGGGTGGACGGCGGGGCGGCCAGGAACGAGTTTCTGTGCCAGTTTCAAGCCGACATCCTGGGGGTCCCGGTGGTGCGGCCCCAGGTCCTGGAGACCACCGCCCTGGGGGCGGCCCTGGCCGCCGGGGTCTCCCTGGGCCTGTGGCAGTTTTCCGACATCCCCTCTTTGGTGCGTCGGGAACGTACCTTCCAGCCCCACATGTCGCCGAGTGAACGTGAGCAGCTCCTCGCAGGTTGGCACAGGGCGGTGGAACGGGCCCGGGGCTGGGCGGAGGGGGCCCGATGAGGATCGCCGTCGTGGGAGCAGGCATCGTGGGGGCGCTCGTCGCCCGGGAGCTCTGCCGCTACGAAGCCGAAGTCCACCTGTTCGAGCGGGCCCCGGACGTGGGCTGGGGGGTGACCAAGGCCAACTCCGGGATCGTACACGGCGGGTTCCACGACCGCCCCGGCACCCTGCGGGCCCGCTTCTGCGCCCCCGGCAGCGCCCTGTTCGAGGAGCTGGCTCGGGAGCTGGACTTCGCCTTCCTGCGCACCGGGGCTTGGGTGCTCGCCCTTTCCCGGGTCGAGGTTTCGGTGCTGGAGGGGCTTCGGGAGCAGGGGGAGGAGAACGGCGTCCCCGGCCTGGAGATCCTGCCTCGGGAGGAGGTACTGGCGCGGGAGCCGCACGTGAACCCGGAGGTGGTGGCCGGCCTGTGGGCGCCCACGGTGGGGGTGACAGAGCCCTGGCAGGTGGCCATCGCCGCGGTGGAGAATGCCGTCGCAAACGGCCTTTTTCTCCATCTCGCCCAGGAGGTGACCGGGCTGGAGGTCTCCGGCGGCCGGGTGCAGGCGGTGGTCACCCCCCAGGGCCGCTACCCGGTGGAGGCGGTGATAAACGCGGCTGGGCTTTACGCCGACCGGATCGCGGAGATGGTCGGCCTGACCGAGCCCAGGCTGTTCCCCCGTCGGGGGGAGTACGTGCTCCTGGACAAGGCGGCCTCAGGCCTGGTGCACTCGGTCCTGTTCCCGGCCCCGGTGGGGGACTCCAAGGGCATCCTGGTCCTGCCCACGGTGGACGGGGGGGTGCTCCTGGGCCCCAACGCCCAGGACCTGCCGGAAGGGGCGAGGGAGGCCAACGAGACCACTGGGGAGGGCTTGGAGGAGGTGGTGGCCGGGGCCAAGCGGCTCGTCCCCGAGCTCCCGCTGCACCAGGCCATAAAGACCTTCGCCGGGCTCAGGCCCGAGTCCCCCCAGCAGGATTTCGTGCTGGGGCCCACCCAAGTGAAGGGCTTTTACCAGGCAGCGGCCATGCGCTCCCCCGGGCTCACCGCCGCCCCCCAGATCGCCCGCTGGCTGGCCCACGAGGTCATCGCCCCGGAGCTGGGGCTGACGCGGAAAGCTCAGTTCAACCCGGTCCGCCAGGGGATTCCCCACCCCGCCGAACTCCCGCCGGGGGAGTGGGAGGCCCTGATCCGGGAGGACCCCAGCTGGGGGCGGGTGGTGTGCTTCTGCAACCGGGTGACCGAGGGGGAGATCCTGGAGGCCGTCCGCCGGGGGGCGAGGAGCCTGGACGGCGTGAAATTTCGCACCCGGGCCGGCTTCGGCCGCTGCCAGGGGGGGGTTTGCACCGACAAGATCCTGAAGATCTTGGCCCGGGAGCTGGGGAGGGAGCCGGAGGATGTTCACCTGCGGGGGCCGGGCTCGCCCGTGGTGGTGGGGAAGGTGCGGCCGTGAAAGTCCGCCGGGTGGAGGTGCTGGTGGTGGGCGGGGGGGCGGCCGGGATGGCCGC
>DFNF01000057.1:18754-19253 GCA_002375935.1 Acetothermia bacterium UBA3574
GGGGGGGCGGCCGGGATGGCCGCCGCCGCGGCCGCCGCCGGTGCCGGAGCCGAGACGGTGCTCTTGGAACGGGAGGGGAACTTGGGGGGGGTGCTGGAGCAGTGCATCCACCCGGGGTTCGGGCTCCACCGCTACCGGGAGGAGCTCACCGGGCCCGAGTTCTCCCACCGCCTGCGGGGGGAGCTCGCGGGGTCGGGGGCGGAGGTCCTCACCGAGGCCACGGTGCTGGAGCTGGCACCCCGCGGCCCCCGGCTGTTGGCTGCCCACCCGCAGGGGCTCACCGAGTTCCGTCCCCGGGCGGTGGTGTGGGCGGCTGGGGCCAGGGAGCGGCCGTTCGGCGCCCTGAGGATCCCGGGCACCCGCCCCGCCGGGATTTACACCGCCGGCCTGGCCCAACGGCTGCTGGACATCCACGGCCTCCTCCCTGGGAGGAGGGCGGTGATCCTGGGGTCAGGGGACATCGGCCTGATCATGGCCCGCAGGCTCCACCTGGAGGGGG
>DFNF01000057.1:19583-37800 GCA_002375935.1 Acetothermia bacterium UBA3574
CACCTGGAGGGGGTGGAGGTGGCGGCGGTGCTGGAGATCAAGCCTTTCCCCGGGGGGCTGCTGCGGAACGTGGTCCAGTGTCTTTCGGACTTCGGCATCCCCTTGCTTTTGCGGCACACGGTGGCGGAGGTGCATGGCCGGGAGCGCCTGTCCGGGATCACGGTGGTGGAGGTGGACGAGGCAGGGCGGCCCCTGCCGGGGAGCGGGAAGTTCCTGGCCTGCGACACCCTGGTGCTGTCGGTGGGGCTGATCCCGGAGAACCGGCTCATCGAGCCCCTGGTGCCGCTGGACCCCTGGAACCGGGGGCCGCAGGTGAACGCCCGCCTCCAGACAGAGCTGCCCTGGTTGTTTGGGGCCGGGAACTCCCTGGCCGTGTTCGACCTGGTGGACACGGTGGCGGAGCTGGGGGCCCGGGCCGGGGCGGCGGCGGCCCGCTACGCCCGGGGTGAGCTCTCTCCTGCAAGGCCGGTACCCCTGGTGCGGGGGGAGAACGTGCTCCACCTGGTGCCCAGCTTCCTGGTCCCGGGTGAGCCCACCACCGTCTACATCCGCGTCCCCCGGCCCCTGCCCCAGGCCCGGGTCTCCCTGGGCGGGGTGATCTCCAAGAACCACCTCGGGGTCAGGCCTACGGAGATGGTGGAGATCAACCTCTCCCCGGAGGCCCTGGCGGAGTTGTGTCGGCTCCCCGAGGTGCGGGTGGAGGTGACCCCGGGATGAGGAAGAAGCTGGTGTGTGTTTCCTGTCCGGTGGGCTGTGAGCTCGAAGTGGAGGTGCACGGCCCGGGGGCGATCGAGGTGAGCGGGAACCGCTGCCCCCGGGGCGAGGCCTACGCCCGAGAGGAGGTCACCGACCCCAAGCGGGTGCTGATGAGCCTGGTGAAGGTGGTGGGGGGAGAGCGGCCGGTGGTGGCGGTGAGGACCGACCGGCCCATCCCCAAACGCCTGTTCCCCCAGGTCATGGGACTGGTGCGGAGGCTGTGTCTCAAAGCGCCGGTGAAGCTGGGGCAAGTGGTGGCCCTGGCCGGGGACGGGGCCCAGCTGATCACCACCCAGCAGGTGAGGGAGGCATCGCCCCCTCCCGGGGCTGGGGCCTCCAAGTCCGGTTAACCCCGCCTTTCCCGGGGAGGGAAACCTCGGCTCTCTCGGCTAGAGGGTGACACCTAAACTTGGGGACTTTCCCGGCGGGCTCAGCGGAGTTCGGTCCGGCGGGCCTTGCGCAAAAACGTCGGCACGTCGTACTCGTCCCGCACCGGGGCTTCCATCTCTATCCGCTCCAACAAGGCCTCTTCTTCCTCTAATTTCAGCGTGCCCTCTTCGTTGGTGGCGGGGAAGCCGGTGGCGATCACCGTGACCCGCACCTTCTGCATCCCCTCTCGGATGGTGGCCCCGAAGATGAGGTCTGCCCGGTCCGAGAGCGCTTCGTGGATCACGTTCGCCGCCTCGGTGACCTCCTCCAGGGTCAAGCTCTCTCCTCCGGTGATGTTGAGGATGGCCTTGCGGGCACCCTTCACCGTGGAGTCCAAAAGCGGGGAGAAGATGGCCTGTCGAGCTGCCTCGCGGGTCTTGTTGTCCCCCTCGGCCTCGCCGATGCCCATCATGGCGGTGCCCGCGTCCCGCAGCACCGATTCCACGTCGGCGAAGTCGAGGTTGATGAGCCCGGGGACGGTGATCAGGTCGGTAATCCCCTGCACGCCTTGCCACAACACCTTGTCCGCCAACCGGAAGGCCTGGGTGAGGGACATATCTGGGGGGGCCTCTTTCAGGAGCTTGTCGTTGGAGATGGTGATCAGGGCGTCCACGTTTTCGGCCAAGTTCTTGATCCCGTCCTCGGCCCGCTTGGCCCGGGTCACGCCCTCGAAGGAGAAGGGGCGGGTGACGATGGCCACGGTCAGGATGCCCATCTCCCGGGCCAGGCCGGCGATCACCGGGGCGGCCCCGGTGCCGGTCCCCCCACCCATCCCGGCGGTGATGAACACCATGTCCACCCCGGACAGCAGGTCCACGATCTCTTCCTGGGATTCCTCGGCCGCCGCCCGGCCCACCTCCGGGTCCCCACCTGCCCCCAGGCCCCCGGTGAGCTGGCGGCCTATCTGCAAATGCCGATGGGCCTGGACGATGGACAGCACCTGGGCGTCCGTGTTCACCGCCACCAGCTCCACCCCGGTCAGCCCGGCCTCCATCATCCGGTTCACCGCGTTGCCCCCCCCGCCCCCCACCCCGATCACCATCAGTCGCGCCGGGCTGTCACCGTTCATCGCTCACCCCCGCAGGAACTTCCTGAACCAGCCGAACAGGCGGGCCAGCATTCCCCCACCGCTTCTGCCCATCCTGCTCCCCACCCCCACCGGCCGCCGGCGGGCGAAATCCCGCCCCTCCACCGCGTACTTCAACAGGCCAATGGCCGTGGCGTAGATGGGGGATTCCACGATGTCCCTCAGGCCGTGGATGCCCTGAGGGATGCGCCCCCGCCGCACCGGCATCCCGTATCGCTGATGGGCGAACTCCACGATCCCAGAGAGCAACGAACTCCCCCCGGTGATCACCATCCCCGCCGGCACCAGGTCCCGGTAGCCGGCGTCCTCCACCTCTTGGACGGCCAGGTCCAGGATCTCCTCCACCCGGGGCTCGATGATCTTGGCCAGCACCTTCCGGGGCACGGTCTTGGTGCTGTCCCCCCCGATGGTGGCCACTTCGATCTTCTCGTCGTCCCCCACCGATTCCACCAGGCAGGTCCCGTACTCCTTTTTTATCCGCTCGGCTTCCTCGATGGGCGTCTGCAGCCCCACCGTGATGTCGTTGGTGATGTGTTCCCCTGCAATCGGAATCACCTTGGAGAACCAGATATCGCCCCCGCGGAATACCGAGATGTCGGTGGTACCACCCCCGATGTCCAACAGCACCACCCCCAGCTCTTTCTCCGCGGAGGAAAGCACCGCCATGGAGGAGGCCAGTGGTTCGAGCACGATTTGGGAGATCCTCACCCCCAGGGACTCCACGCACCGCACCAAGTTGTGCACAGCGGTGACCGACCCCATCACCAGATGCACGTCCACCTCCAGCCGGGTGCCGGTCATCCCCACCGGGTCAGTGATCCCCTCTTGGCCGTCCACGATGTACTGCCTGGGGATGACGTGGATGAGCTCCACGTCCGGGGACAGGGGGATGGTGCGGGCCGCCTCCACCACTCGGTGGACGTCCTCTTTGGTGATGATGCGGTCGGGGCGGGTGATGGAGACGGTGGCCGAGTTGTTGATGGAGCGGATGTGCTTGCCAGCGATGCCCACGTAGACCTCTGAAATACGCACGTCGGCCATATTTTCAGCTTCCTCAATAGCTTTACGAATCGACTGGATGGTGCGCCCGATGTCCACCACCACACCCTTCTCCAGCCCTCGGGAGGGGGACATGCCCATGCCCACGATCTCGATGATCCCATCCACCACATTGGCCACCAAGCAACACACCTTGGTGGTGCCTACGTCCAGCCCCACCACCAACCGCTCCCGCCTCATGGAATCACCACCTTCATCGCGGCTTCAAGATGACCTGCCCCTCCCAGCGGAGGTCCACCTCCGCGTAGCTGGAGAAGTTGAATCGCCCGGCCAACTGTTCCTCCCATAGTTCTCCCAGGATAACTAACCTCTGGGGAAGGGTGCTAATTGGCCCGAGTCGGATGAGGGGGCCGGAGGGAGGGCTGGCTACCACCGCCTCGGGGTCGGTGGCATCGATGGGAGCGATGAGGGAAAGCAGGGCGGGGTTCGTCCTTTCCACCGCTTCGGCCGCGAGGGCTACCTCGGGGGGCACCCACCCGCCCTGCCCCGGGGGCACCAGCAACCACGCCTGGTCGGCCGGGCCCACTACCACCCCCTCATTGTCCACCCAGACTGCTGTTCCCCCCTCGTACACTACTCGTCCCACCGGCTCCCTTTCCCAAACGTATATTCTTACCCGTCGGGCAACCGGATCCACCCCAAGTTGGACCTCCCTCACCCACGGGAGCGAGACGATCCGGTCCCGAATCCCCCTTAAATCTAGACGAAGGATATTAGCACTCGAGACAATCTGAGTCAACTGGGTCCGGTACTCTGGGGGAAGGTGATGATCCCCGGCTACCTTCACTTCAACTACCCGCCACCATCCTCCCCAGCGGACTGCCCCCCAGGCCAAGAGCAGGACGGCGATTCCCAGACAAGCAAATCTCAGCGTCCCCCTCACTCCCGGACCACTTCCAGCTCCAGCTTCAACCATAGTCGGAACGCGCGGAGCACTTGGCGCTGCACTCTGTCCACCAGCCGCAGCACGTCGCTGGCCCGGGCCTGGCCCAGGTTGACGATGAAGTTGGCGTGTTTGGGGGAGACCATGGCGTCCCCCTCCCGGGCCCCCTTCAGCCCCGCCCGGTCGATGAGCCATCCCGCGGGGGCGTGGGGGGGGTTGCGGAACACGCAGCCGGCCGAGGGCAGCCCCACCGGCTGCCCCGCCCGCCTCTCCGCCAGGATCAGGGCCGGGGGTGGGCCCGAGGGGCTGGGCCTGAGCCCCACCCGCAGCACCGCACACCGGCACTGGCGGAGGCGAGAGTTGCGGTAGGAAAACTCGCATTCCTCTTTCCCCCACCGCACCAGCTCTCCCTCGGGGGTGAGCACTTCCACCCACTCCACCCGGTCTCCAATCTGGCCGTAGCGGGTGCCGGAGTTCATCACCACCGCCCCGCCCACGGTGCCGGGAATCCCGGCCAGCTGGCAAAAGCCCGCCTCCACCAGCTCTCCCAATCGCAGGCCGGCCTCGGCCACCACCAGCCCGTCTTCCTGGCGGCAGCCCCGCAGCTTGTGGGTGAGGATGACCAGCCCTGGGAACCCCCGATCCAGGAACAGGAGTTTTGACCCCCCGCCCACCACCCGCCAGGGGACCTCGCATTTCCGCGCCAGGGCCACCCCCTCCACCAACGCCTCCCAGCGGCTGGGGGTGAACACCGCCCAGGCCGGTCCCCCGATGCGGAATGTGGTGAGCTCTGCCAGGGGAACCCCTTCCCGGAGCTCCCCGGGCAGGGCCCTCAACCGCCGGAGGAGAGACTGGTTGCCATTTTTCGTGCTAGTCGCCATATGTCGCCTGCCCCAAAGTAAGCCACCACGTCCCCGGGCCGCACGATCCCCGCCACCCGCTCCTGCGCCTGGTCCAGGGTGGGGGCGAAGTGGACCTCCCCCCCGGCGGCCCGGGCTGCCGCCGCCACTTGAGCCCCGCTCACCCCCGGCAGCGGCGGCTCGCCGGCCGGGTAGACCTCCGTCACCACCACCTCATCCGCGCCCCGGGCCAGCACCTCGCCGAACGCCCGGGCGTAGCGGGAGGTGCGGCTGTAGCGGTGTGGCTGGAACACGGCCACCACCCGCCGACGGGGCCAACCGGCTCGGATGCCGGTCAGGCTACAGGCCAGCTCCCGGGGATGGTGGGCGTAGTCGTCTACCACCAGATGGCCGTTCTCCTCCAGCACCTCTAGGCGACGGCGGGGGCGGGGGAGCTGGGGGAGCCACTCCGCCAGCTCCTCAACCGGCAGCCCCACCAGGATTCCGGCGGCCAGGGCGCCCAAGGCATTGCGCACGTTGTGGGTCCCCGGGGCCGGGATTTCCACTTCTCCCACGCGCCTGCCCTCCCACCACAGTTCGAACCAGCTTTTTTGGCCCCGGCCGCGGACCCCCCGGGCCCGCAGCCGGCAGCCGGGAGAGAGGCCAAATGTAAGGGCATCGGGTCGTGCCGCAACCAGTCGCCTCGCCCCTGGGTCGTCCCCCCCCACTGCCAGCTTCCCCGCCCGCCGGGCAAAGGCGGCGAAGGCCCCCAGGAGCCGTTGGTAGCTTCCGTAGGTGGAAAGATGGTCACCGTCGATATTTCCAATGACCGCCACCTGGGGGGAGAGGGTGGTGAACAGCCCGTCTGACTCGTCCACTTCCAGGAAGAAGGGGCCGTGACCCCAGCGGGCAGCCGGGAGACCAGCCACCTGGGCCCCGATGTAGTGCCCCTCCTCTCCGGTCAACCTGTGCACCAGGCAGGCGGCCCAAGTGGTGGTGGTGGTCTTGCCGTGGGTGCCGGCGATGGCCACCACCTTCCTGCCGGCCAGCAGGACGTTCAGGGCCTGCAGGCGGGGTAGGAGCTTCATTCCGCGGGCCCTGGCCGCCCGCAGCTCGGGGTTCCCCGCGGGAATGGCAGAGGAGTAGACGATCGTGCCCCTTCCGGGAGGGAGGTTGTCGGGGGAATGCCCGAGGCACACCCGTATCCCCTGGGCGGAGAGGTGGGCCAACCGTGTGCTTGGGGTGAGGTCGCTTCCGGAGACCTGGTATCCCAGCTGGGAGAGGAGCTGGGCCAGGGTGGACATCCCCTCCCCACCTATGCCGACCAGATGCAGGTGGGTGCCCAGGTCCCTCATGGTACCCCTCGGGCCAGACTCAGGAGTTCCTGGGCCACCAGGCGGGCTGCCTGAGGGCGGGCCACCCGGAGCACTGCTTGTCCCATTCGCTTGAGCCGGACCTCGTCCGCCCAAAGCCGGGCCACCAGGGTGCCCAGGTCCACGGAGGCCAGCTGCCGCTCCCCGATGAGCACACAGCCCCCGGTGCGGGCCAGGGCCAGGGCGTTGTCGCGTTGGTGCCCCCCGGCCGCCCGGGACCAGGGGACCAAGATAGCCGGTCGGCCAGTGGCTGCCAGCTCTGCCACCGCCGTGCCGCCAGCGCGGGAGATCACCAGCCGCGCTTGCCCGAGGGCCTGGGCCATGTGTTCGGTGTAGCGTTCCACCGCCGGGTCTCGGAGCCCGGCTGCCGCCAGTCTCCGGCGTACCGCGAGGGGGTCAGCCGCCTGGCCCACCACCAGCCTCAGCCGCAGCTCCGGCAGCCGGGCCAAGGTGGGGGCGGCCCGCAAGGTGGCTTCTACCAGCAGGCGGGAGCCTTGGGAGCCCCCCACCACCAACAGCTCCCGTCCCGGAAATCGGGGCCGCAGGGAGAGGAACTGGCGCCGCAGGGGGTTGCCTGTGACCCGAACTTTCCCCCCTGGGGGGGGAGCCCCGTGGGTGTGGGGGAAGGAGAGGAGCACCCGGGAGGCGAGGGGGAGGAGCAGCTTGTTCACCAGGCCCAAGCGGGCGTTTTGCTCGTGGATGGCCGTGGGGATGCCCGCCAGGTGGGCGGCCAGGACCGGGGCGAAGGAGGGGTAACCCCCCATGCCCAACACCACCTGGGGCCTGAACTTCTCGATCACCCCTCGGGCTTGACCGAGGGCCCGGCCGGAGTGGAGGAGGGTGGCGGGCCAGCGCCAGGGCTGGCTGCGGGGAAGCCCCCGGCAGGAGAGGGGTTGGAAGTCTATCCATGGGTAGCGGCGGACGATTTTGGCCTCTATCCCAGTGGGGCTGCCCAGCCAACAGGCGGCGGTGAGTGCCCCCCAGGCCCGCAGTTCCTCGAGCACGGCCAGGGCCGGATAGACGTGCCCTCCGGAGCCTCCCGCTGCCACCAACACCCTCATCAGGCTACCTCCTCTCGCTGGGGCGTGGCTTGCCCGGCCAGCCGGGCCACTCCCAGCAGCAGCCCCACCAACCCCAGGGTCACCGCCAGGGAAGACCCGCCATAACTGACAAAGGGGAGGGTGAGGCCGGTGACCGGCAGCACCCCCACCACTACCCCCAGGTTGACCAGGGACTGAAACCCCAATACGAAGCTGGCCCCCAGGGCATACAAGGTGCCCAGTCGGTCCGGTGCGGAGCGAGCCACCCGCAGCCCCAACACCACCAGCCAGCCCAGCAGGCCCAGGACCACCAGCGCTCCTACCAGCCCCGTCTCCTCCGCCCAGGCGGCGAAGGCGAAATCGTTGTGCACCGCCGGCAAATAGAAGAGCTTGGCCCGGGAAGCCCCCAACCCCCGCCCCCAGAGCCCCCCGGAGCCGATGGCCAGAAGGGACTGGAAGACCTGGTAGCCATAGGTTTCCTGGTAGGCAGCCGGGTTGAGGAATGCCAGCAACCTCCCAACCCGATACGGGGCAGCCACCACCAGCAGCCCTCCCACTGGCAGCCCCCCCAGGGCGGTGAGCGCCAGGTGCCGCACCGGTACCCCCCCCACCAGCAGCAAAAAACCGGTCAAAGTCACATAAAGCACCAGCATCCCCAGGTCCGGCTGCAGCAAAAACACCAGCCCGAACCCACCCAGCACCACCAGGTACGGGGCTATCCCCTGGGCGAAAGTGTGGATCTCCTCTCCCCGCCGCACGAGGGAGCTGGCGAGATACAAGACCAAAGCCAGCTTGCCCAGCTCGGTGGGCTGGAAGGAAAACGGGCCCAACCGCAGCCACCTGCCCCCGCGGGCCACCCCGGGCACCAACGTGGCCAAGCTCAGCAGGAAAACCCCCAGCAGCAGCAAGTCGTCCACCTCGGCCCAGCGGTGGTAGTTCACCCGCCAGAACACCACCAGCAAGGCCAGCCCCAATCCGGCACCGAGCAGTTGGCGGACCAAAAAGGCCAGGGGCTCACCATAGAGCCGGTACCCCAGCACGAAGCTGGTGGAGTAGACGCACAGGAATCCCAACAGGGTGAGGAGCACCATTGCTACTAGGAGCTGAGCTTCCGTTTTCCCCACGGCCACCTCCGGGAAGGTAGTGTGGACCACATGTCCTCTGAAACGAAGGACCTGAGAGGGAAACCAGTGGTCTATAGGTGAGGCTGGGAAGTGCCGGCTGTCTTAGGGATCGGGGACAGGTGGGGGGATTTTCCGAGATAGTTGTCCGAAGGCTTCCCGGAAGGCCCGGCCTCGGTGGGCGTAGTTTTCGAACTGATCGAAGCTGGCGCAGGCAGGGGAGAGCAGCACCACATCGCCGGGCCGGGCCCGGGCGTAGGCCCGCCGCAGCGCCTCCAGCGGCGTGGTCGCCCGCTCGTACCCCACCCCCCACTGGGAGAGCAAGGCCGCGAAGTAGTCCTGAGACTCCCCGATCAGGATGCAATGCCGAACCTTCTCCCTGAGCAGGGGCCGCAGGAGCTGGTAGCCGCCCCCCTTGTGGCGCCCCCCTAGGATGAGCACCACCGGTTGCGAGAGGGCCAGCAGGGCGGCGCGGGTGGCGTGGGCGTTGGTGGCCTTGGAATCGTCGATAAAGGTGATGCCGCCCATGGTTCCCACCACCTCCAGCCGGTGGGGTTGCCTCAGGCTGGGCTCTATTTCCCGCCACGGGGGTGGGGAGGAAGTCAAATCGGGGAAAGCGAGCGAGCAGGCAGCCCAGGCCGCCGAGAGGTCCGCCCGCAGGTGCTGGGGCAGGCCCTCCCCCCAGCCCGAGGGGAGGTCGGCTTCGGTATAGACCCTCACCTGTGCCCGAGGGGAAAGCCGGGAGAGTAGTTCTGGGGGGAGGACTGCCCAATCTCCCTCCCGCTGGTTGCGGAAAATCCGGGCCTTGGCAGCGAAATAGTGGGCCAGGGTTTGATGATGGTCAAGATGATCAAAAGAGAAGTTAAGCCACACCGCCACTTGTGGCCGAAATCTCACCGTCCACTCGAGCTGGTAGGAGCTCACCTCCAGCACCCAGGGTTTCCCGCTGGCCTCGGCCAGGGTGGAGATGGCCGGCCGGCCGATGTTCCCGGCCACCACCGGCTCTAAGCCCACAGCCCTGAGGATGGCCCCGATGAGCTCGCAGGTGGTGGACTTCCCATTGGTGCCGGTGACGGCGATCAGGGTCCGGGGTTGGGCCAGCCGGAAGGCGAGTTCGATTTCGGACCACACCCTCGGTGCCTGGCGGAGCAGCCGCAGGTGAGCCGGCACCCCGGGGCTGGGCACGATCAGCTCTGCCTCCAACACCCGCTCGCTGTGGCCCCCATCCTCCCACGCCACCCCGTGGGCCCGCAGAAAGGCCTTTTCCTCCGGGGTGAGCCGGCGCGCCTCTGAGAGGAAGAGGGAAAATCCGCGTGGAGCCAGGGCCTCCACCAGGGCCCGGCCCGTCTTCCCCAGCCCCAGCACGGCGATCTTCCGGAACGACAGCGGAGTGGACACAAACCCAATCTTACCTTCGCCCCCGGATGAGGGGAGGCGTTTATAATCGGCCCAGATTTTTCGATTTGCGCAAAGGCTGAAAGGAGACGGGGTGAACCAGGACAGGCTTGTGACAGCGGGAGTTAATGCAATCCGGTTTCTGGCAGCGGACATGATCCAGGAGGCCAACTCCGGCCACCCCGGCCTCCCCCTGGGGGCCGCGCCCATGGCGTACGTGCTGTGGACGAGGCACCTGAAACACAACCCCCGGAACCCCAAATGGTTCGACCGCGACCGGTTCGTGCTCTCGGCGGGCCACGGCTCCGCCCTCCTCTACGCCCTCCTCTACCTCACCGGCTACGACCTCCCCCTGGAGGAACTCAAGAGGTTCCGACGGTGGGGGAGCAGGACCCCGGGCCACCCCGAGGCGGACCGCGCCCCCGGGGTGGAGGTGACCACCGGCCCCCTGGGGCAGGGGATAGCGATGGCGGTGGGGATGGCCATGGCCGAGGCGCACCTGGCCGCGATCTTCAACCGCCCCGGCCACGAGGTGATAAACCACCACACCTACGTCCTCGCCTCCGACGGCGACCTCATGGAGGGGGTGTGCGCCGAGGCCTGCTCCCTGGCGGGGCACCTCCGGTTGGGGAAATTGATCGTCCTCTTCGACGACAACGGGGTGTCCCTGGCGGGGACCACCGACCTCACCTTCACCGAGGACGTCCTCAAGAGGTTCTCCGCCTACGGATGGCACACCCAGCGGGTGGAGGACGGGAACGACCTCGGGGCCATCGACGCCGCCATCCGGAGGGCCAAGGAGGAGCGGGACAGGCCCTCCATCATCGCGGTGCACACCGTGATCGGCTACGGGGCCCCCACCAAACAGGGCACCTACAAGGTCCACGGGGCCCCCCTGGGGGAGGAGGAGCTCCGGGCGGCCAAGGAGCGGCTGGGATGGCCCACCGAGCCCAGGTTCCACGTGCCCGAGGATGTCCTCGCCCACTTCCGCGAGGCGGTGGAGCGGGGGGAGAGGTGGGAGGAGGAGTGGAACGCGCGCCTCGAGGCCTATCGGGGCGAATACCCGGAGCTCGCGGCGGAGCTCTCCCGCCGGATCCGGGGCGAGCTCCCCCCGGGCTGGGATGAGGGCCTCCCTGAGTTCCCCCCCGACGAGAAGGGGATCGCCACCAGGAAGGCCTCGGGGAAGGTCCTCCAGGCCCTGGGGGAGAGGATCCCCGAGCTCATCGGGGGATCGGCGGACCTCAACCCCTCGGTCCACACCGTCCTCCCCGGGGAGGGGGACTTCCAGGCCCCCGGGGGGAAGCCCCCGGGGGTGCAGGGGGACGCCGGGGGCCCCTGGGATTACTCGGGCCGCAACATCCACTTCGGCGTGCGGGAGCACGCCATGGGGGCCATCGCGGGTGGCATCGCCCGCCACGGGGGCCTCGTCCCCTTCGTGGGCACCTTCCTGGTCTTCTCCGATTACATGCGGCCGCCGATCAGGCTCGCGGCGATGATGGGCTGCAAGGTGGTGTACGTGTTCACCCACGATTCCGTGGGGATCGGCCAGGACGGGCCCACCCACCAGCCGGTGGAGCAGCTGGCCTCGCTGCGGGCGGTGCCCGACCTCGTGGTGATCCGGCCCGCCGACGCCAACGAGGTGCGGGAGGCGTGGATCGCGGCCCTGCGGAGGGACGGCCCCACCGCCCTGATCCTCACCCGCCAGAACCTCCCCGTCCTGGACCGGGGCCGCCTGGCCCCGGCGGCGGGGCTCCACCGGGGTGCCTATGTCCTCTGGCAGGCGGGGGGTGGGGAGCCGGACGTGATCCTCATCGCCACCGGCTCCGAGGTCCACGTGGCCCTCCGGGCCGCCGAGATCCTCGCCGGGGAAGGGCTGAACCCCAGGGTGGTGGCCATGCCCTCCTGGGAGCTCTTCGAGGCACAGCCTGAGGAGTACAAGCGGGAGGTGCTCCCGCCAGCGATAAAAACCCGGGTGGCGGTGGAGGCCGGGGTCCGGCTGGGCTGGGACCGATACGTGGGCCAGGAGGGGGCCGTGATCTCCGTGGACCGGTTCGGGGAGAGCGCCCCGGGGAACGAGGTCCTAGAGAAGTTCGGCTTCACCCCGGAAGAGGTGGTCCGGTTGGCGAAGGCCCTCCGCCGGCACTGAGCCAGGGCTTTTTGGTTGGGAGCCCGGGAAAGTCCGCCCTGCCGGCGTAGGGGGGTCCGGTGGCTTTGGGGTGCAGCAGGCTTTCGAAAGCCGCGCTTTTGCGCCCTGGGACGCAGGCCAACCTCAGCCAGAGGCGGGGTTTTGGGAGAGGAAGAGGTCGGCTTTCTCCAGGAGCTGGCGCTGTTCCTCGTGGGTGATCCGCTGGAGGGCTTGGGGGAAGGGGAGCCAGGCCAGGGCGGCCACCTCCCGGGGGGCGGGGCGTCCGTCCCCCTGGGCTCGGGCGAGGAAGAAGGTCAC
The DNA here is from genome assembly GCA_002375935.1 of Acetothermia bacterium UBA3574. GTDB lineage: Bacteria > Bipolaricaulota > Bipolaricaulia > Bipolaricaulales > Bipolaricaulaceae > DFNF01. The sequence continues at coordinate 32,009 of DFNF01000057.1, forward strand.
TTCCTTTTGGATTTCCTCCCCCCCGCGGAAGAACCGGTAACGCACCAGTTCCCTAAACCCGGGCTGGGGCTGGATGTCCACCAGGCCCACCTCCTCGGCCACCTCCCGCCGGGCGGCCTCCTCCACCCCCTCCCCGGGTTCCACCCGCCCTTTGGGGAACCCCCAGTGTCCTCCCTGTCGGTTCTTGATGACCAGGTACTCCCGTTTCCCCTCCCGGAGGCGAAACAGGACGTAACCCGCTGCCCTCTCCCGGGGCATGGGCCCTAAATCACGCTCAGCTCCCGGCCCCGCACGTCATAGGCCTTGGGGGCCAGGGCCAGGCATTGTAGCTCTCGCCACAACACCCGGAACGACTCCGGGATGCCCGGCTTGGGGAAGTCCTCTCCTCGCAGGATGGCCTTGTACAGCTGCACCCGTCCCTTGGCGTCGTCGGACTTCACGGTCAGCATCTCCTGGAGCAAGCTGGCCGCGCCATAGGCCTCCAGGGCCCACACCTCCATCTCCCCCAGCCGCTGGCCGCCGAATTGAGCCTTCCCCCCCAGGGGCTGCTGGGTGATGAGGGCATAGGGGCCGGTGGAACGGGCGTGGATCTTATCCGCCGCGATGTGCTCAAGCTTGAGGAGGTACATCACCCCCACCGTGACCGGGGCCTTGAACGGCTCCCCGGTGCGTCCGTCCCGCAGGATCACCTTGCCGTCCTGGCGCTGGCCGTCGGACAACCCCCGGGCCTTCAGCTCCTGGGTGAGCTCGGAGAGGATCTCCTCCTCCTTGGCCCCGTCGAACACCGGGGTGGCCACCTTCTCCCCCCGGAGGGCCGCCAGCCACCCCAAGTTGGTCTCGAAGATCTGCCCCAGGTTCATGCGGGAGGGCACCCCAAGCGGGTTCAGGATCACGTCCAGGGGGGTGCCGTCGGGCAGGAAGGGCATGTCCTCCTCGGGGAGGATCTTGGCGATGACGCCCTTGTTGCCGTGCCGACCGGCGAGCTTGTCCCCCACCGCGATGCGCCGCCTCTGGGCCACGTACACCTTCACCAGCTCGTTGACCCCGGCTTCCAGCTCGTCTCCGGCGGCCCGGGAGATGCGCTTCACCCGGATCACGGTGGCGGTGCCGGTGATGGGGGGCATCTTGAGGGATGTGTTACGGAAATTCCTCATCTTTTCGCCGAAGATGGACCGGAAGATGCGCTCCTCCGGGGAGGGCTCCGCCTCCCCCTTGGGCGTGATCTTCCCCACCAACACATCCCCGGTCCTGACCTCGGTCCCCACCCGGATGATCCCGTCCTCGTCCAGGTTGCGGAGGTCCTCCCGGGACAGGTTCGGGATGTCGGAGGTGATCTCCTCCGGGCCCAGCTTGGTCTCCTCCGCCCGCACCTCGAACTCCTGGATGTGAATGGAATCAAACACGTTTTCCTTAACCAGGCGTTCGGAGATGACGATGGCGTCCTCGTAGTTGTAGCCCTCGAAGGGCATGAACCCCACCAGCAGGTTGGTGCCCAGGGCCAGCTCCCCGCCCTCGGTGGACTGGGAGTCAGCTAGCACATCGCCCCGCTTGACCTTGTCCCCGGGGCGGACGATGGGCCGCTGGTGGAGCAGGGTGTCCTGGTTGGAGCGCTCGAAGTTCAGCAGCCGATAGGTGCGGCGGATGGCGCCCGAGCGGACCACGATCTTCTGGGCGTCCACCACCTCCACCACCCCGTCCTGCTCACAGAGCACCACCGCCCCCGAATCCCGGGCTGCCTTGGCCTCCATCCCCGTGCCCACGATGGGCGCCTGGGGGCGCACCAGGGGCACCGCCTGGCGCTGCATGTTGGCCCCCATCAGGGCCCGGTTGGCGTCGTCGTGCTCCAGGAACGGGATCAGGGAGGCGGACACCCCGACGATGGTCCGAGGGGAGACCTCGATGAAGTCCACCTCCTGGGGGGGCACGAACCGGATCTCCTCCCGGCCGGTGCGGATGGGCACCCTGTCCCCCAGGATGCGCCCCTGGTCGTCGATCTCCACCGTGGCCGGGGCAATCCGGTATTGCTGCTCCTCGTCCGCCATCAGGTACTTGATCTCCCCGGTGACCCGGCCGTCTTTCACCACCACATAGGGGGCCTCCAGGAACCCGTAGTCGTTGACCCGGGCGTAAACGGCCATGGAGGTGATGAGGCCGATGTTCTGGCCCTCCGGGGTCTCGATGGGGCAGATGCGGGCGTAGTGGGAGGGGTGGACGTCCCGCACCTCGATCTTGGCCCGGCGGGCGGACACCCCGCCCAGGGCCGACAGGCGCCGCTTGTGGGTCAGCTCCGACAAGGGGTTGGTCTGCTCCAGGAACTGCGACAGGCGCCCGGTGTAAAACAGCATGTTCACCGCCGCCTGCACCGTGCGGGCCGACACCAGCCTCCGAATCACATCCCGATCCTCCAGGTCCACCCGCGACAGCTTGTCCTGGGCGATCCTGGCCATGCGCACCAGCCCGGCCCGCAGGGCGGCCTGGGCCTGCTCCCCGGGGAGCCGCACCCGCTTGTTGGCCAGGTGGTCCTTCTCGTCCAGGAGGCGCGGCTCCCCCGGGGCTCGCAACAGGAGGTCCAGCGCCCGGTAGATGTCCTCCGGGGTGAGATAGGTCTCTTCCCGCTGGATCCCCAACTTGCGGTTCAGCTTGAACCGGCCGATGGGGGTGAGCCGATAGGTGTCGGGGCGGAAGTACAGGCCCTGGAGGTACTCCATCATCTGGGCGAAGGCGGGCCGGTCCGAGGACCGGAAGCGGTGGTAGATGTAGCGCACCGCCTCCTCCTGGGTGGAGGTCTTGTCCTCTTGCAGGGCCTTGGCCAGGGCGGGGTGGACGATGCGCACCCGGGTGCGCCCCAGGGAGGCGAGCTTCTTGAGCCGGGCCGGAGACAGCTCCTCCCCCACCTCCCAGCGGTCCCCGTCCACCTCCAGTGGCTCGGCCAACCAGGCCGCCTTCCAGCTGGGCAGGCGTTCGGAGAGCTCCTCCAGGGGGATGTCGATGGAGTAGCGGGTGAGCATCTCCTGGGTCTCCATGCCCAGGGCCCGCAGGAAGGAGGTGATGGGGACTTTCCCCCGGCGGTCCAGGTTCGCCCGCAGGGTCCAGCGGCGGATATCGAGGTCGATCTCCAGCCACGCCCCCAGCTCGGGCAGGAAGTGGGCCCGGAAGAGGTGGGGTTCCTCCCGGGTGATGTACAGGCCCGGGGAGCGGGTGAGTTCGTTCACCAGGGCGTTCTCGGTGCCGTTGATGATGAAGGTGGCCCGGGGGGTCATGAGGGGGATGTCGGCCAGATACAGCTCCGTTTCCTTGACCAGCCGGTCTCCAGAAAGCAGCCGCCCGGTCACTCGCAGGGGGGCGGCGTAGGTGAGGTCCTTGAGCCGGCACTCCCACTCCTCATGCCGGGGTTCCCCCAGGTGGGGGTCCACCAACTCCAACACCAGCTCCTCCCGTCCCGGGGAGCGGATGGGGGAGATCTCGGCGAACACCTCCGGGATGCCCTGAGTGAGGAACCGCTGGTAAGACCGCCTTTGATCGGCGGTCAGGTCAGGCGGCTCCATCCACTCCCGTGCCCGTCCGTACCTGCGTCTTTCCATAGGCAAGCGGGGCCACCTGGGGGGCGGCCCCACACCTCCTTAGATAGGCTCCCTACTTCAGCTGGACTTCCGCGCCCGCTTCCTCCAGCTTCTTCTTGATCTCCTCGGCCTCGTCGGGGCTCAGCCCCTCCTTGATGGTGGCCGGGAGCTTGTCCACCAGCTCCTTGCACTCCTTGAGCCCTTTTCCGGTGATCTCCTTGACGGCCTTGATGACCTGGATCTTCTGCTGGCCGGGGTTGGTGAGCACCACGTCCACGGTGGACTTCTCCTCGGCCGCGGCCTCCCCGCCGGCCTGGGGGGCGGCGGCCACCGCCACCGGCACCGCCGCCTGGGCGGAGACCCCGAACCGCTCCTCGATGGCCGAGACCAGCTCGGCCAGGTCCTTCACCGACATCTCCTCGATGGCCTGCAGGATTTCCTCTTTAGTCATGACTCACCCCTTCTTTTTGCTTTTTCACTTCAGAGAGGGCCACTGCCAAGCCGCGGATGATCCCGGCCAGGGCCACTGCCAGGCCCCGGATGGGGCCGGCCAGCCCTCCGGCCAGCCGGGCCAGCAGCTCCTCCCGGGAGGGGAGGGTGGCGTACCACTCCACCTGGTCCGGGGGCACCGGCTCCCCCTCGAACAGGCCCGCCTTGACCCGGAAGTGCTTGTATTTCTTGGCGCACTCCCGGGCCAGCTTGTAGGGCACCGTGGGGTCGTCCCGGCCGATCAACATGGCGTTGGGCCCGGTGAGGTAGTCCACCAGGAACTCCGCCCCCGCCTCTTGGGCGGCGATGCGGGCCAGGGTGTTCTTCACCACCCGGAATTCCACCCCTCCCCGGCGCAGCAGGCGCCGCAGTTCCACACACTCCGAGGCGGTGAGCCCCAGGTAGTCCACCAGCACCACGGCCCGGGCCTGGGACAAGCGTTCCTTCAGGGCCTCCACCTGCGCTACTTTCTCCGGCCTTGGCATCCTGCCCCCTTTATCTGCCTTGGGCCAGCTGGATGAGCTCGCCCTCGTCCACCCGGATCCCGGGCCCCATGGTGGAGGAGATGTGGACCTGCTGGAGGTAGCGGCCCTTCTGCCCCTCCGGGCGCCGCTCCAGGATGGCCTGGGTGAGGGCGAGCAGGTTTTCGTAAAGCTGTTCCAGCTCGAAATCCACCCGGCCGAACGGGGCGTGCACCACCCCTCCCCGGTCGGTGCGGAACTCGATCATGCCGGCCTTGAGCTCCTTGACCAGCTTCCCGATGTCCTGGCTGACCGTGCCGGACTTGGGGGAGGGCATCAGCCCCCGGGGGCCGAGGATCCGCCCCAGCTTCCCCACCAGGGGCATCATGTCCGGGGTGGCGGCCACCCGGTCGAACTCCAGCCAGCCCTCCTTCTGGATCCTTTCGGCCAGCTCCTCGCCGCCCACATAATCGGCCCCGGCCTCCTCCGCCTCCCGGATCTTCTCCCCCCGGGCGAACACCAGCACCCGCACCGATTTGCCGGTGCCGTGGGGCAGGGACACGGTGCCCCGCACCATGTGCTGGGAGGGGTTGACCCCCAGCTTGAAGGCGGCCTCGGCCGTCTCCGGGAACTTGGCGGTGGCCAGCCGTTTCATCAACTCGATCGCCTCCCGCACCGGGTAGACCCGCTGGCGATCCAGCGTGGCCACCAGTTCGCGGTACCTGCGGCTCCTTCTCACTTTTCCACCACCTCGATGCCCATGTTCTTGGCGGTGCCCAGCACGATGCGGATGGCCGCCTCCAGGTCGTCGGTGTTGAGGTCGGGCAGCTTCCGCTCCGCGATGCGGCGCACCTGTTCCATGGTCACCCGGCCCACCTTCATCCGGTTGGGCTCCGGGGACCCCTTGTCGATCCCGGCGGCCTTCTTCAGGAGCACGGCCACCGGGGGTTGTTTGAGCACGAAGTCGAAGGACCGGTCCTGATAGACGCTGATCTCCACGGGGATGATCAGCCCGGGCTCTTCGTTTTTAGTGGCCTCATTGAACTTCCTGCAGAAGTCCATAATGTTGACCTTGTGCTCCCCCAGGACCGGGCCCACCGGCGGCGCGGGGTTGGCCTGCCCGGCCGGGATCTGCAGCTTTATCTTTGCCACCACGTTCTTGGCCATCCGTGCCTCCTTAGACCCGCTCGATGGCGTCGAAGCTGAGGCGGACAGGGGTTTCGCGCCCGAAGATCTTCACGGACACCACCACCTCCTCCGCCTCCTTGTCGATCTCCTTGAT
>DFNF01000074.1:0-21576 GCA_002375935.1 Acetothermia bacterium UBA3574
GGAGATGTGGGGTCGGGGGGCGGGCAGGGCGCGCTCCATGTGGTCCAGGATCGTCAGGCGGGCCTCCCGGGCCTGGGCCAGGGCCTGGCGCATCAGCTCCCGGCTGATGCCCCCGGTCTTCACGTCCAGCTGGAAGGCGGTCACCCCTTGCCGGGTCCCGGCCACCTTGAAGTCCATGTCCCCAAAGTGGTCTTCCAGCCCCAAGATGTCCGTGAGGATGACCTGCTTTTCCCCGCTCGTCACCAGGCCCATGGCCACCCCGGCCACCGGGCGGGAGATGGGCACCCCGGCGTCCATCATGGCCAGGCAGCCGGAGCACACCGAGGCCATGGAGGAGGAGCCGTTCGACTCCAGGATCTCGGACACCACCCGGATGATGTAGGGGAAGTCGTCCTCGGAGGGCACCACCGCGGCCAGTGCCCCCTCGGCCAAATGGCCGTGGCCGATCTCCCGGCGGGAGGGGGGGCCCATCCGGCCCGCCTCCCCCACCGAAAACGGCGGGAAGTTGTAGTGGAGCATGAACCGCTTCAGCCCCTCCTCCATCATCAGGTCCACGATCTGGGCGTCCCTGCGGGTGGCCCCCAGGGTACAGGTGCCCAGGGATTGAGTCTCCCCCCGGGTGAACAGGGCCGAGCCGTGCACCCGGGGCAAGATCCCCACCTCGATGGAGATGGGGCGGATTTCCTCCGGCCGGCGGCCGTCCATGCGCTCCCCCAGCTCCAGGATGGACCAACGGGCGAACTCCCGGTACACCTCGTCGAAGGCAGCCGTGGCCAACGCCTGGATTCGCTCCCGCTCCTCCTCGGGCCACTTCTCTGCCACCTGCAGGGCGGCCTCCTCCGCCAGCTGCTCGGCCAGCCGCTCCCGGGCCTTTTTGTTGGGGGCCGCCTTCAGCTCAGGCAGCCTGTCCCACACCAGCTCCCGCACCTGCTCCCGGATGTCCTCTTCCTCCGGGGAGGCCGGGGGCGGGGGTTGTTTGTCCACCGGGTGCTGGGCCGCGAACCGCTCCTGAAGCTCGATCAACTCCCGAATGGTCTCGTGGGCCGCGTCCACGGCGTCCAGCACCAACTCCTCCGGCACCTCCCGCAGGTGGCCCTCCACCATGGTCACCGTGGACTTGGTGCCGGCCACGGTGATGTCCATCTCGCCCTCGTCCAGGACCTGATCGGGAGGGTTCACCACCACCTGCCCGTCCTTGAGGCCCACCTTGACCCCGGCGATGGGGCCCTGGAAGGGGGCCGGGGAGATCATGAGCGCCGCGGACGCCCCGATCATGGCAGCGATCCCCGGCGGACAATCCCGCTCCGCCGACAGCACCGTGGCCACGATGTGCACCTCTTCCTTGTAGCCCTTGGGGAACAGGGGCCGGATGGGCCGGTCGATCAGCCTGGCGGACAGGATGGCCGCATCTGAGGGCTTCCCCTCCCGCTTGAAAAACCCACCGGGGATCTTGCCCCCGGCATAGAATTTCTCCTCGAAGTCAACCCGCAGGGGGAAGTAGCCGATGTCCTGGCGCGGTGGTTGTACCACCACCGTCACCAGCACCCGGGTATCCCCCCAGGTGACGAGCACTGCCCCGTCGGCCTGCCTGGCCAACGTGCCGCTCTCCAGCTTTAATGGTTTGCCGCCTAGCTCTGCTTCCACTACCCGCATTCGTTATACACCCCTGATGCCCAGCTCCTGAAGGAGCTTGGCGTAGCGTTTGGGATCCTCCCGTTTGAGGTATCGCAGGAGTCTCCTTCTTTGGCCCACGAGCAGGTACAGCCCACGCCGGGAGTGGAAGTCCTTCTTGTGGGTTTTAAGGTGCTCGGTGAGCCGGGCGATGCGCTCGGTGAGGAGCGCGATTTGTACTTCTGGGGACCCGGTGTCCTGCTCGTGCCGGGCAAACTTCTTCAGCAAGCGCTGTTTTTCCTCTTTGGTGAGCGCCATGGTCACCTCCGAAATCCCCCGTCCCTGAGCGGGCGCGCGCCCGGGGAGGGTTGATTAGCGATACTTTTGGGCCAGCTGGCGACATTTCGCCTTCACCCGCTCCTCGTCTATGGTCAAAAGCTCTCCTTCCAGGAGTAGCGGAGTTCCGTCCACGAACACCCCCACCACGTCTGAGGGGTGGGCGGCATAGACCACATCCGAAAGCAGGTTATGGCCAGGACAGAGGTGTGCTGCCGCCAGCGACAACAGCACCCCATCGGCCCGCCGGCCTTCCTCTATTGTACCCAATTCCTTGCCCCACCCCAGGGCCACCGCCCCGCCCCGGCTGGCCAGGGCCAGTGCTTGGGGGGCGGGAATGGCCTCTGGCTCCCCGGTCTTGAGCTTCCCCAACAGGGCCGCCAGCCGCATTTCCTCGAACATGTCTAGATCCCCGGCCGAGCCCGCCCCGTCGGTGCCCAAGGCCACGTTCACCCCGGCGGAGAGGAGCTCGGCCACCGGGGCGATCCCGCAGGCCAACTTGGCGTTGGAGGTGGGGCAATGAACGGCGGTGGCCCCGTGGGCGGCCAGGATCTCCATGTCCTTTTCGGTCATGTGCACGCAGTGGGCGGCCAGCACCGGCACCGAGAACACGTTCAGCTGTTCCAGCCACAGGGTGGGGGGTTGGCCATGGCGGGCCTGGAACTCCTCCACCTCGGCCTGGGTCTCAGCCAGGTGCGTGTGAATGGGAATTTTCAGCTCTTTGGCCAGCCGCACCGTCTCCCGCCACACCTCGGCCCCGCAGGTGTAAGAGGCGTGGGGGGAGAGGGCGGTGCGGATTCTGCCCCCGGCCTTGCCCAGCCAACTGCGCGCGAACTTCTCGGCTTTCTCCAGCTCGGGCTCGATCCGGTCCGGGGTGGGGGCGATTATTCCGTAGGAGAGCAGTGCCCTGAGGCCCGCCTCTTCCACTGCCCGGGCCACCTCGTCCATGAAGAAGTACATGTCGGCAAACGCAGTGGTGCCGGCCCGGATCATCTCCGCCAGCCCCAGCAGGGAGAACCAGTACACCTCCTCCGGGGTGAGCTTGCGTTCGGCAGGCCAGATCCTTTCCTCCAGCCAGCGCCTCAAGGGCAGGTCGTCGGCGTAGCCCCGGAACAGGGTCATGGCCAGGTGGGTGTGGGCGTTCACCAACCCCGGGATGAGGAGCCGACCCTCGCCCTCGATGACCCGGTCGAATTCCCCCCCTGCCCCGCCGCCGACCACCACCCCGGTGTAGCGGGAATCCTCGATGACCACGTCGACCTTGGGGACCACCCCCTCCTCAGGCTTGCGGATCACTGCCACTCCCCGAATTAAGATGCGCATAAGTGCAGTATACGATATCTCCCCGAGCGGAGGCCAATTTCACCTGCGGCCGCGGCGGGCTGGGGCTCTAATTACCCGGGGAGCTGGGCGAGGTGGGGCGCGAGGCCTCCCGCCGGACACGGGTTGTACCACCTCGGGAATCCATCCCGGAAGATACTGCAAGGGGAGGACGGGGCTACATAAGGCGGCGCAGCTCGCGGATCTTGTCCCGGATGGCGGCGGCGAGCTCGAACTCCAGCCGCTCGGCCGCCTCCCGCATCTTCTTCTCCAGCTCCCTGATGGTCTGGGCCAGTTCCTCCCGAGTCAGCTGCTCGGGGGCCTCCGGCAGCGGTAGCTCCTCTTCCCGATAGCCGCCCCGCACCTCGGCGAAGTGGTCCCGCACCGCCTTCTCGATCGTCTTGGGGGTGATCCCGTGCTGCTTGTTGTACTCGAGCTGGATCCTGCGCCGCCTCTCCGTCTCCTCCACCGCCTCCCGGATGGCGTCGGTGACCTCGTCCGCGTACAGGATCACCTTGCCCCGCACGTTCCTCGCCGCCCGGCCGATGGTCTGGATCAGCGAGGTGGAGGACCGGAGGAACCCCTCTTTGTCCGCATCCAGGATCGCCACCAGCGACACCTCCGGCAGGTCCAGCCCCTCCCGGAGCAGGTTCACCCCCACCAGCACGTCGAACTTCCCCAGCCGCAGCTCCCGCAGGATCTCCACCCGGTCCAGGGTCTCGATCTCCGAGTGCAGGTACCTCGCCCGGATCCCCAGCTCCACCAGGTACTCGGTGAGCTCCTCGGCCATGCGTTTGGTGAGGGTGGTGACCAGGGCCCGCTCGCCCCGGGCGATCACCCCCCTGAGCTCCCCCAGCAAGTGGTCGATCTGGCCCTGAACGGGATGCACCTCGAGCCGGGGGTCCACCAGGCCCGTGGGCCGGACGATCTGCTCCACGATCCTCTGGGAGACCCGCCGCTCGTAGGGGCCAGGCGTCGCCGACATGAAGATCACCTGCGAGAGGCGTGCCTCGAACTCCTCGAAGGTCAAGGGGCGGTTGTCCAGGGCCGAGGGGAGGCGGAACCCGTATTCCACCAGCGTTTCCTTCCGCGAGCGGTCCCCGTGGTACATGGCGTGGAGCTGGGGCACCGTCTGATGGGACTCGTCGATCACCACCAGGAAGTCCGGCGGGAAGTAATCGAGCAGGGTCCAGGGGGGCTCCCCGGGGGCGCGGCCGTCCAGGTGCCGGGAGTAGTTCTCGATCCCCGGGCAGTAACCCATCTCCCTGAGCATCTCCAGGTCATAGAGGGTCCGTTGCTCCAGGCGCTGGGCCTCCAGGAGCTTCCCGGCCTCCCTCAGCTCCGCCAGGCGCTCCTCCAGCTCCTCCTCGATTCCGGCGATGGCCCTCCGCAGGCGCTCCTCCGGGGTCACGAAGTGGGTGGCCGGGGCGATGGTGACCTGGTCCCGCTCCCCCAGAGCGTCCCCGGTCAGAGGGTCCACCACCGTGATCCTCTCGATCTCGTCCCCGAACCACTCGATCCGGAATCCCACCTCCTCGGAGGCGGGGATGATCTCCAGGGTGTCCCCCCGCAGCCGGAAGGTGGCCCGCTCGAAGGCGAGCTCGTTGCGGCGGTACTGGAGGAAAACGAGCTGGCGCAAGGTCTCGTTCAGGTCATGCTCCTCACCCACCCGCAGGGTGAGGGCGAGCCCCGCGTAGTCGCTCGGGGACCCGAGGCCATAGATGCAAGACACGGAGGCCACGATGATCACGTCCCGCCGCTCCAGGAGGGCGGAGGTGGCTGCGTGCCGCAGCCGATCAATCTCCTCGTTGATCTGGGCGTCCTTCTCGATGTAGGTGTCGGTCTGGGGGATGTAGGCCTCCGGCTGGTAGTAGTCGTAGTAGGAGACGAAGTAGTGGACGGCGTTGTCCGGGAACAGCTCCCGGAACTCCCCGTACAGCTGGGCGGTGAGGGTCTTGTTGTGGGCGATCACCAGGGTGGGCTTCTGGACGTTTTGGATCACGTGGGCGATGGTGAAGGTCTTCCCGGTGCCGGTGGCCCCGAGCAGGGTCTGGTAGCGGAGCCCGGCGAGCACGCCCTCGGTGAGCTCCCGGATCGCCTTGGGCTGGTCGCCCCGGGGCCGGAGCTTCGTCTTGATGTGGAACTTCTCCCCCGCCGCTACTCGGACCATGGCCTCAAATTTTACCCGGCTGGGGGAGGCGACGGGCAGAGCCGGGGACTCAGTAGGCGCGGGCGAACAGGGCCGTCTCCCGGGCCGGCCGACCGCAGCGCACACACTTGGCCCCGGCGGGGAGCTGGGGCTGGTCCAAGGGGAGACAGCGGTTGGTGGCCTTGGTTTCGGCCTGGATTTCGGCCTCACAACCGGCGTCTCCGCACCAGGGGGCGAAGGCGAACCCGTCCTCCACCGCCTCCCGGAACCCCTCCCAGTCCTGGGGGTGGTGGGTATGGGCGTCCCGGAACTCCCGGGCCCGCCGGAGCAGATCCCGCTGGATGTCCTCCAGGGCCTTCTCCACTTCCTCCACCAGGCCCGAGAGGGGAACGGCCCACTTCCCCTCCCGCCCGGGGACGTCCCGCCGGGCCAGCACTACCTGGCCGGCGGCCACGTCCCGGGGCCCGATCTCTATCCTCAGGGGCACCCCCCGCAGCTCCCACTCGTTGAACTTCCAGCCCGCGGTGTACTCGTCCCGGTCGTCCACCTTCAGGCGCACTCGCCCCCCCAGCGCCTCCTGCACTCGCCGGCAGACTTCCAGCACCTGGGTGCGCTCCTCGGCAGACTTGTAAATCGGCACCACCACCACCTGGATGGGGGCCAGCCGAGGGGGCAGGATCAACCCCTGATCGTCCCCGTGCACCATCAAAATGGCCCCGATGAGCCGGGTGCTCACCCCCCAAGAGGTAGTCCAGCAGTACTTGAGCTGGTTGTCTCGATCCAGGTATTGAATCCCAAAGGCGCGGGCGAAGTTCTGACCCAGGTTGTGGGAGGTGCCCATCTGCAGGGCCCGCCGATCGCCCATCATCCCCTCGATGGTGTAGCTCACCAACGCCCCGGGGAACTTTTCGGACTCGCTCTTCCGCCCTTGGATCACCGGGATGGCCGCCTCTTTCTCGGCGAATTCAGCGTAGATGTCCAAAATCAACCGCGCTTCCGCCTCGGCTTCCTCCAGGCTGGCGTGGGCGGTGTGTCCCTCCTGCCACAGGAACTCGCTGGTACGCAAAAATAGCCGCGGCCGCATCTCCCACCGCACCACATTGCACCACTGGTTCACCAAAAGCGGCAGGTCCCGGTACGAGCTGATCCACTTGGCGAAGAAGTGGCCGATGATGGTCTCCGAGGTGGGGCGCACCACCAGCGGTTCCTCCAGTTCCTCCCCCCCACCGTGGGTGACCACCGCCAGCTGCGGGGAAAAACCCTCCACGTGCTGGGCCTCCTTCTGGATGAAGCTGTGGGGAATGAACAGGGGGAAGTAGGCGTTCTGGTGGCCGGTCTCCTTGAACCTGCGGTCCAAGGTGGCCTGGATGTTTTCCCACAGGGCATAGCCGTAGGGGCGGATGACCATGCAGCCCCGCACCGGGGCGTAATCGGCTAGCTCGGCCCGGCGGACGATCTCATTGTACCACTGGGAAAAATCCTCGCTCTTTTTGGTCAGTCCCTGCGCCATGGGTTCCTAACCTCCTTGGTGGCCCGCGTGGGCTGGCCCCAATGTTAACCGAACTTGCGCCCGGCTCTGGGGCTTCCCGGTCAGGGGAGGATCTGGAGGGGCTGAAGTTCCAGGTTCAGGGGGATGTGGAGGAGCTGGCCGTCTTCCAGCCGCTGCCAACCCGGGGAGTGGTCCAGGGGCTCGGAGCCCACCACCACCGCCCCCGGCTCCCGGCGGTACCACAGGCTGTAGTAATCCGGCTGTCGGCGGTAGTGGCAAAAGGCGTACAGGGCATCTTGGGTGAGGAGGAGCAAGTTCACCGCCGAGTAATCGCAAATTAGGGAGGGAAGCTTTGCCAGGGCCCGGGCAAGTCCCTCCGGGCTGCGGGGCCGCCAGGTGCGGGCGAGCCAGCGGGCCAGCTTCTGGGAGTCGATCCCCGGAGCGGGGTCCAGCTTGTCCGCGTCCCGGATGCCACCGTTGTGGGCCAGGGCGAAGTCGGCTTGGGGGAAAGGGTGGGCCTGGTCGGCGGTGAGCTGGTCTCGGAATTCCGGGGAGGCTTTGCGCACGTGGGCGATGAGCGCCGCCACCGGTTCGGCTGGCCCAGGGGGGAGGCCGCCGGGGAAGGCCGCCAGCTCCTCCTTCCCCCACCGCCGCACCCGCAACCCATCTTGCCAGACCGCGTACCCGAACCCGTCTCGATGGGGGGCTCTTTGCCCGCGCAAGCTCTGCCAGGCCAGGCTCTTGGGGGCCCCCACCAAGTACCAGTCAGCCGGCCGGGGTGGGGAGGCGACCACCCCCAGCAGGCGACACATCCCAGCGCTTCAGCGCTCCCACGGGGGCGGGGCTTCGCCCAACGCCGGGGGAGGCCCCAAGATCTCGGCAAGCAAGATCCCCACCCGTGGATCGTCCCGCAGGATCCTGCGGATCGCCTCGACAACGCTCCCCTGGGAGGCCACCTATTCCCCCCCTCCAGGCTCGCCGGTTATCGGGGATTCCCCTGGCCCGGCCGTGGGTGGGGTCTCCTCCCGGGCCAGGCCCTCCCGCATCTTGGTGTCCGCCTGGATGTTCCTGAGCCGGTAGTAGTCCATGACCCCCAGGTTCCCTTTCCGGAACGCCTCGGCGATGGCCCGAGGAATCTCCGCCTCGGCCTCGATCACCGCTGCCCGGCGCTCCCACACCAGCGCTTTCATCTCCTGTTCTCTCGCGATGGCCATGGCCCGGCGCTCCTCCGCCTTGGCCCGGGCCACCTTGAGGTCGGCCTCAGCCTGGTCGGTCTGGAGCTGGGCCCCGATGTTCTTGCCCACATCCACGTCGGCGATGTCGATGGACAGGATCTCGAACGCCGTCCCCGCGTCGAGCCCCTTCTCCAACACCTTCTTGGAGATGGCGTCCGGGTTCTCCAGGACTTCCTTGTGGGAGTCCGCCGAGCCGATGGCCGAAACGATCCCCTCCCCCACCCGGGCGATCACCGTCTCCTCGGTGGCCCCGCCCACCAGCCGCTCGATGTTGGCCCTGACCGTGACCCGGGCCACGGCGAACAGTTGGATCCCGTCCTTGGCCACCGCCCCGATCTTGGGGGTCTCGATCACCCGGGGGTTGACGGACATGGCCACCGCGTCGTACACGTCCCGACCTGCCAGGTCGATGGCCGCCGCCCGCTGGAAGGTGAGGGGGATGTCTGCCTTATCGGCCGAGATCAGGGCGCTGATCACCCGCTCCACGTTACCACCGGCCAGGTAATGTGCCTCGAGGTCCGCCACCGAGGGCTTGAGCCCCGCTTTCCAGGCGGCGATCATGGGTCCGATCACCTTGTGGGGATTCACCTTTCTCAGGCGCATGCCGATGAGGGTCATGGGCCCCACCGGCACCCCGGCCGCCAGGGCCGAAATCCAAAGCCCCACCGGCACGAAATAGAAAAACAGCCATAGCAAAACCAGCGCTAAAACGGCAATTACGATTCCCGTGATCATCGCTTCACCTCCCTAATCTGCCTCACTACCTTCCGAAACCCCTCGTCTCGGACAATTTCGATGGGCGTACCCTTTGGCAGAAAGCCCTCTTCACAAATCACATCCAGCCGCTCTCCCGAGAATTCTCCCGCCCCCACCGGCCGGAGGTCGGTGACGGCCACCCCTCGGCGTCCAACCCAGTGGTTCTCTCGCCTCAGGCCTCCCCGGTCCGTGACCCGGGAGGTGATGGCCTGCTGCAATACCACCCCACCCAGGCGCAGCCTCGTCCTCGGGAGTCGTGCCAACAGCACAAAACTCCCCACGATGGCCACCAGCAGAGCCAGAGAGACTGACACGATGGCCGATATAACCTGCCCGGCCTCGGTAAACGGCCCCACCATGGAGGTGTAAAAGCCCAGGCCGATCAGCACCAGCCCCACCAACCCGGCCAGGCCGAAGTCGGTGGCGGTGAACACGAACACCTCCAGCACGATGGCCACCATCCCCCCGAGCAGGAACAGGATGGACTCCCAGCCGGCCAGGCCCACCATGAAGTGGGCCCAGAGGAAAGCGGCCAGGGCGGCCAGGCCCACTGTCCCCGGGAGGCCAAATCCCGGGATCAACATCTCCCAGATCAGCCCCACCAGGGCGATCAGGATCATAAGCCCCGCGATCTCCGGCCGGGTGAGCAGGCCCACTGCCCGGTCCACCCAGCGGTAGTGGAAGGGCACCACCTCCGCCCCCGCCAGCCCGGCCGCCTCCAGGAGTTGGTCCAGGGTGGAGGCCTCCCCTTCGGAATACCCCCATTCCCAGGCCAGCTCTGCCGTCAAGGTGAGCAGCTTCCCGGCTTGAACCAGCCCGGGGATCTCCACCGACCGGTCCACCATCGCCTCGGCCACCTGCGGGTCCCGTCCCCGCAGCTCGGCGGTGGCGCGGAACAGGGCCCGCACCGCCGAGATCGTCTTTTCCGGCGCCTCCTCCAGCCTCCCGTACTGGTCGAAGTAGACCGGGGTGGCCGCCCCCATGACCCCGCCGGGGGCGAAGTAGATCCGCTCGCAGGCGATGGCCAGGAGCGCCCCGGCCGAGTACGCCTCCCGGTCCACGTAGGCGATGGTGGGGAGCTGGGAGTCCAAGACGGCATCCCGACAGGAGATGGCGGCGTCCAGGTATCCTCCCGGGGTGGAAAGCCGGATGATGACTGCTTGGGCCCCGCTTTCCGCCGCCTCGGAGAGGCCCTTCCTGAGATAAGAAACTGTTGCCGAGCCGATTTCCCCCTCCACGGAGAGCAGCCACACCTCCCCCCCGGCCGCTGCCCAACTCAGCACCAACCACACCAGTCCAACCACCCAAAACTTCATGACCATGCCCCCATCATCCTAGGCAGTAGAGGCACGGGGGTCAACCCCGCAGGCCCAAAAGGAGTGCCAACACAGCCTTCTGGGCGTGCATCCGGTTTTCCGCCTGGTCGAAGATCACCGAACCCGGGGACCGGGCCGCCTCGTAGGTGATCTCCTCCCCGTAATGGGCGGGCAGGCAGTGCATCACCAGCGCCCCAGGGTTGGCCTTCCGGATCAGCTCCAGGTCGATGGTGTACCCGGAGAAGGCGTGCCGTTTCTCCTCGGCGATGGCTTCCTCCCCCATGGAGGCCCAGACGTCGGTGTACAGGACGTCCGCCCCCCGGGCCGCCGCCTCTGGCTCCCGCAAGATCTCCACCTGGGCCCCCCGGGACCGGGCCCAGTCCACGATCGCCGGGTCGGGCTCATACCCCTCGGGGCAGGCGATGCGGAAGCCCAGCCCCAGGTGCCCACAGGCGTGGATCAGGGAGTGGGCCACGTTGTTCCCATCGCCGATGAAGGCCAAGGTGAGCCCCTCCAGCCGCCGGCGCTTTTCCCAAATCGTCAGCATGTCCCCCAGGGCTTGGCAGGGGTGGAGGAGGTCTGAGAGGCCGTTGATCACCGGCACGGCCGCGTAACGGGCCAGCTCCTCCACGATCTCATGGGCAAACACCCGGGCCATGATCCCGTCTACGTAGCGGGAAAGGACGATGGCGATGTCCTCGGTGGTCTCCCGCTTGCCCAGCTTGATGTCCTCCGGCCCCAGGTAGATGGCGTGTCCCCCCAGCTGGGTCATCCCGGTTTCAAACGACACCCTGGTCCTGAGGGAGGGCTTTTGGAACACCATGGCCAGGGTCTTTCCCGCCAGGATGTGCCGCTGATCTACCCCGGCCCGGCTTTCCCGTTTCAGATGGGCCGCCAGCTCCAACACTTCCCACACCTCTTCCCGGCTCCACTCCGCAAGCGACACCAAGTCCCTCTTCATCCTCTCACCTCGCGTGAAGTTTGGTGGACTAAAGCCTACGCCCTGGTCCCGCATCGGCCAACCTGGGGAGGAAGGGGCAATGGCCGCGGACAAAGGCCCTTGGGGGGGGAAGGTGACCCCCGTTACAATGGCCGGCCATGAGCCAGGTGAGGGTGAGATTCGCTCCCAGTCCCACCGGGTACCTGCACGTGGGTGGCGCCCGCACTGCCCTGTTCAATTGGCTTTACGCCCGCCACCACGGGGGGAAGTTCATCCTCAGGATCGAGGACACCGACCGCAGCCGCTCCACCGATGAGGCCATCGAGCAGATCCTGGAGTCCATGCGCTGGTTGGGCCTGGACTGGGACGAGCTGTATCGACAGACGGATCGGTTCGACGTCCACCGGCGGGCGGCCGAGGAACTGCTGCGGAAAGGGGCCGCCTACGAACACGAGGGGGCGGTGTGGTTCCGGATCCCCAGGACCGGGGTCACGGTGGTGGAGGACCTGCTCCTGGGGCGGGTCGAATTCAAGAACTCCGAACTGAAGGACTTGGTGATCCTGCGCTCCGATGGCACCCCCACCTACAACTTCGCCTGCGTGGTGGACGACTCAGACATGGGGATGACCCACGTCATCCGGGGGGACGACCACCTGAACAACACCCCCAAGCAGATCCTGATCTACCGGGCCCTGGGGCGGGAGCCGCCCAAGTTCGCACACCTCCCCATGATCCTAGGGCCGGACAAGACCAAGCTGTCCAAACGGCACGGGGCGGTGTCGGTGTTGGAGTACCGCCGGCGGGGGTTCCTCCCCGAGGCGCTGGTGAACTTCTTCGCCCGCCTGGGTTGGTCTCATGGGGACCAGGAGATCTTCTCCCGGGAAGAGCTGGTGGAGCTGTTCGACCTCTCGGGGGTGGGGAAGTCCGCGGCGGTGTTCGACGAGCAGAAGCTCCTGTGGATCAACCACGAGTGGCTCAAGCGGGCGGACCTCCCCCGGCTGGCGCGGTTGCTTGCAGACTACATCGTCCAAGAGGGGATCGCCACCCCTGAGGAGGTGGGGCAGTTGGGGGAGGGAAGGCTCCTGCGGGCAGCGGAGCTACTTAGGGAGCGCAACAAGACTTTGGTCTCCATGGCCCAAGCGGCCAGGTTCCTGTTTCCCCGAGAGCTACCTTGGCCGGAGGAGGCCCGGCGATACCTGAAGCCGGAACTGGCCGAACCACTGGAGAAGATCGCCGCTTCCCTGTCGGCGTGTTCCGGGTTCTCCCCGGAGGAAGTGGAGCAGGCGGTGCGGGGGGGCCTGGCTGAGTTGAACCTCCCCTTGAAGGCGGTGGCCCAGCCCATCCGGGTGGCCATCACCGGCCGCACCGTGTCGCCGGGGCTGTTCGACGTCATCTCCCTGGTGGGGCAGGAGCAGGCGGTGAGCAGATTGCGTCGGGCAGCTGCCCTGTGCCGGAGTTCGGAAACCAACTGATTGGGCGGTTCGGCGGTGGCGGGAGAAAGGATCTCGATGGGTATGAGAATTGCGGTGGTGTTAGTCCTGGGCGCGCTGGCCGTGGTGGCCGGGGCACAGGAGTTCTCTCTGTCTCCCGTGGAGCCGGAGGAGGTGGGGGACTGGAGCCGGGTGTCCCGGCCGTTCCGCCTCCACCCCATCAAGCCCCTCAGCGCGGATTACCAAGGCCCAGAGTTTTCCACCTACCTGTGGGGGGAATTGGCCCTGGGGCGAGCCCGCTACCTGCTGATGCTGGGGATCAGCTCCACCAGCGCGGGGCTGTTTGTGGATCAAGATCGGGATCGCACCCTGGTCACCGAGGAGCTGGTCTCCGGGGGGCGGGGGGAGGGCTTTTACCTGTGGCAGGCGGAGTTGACCACGGAACCCGCCGGAGGGGAGCCTTACCCTTACCGGCTGCGGTTCTTGTGGCCGGAGGGGCGGGGGTACGTGTTCCTGCTGGGGGGCGCCCCCCGGAAGGGGGAGTTCCCCAGCCCGGCCGGTCGGCGGACCTTCGTGCTGGTGGACGCGGATATAGACGGCACCTTCGGCACCGAGGACGACTTCTTCGTGGTGGACACTTTCCTCGACGATGGGGGCCTGTACGGTGGCGAGGGGGGACACGAGCGGTTCTCCAGGGAGGAAACGTTCACCATCGGCGACCGCAGCTTCCGGGTCACCCAGGTGGCCCCGGACGGGAGTTCGGTCACGGTAGAGGAAACCGAGTACGTGCCGCCCAAGCTCCCCCTCATCCCCGGCCACCCCGCCCCCAACTTCTCCTTCCGGGAGTTCACCACCGGGGAGGAGCTATCGTTGGCCGACTTCCGCGGACAGGTGGTGCTGCTCGATTTCTGGGCCAGCTGGTGCAACCCCTGCATGGAAAAGCTGCCCTCGGTCTTGGAACTCTACCGTCGCTATCACGACCAGGGCTTTGAGATCATCGGCATCAGCCTGGACGTGTGGGAAGAGGACCTGCGCCGCACCTTGGAGGAACACCAGATCCCCTGGCCCCAGGCCTTCGACGGCGGGGGGGTTGAGGCCGAGATAGCTGATCTATACCGGGTGTATGCCATCCCCGCTTTGTTCCTGTTGGACCGGGAGGGGAACATCCGGGCCCTGGACCCCGGGGATGAGGAGTTGGACCGGCTGGTGGCGGAGCTGTTGGCCGAGGCCCCCGCACCCCCTCCGGAGGAGCCGGAAGAGGTGGAGCTGGAGCTCCCGGAGCTGGTCCCTCCAGCCGAACCCATCCTCGAACTCAGCCCCCCGGCCCGGATAGGGCTCCTTCCGGGGGAGGAGAGCGAAGTGACCGTCACCCTGGAAAACACCTCCCAGCACTTGGCCGAGGAGGTCAGCCTCCAGCTGGTTGACCTACCGCCTGGGGTGACCGCGTCTTCGCTGGAGCTGGAAGAGTTGCCGGGATTTTCTTCCCGAAGCTTGACCTTGACGCTCGCTGCGGCCCCGGACCTCTCCCCGGCGGAATACGAGGCGAAATTGATGCTCTCTTACCACTACTGCATCGGGGAGTCTTGCTTCAAGTTCACTGAGGAGTACCCCCTGGTGCTGGCGGTGGGGGAAGCACCGGCCGAGGTGGCCACGCCCTGGAATCCGTGGTGGCTGCTGGTCTTGCTGGGGGCAGGTTTGGCCCTGGCCTGGCTGGCCTGGGGACGGGGGGCCTCCGCCCTGAGCCTGGTGCTGTTGGCGGTGGCACTCCTCTCCCTGGCGAGCGGGGTCTACCTGGGCCAGGCCCGCCAAGCCCAGCTCATCGGGGCCGTCCTGTGCACCTCCTGCGTGGGGATCGAGGAGGCCCGCCATGACCAGCCCCACATCTCCCCTGCCACCCAGGCCGCCCTGGCCGGGCTCTCCCAGCCGGTGGAGCTGATCATCTTCTCCACCCCCTGGTGCCATGCCTGTCCTTACGCCAAGGCCATGCTGGTGGAGTTCTCCCGCGCCAACCCCCTGATTCGGTTTCAGGAGGTCAACGCCGAGGAGGAGCTGGAGCTCGCCCGCCGACACGGGGTGTACCGGGGGGGACGGCTGGTGGTGCCGGCCATCTTCCACCCCCCCAGCGGGCGGACCGTCTTCGGGGTGGAGGACTTAGAAGCTCGGCTGTTGGACCTCATTTTGGGGGACTAGGGTGACCGCCGGGAAACTGCGGCGGCTGCGGCGGGGGAGCCAGGGATTGGGGCTGCTGTTGGGCCTGTTTGGCTTCACCGGCATCGGCATGACCCACCTCATCTTCCCCGGGCTTCACTGCTACGCTTGCCCCTTGGCCGTGACCGTGTGTCCCATTGGGCTCCTGCAGAACCTCATTATCAATGGCACCGTGCCCCTGTATCTGTTCGGGGCGGTGGCTGCCTATGGCTTGGTGTTGGGGCGGGGGTTCTGCGGTTGGTTCTGTCCCTTCGGCACCCTGAACGACCTGCTCTCCTTCCGCAAAGCCCGGTTCTTCAACGCCCTCTCGCCCCTCAAGTTCATGGTGCTCCTGGGGACGGTGGTGGCTGCCTGGCGCTTTGCCGACACCATGTTCTGCAAACTCTGTCCCGCAGGGGGGTTGGAGGCATCGCTCCCCTACTTCGGCCTGGGGGTGGCCAAGCTCAACACCCCGTTTTTGGTCCACATGGGCACCTTGGGGGCGGTGCTGGTGGGGATGGTGCTCGTCTCTCGCTTCTGGTGCCGCTACCTGTGTCCCATGGGGGCCCTCTTCTCGCTGTTCAACCGCCTCAGCCTGTTCGGCCTCAGGCTAAAGGCCGGGAAGTGCGCCGGCTGCGGGGTGTGCGCCCGCGCCTGTCCCATGGGCCTCAAGCCCCACCGCCAGATCAACAACACCGACTGCATCAAGTGTGGGGAGTGCGTGGGGGCCTGTGCTGCCGGCGCCCTGGAGATCGGCTTCTTCCTCCCGGGAAAGGAGGGCCGTGTACCGGTACGCGCTCTTGGGGTTGGTGCAAGGCCTCACAGAGTTCCTGCCGATCAGTAGCTCCGGCCATCTGCTGTTGGCCCAGCACCTGTTGGGGGTAGACCCCCCTGGCCTGGCCCTGGAGGGGGTGGTGCACCTGGCCACCATGGCGGCGGTGGTGATTTACTTCCGGGGTGAGCTGTGGCGGTTGGTGGCCGGTGTGCTTCGGGGCCGGGCTGAGCGCCACTACCTGGGGTTATTGGTGGTGGCGGCCCTGCCGGCCGGGGGAGCCGGGTGGCTGCTGAAAGCCCAGCTAGAGTGGGCCTTCTCCTCCCTTTCCCTCACCGGGGCCATGTTCCTCTTGACCGCCGGGGTCTTGAGCCTGAGCCGGCTCCAGCGAGGGGCGCCCCAGGCCCCCAGCCTCCGTCACGCCCTGGCGGTGGGGTTGTCCCAAGTGGTCTCCCTCTTCCCGGGAGCGTCGCGCTCCGGGCTCACCATCTCCGTTGGCATCTTGTCCGGGCTTTCTCCCCGGGAAGCGGCCCAGTTTTCCTTCCTCCTCTCCCTGCCGCTGATCGCCGGGGCCGGAGCAGTGGCCCTGGCCCAGGCCCCGCCCGGGGAGGCCAGTGCCCCCGGGCTGGGGGTGGCTGGCCTCTTTGCCTTTGCCAGCGGTCTTTTGGCGATCCACGTCTTGCTCCGGGTGGTGGCCCGGGGCCGCTTGGGGGCCTTCGCCATCTACTGCGTGGCCCTCGGCGGCTTGGCCTTCGCCCTGGCCTGAACCCAGGACGCCTGTCCCCATTCCTCCGGACAGTTGCCCCCCCGGGCCAGCGCGCTTGCCTTCCCCCACCTTCCTTTAGCTCCGGCTTTCCCCGCCCACGGGGGGTGGGCCGGTTATCACTTTCCCGGCAAGCTGTTCCCGGAACAAGAAGAGGGTGAAACCGATGCCCAGAAAAGGGTGGCTACTTGCGGTGCTGGCACTGACGGCCAGCGTGGTGGGGGCAGCGGACACGGTTTTCCTGCGCCCAGGGCAATCGTTGACCGGCGAGGTCGTCTACCTGGGGGACGAGGGATTGGTGCTCTCTCTCCCTGGGCAAGGGAACCAGTTCATCCCTTGGGAGCAAGTCCTCCGGGTGGAGTTTTCCCTGCGCGCCCCCATGAGCGGGCCTGCCCCAGCAGAGGTGGGGTGGAACAACGCCCTGTTCACCGCCTGTCATCAGCTGGCTGAATTGAACCCCTGGCGCACAGCCGGGATCCACCTGGGACTGACCTGGGTGGGCTATGCCCTGGCCCGCTATCTTGAGGACCGGTGTGGGGCCCTCAAGAGGGGGACCCTGTCCTGCGTGGTGGCCACCTTGGGGGTGGCGAAGACGCTGTGGGAGCTGTTTCAAATCCCCCACCGGCGGCGGCAGCTGGAGGGGGAGATCGCCCGCCTGCGGACCCTGGGGGCCGCCCAGGGTTACGTGTTTCGGGGCTGCTATGTGCTATCCCAGTGAGCTCGCCGGAGGTGGGGAATGCAGGAGCTGTGGAGGGTTCAACCTAACTTGGAGGGTTTGAGTGCGGAACGCTAAGAAGTAAGGAGGGTATCGTGCGGGTGGCTTTTTTGCTGACGATGCTAGCTGCGACTGCGGTACCAACTTGGGGAGAACTCGTGTTCCCAGACGCCTTTTGGGGGGAAGGCCGGCCGGCCGGCGAACACCTGTGGGTGGACACCGGCGGTTGGGCGCGCTGGGAATTCCAGCGGGTGCCCCCCACCGGCCACCAGCTGAGCCTGGACATCATGGTTTGGCTCCGTGATCCCACTCCGCAGGAACTGCCGGTGTGCCTCAGGGTTTCCACTCCCTCTCTGGACTATTGGCGTAGCCTGTATGTGTCCCTTTTACCCTGGCAGCGTTCCGGAAGCGCGGTCCTCTATCGGGCGCGAGTATGGTTTTTCCGCCGAGAACTTCGCCTGGGTTCACGCCTGTCCCTGCTCCTCATTCCTCAGCTCGGGGGGCTGGCAGTGTCGGTTTCGCGCACCTCCGCCGTGCTGGCAATTGCGGAGGGAGGGGGGGGCACCACTTCGGTCTCGGGGCAGGGAGGAGGAGTCGTCCAATCGCCGCCCCAGGCGAGATGGCTTCCCGAGACGATCGGCACCCGGCAGCGCATTTACCTTTCACCTGGGGTCTATCTCGGGGAAGTGGGGGCGGTGGTCCCCGGACATTACCCTGACCGGGAGGATTGGCTGAGGGTGAACCTGCTGCCTGGCCAGGTACTCCGGGTGAGCTTGGTGAGCCTGCACGGGGAATGTGGGCTCGCCCTTTACGACCCCAGTGGGAGGCCCCGGGTGGTCATGGAGCCCAGCTCACGGCTGGGCCTGGAATACCGAGCCACCCAGCGAGGAGCGTGGCAGCTCCGGGTAAGGTGTACCCAGCCCGCGGGGGGAGCCCGCTACCGGCTAGAGGTGGCCATCGATGGCGGACTCCCCTAGCAGGTGAGGTGGAACAGGGCACACACCCGCTTGGTGTGTGAGAGCTCCCCGAAGGCCTCCACCGCCTCCGCCGTCTTCAGGGGGAGCAGCTCCACCCCTTTTTCCCGCGCTGCCTGCTCCGCCTCGGGGGTCACCCGCAGCATCCCGCTGAAGCCGGTGCCGACGATGATCACCTCGGGGGACTGGGCCAGGGCGGACTCGAGGTCCTCCGGGTGCACCCTGTGTCCCTCCCGGCGCTGCCAAGGGTAAGCCCCACTGGGCAACACCATCACATCTTCCGTCCACTCCTTCCCTTCTACCTCGATCCGGCCGAACCTGTAGCCCGTAACCCGCATCCTGCCTCCTTGACTTGAAGGGCCGTTCTCCTCCCGGTTAAGATAGCAGGCAGATGCCGAACCGTTCAAGAGACAATGGCCAGCGGCTCTCCCACCACCCCATCCTGGAGTTCCCCCGCGGGAGGAAGCTTACCTTCTTCTTCGACGGTCGGCCCATCACCGCTTATGAGGGGGAGACCATTGCGGCTGCCCTGCACGCCGCGGGGATCCGCATCCTCACGCACACAGAGGCCGGGCGCCCCCGGGGGCTGTTCTGTGCCATCGGCAAGTGCTCTTCCTGTCTGGTAACTGTGGACGGGGTGCCCAATGTGAAGGGGTGCGTGACCCCGGTGCGGGCCGGGATGCGGGTGGAGAGCCAGCGAGGACCGGGCCGAATAGATCCTAGTTTTCGACCTCGGGGTTTGGCTCCGGTACACCAGCGGGCGGAAGTGGCCATCGTGGGCGGGGGACCGGCCGGGCTGGCCGCCGCCCAAACCCTCCTCTCCCACGGGGTGAAGCCCCTGTGTTTGGATGAGAACCCCCATCCCGGCGGGCAATTGGTGAAACAGACCCACAAGTTCTTCGGCTCCCGGGCGGAGAAGGCGGGCACCAGGGGGCACCGCATCGCCCAGGAGTTGCTGGCCCAAGTGGCCTCAGAGGTGGAACTGCTCGCCGGGGCCCAGGTGTTGGGGGCCTATGAGGAGGAAGGCCGGCTGCTGGTGGCCTCCCGGGCCGGCAGGCTCCACCTGATCCAAGCCCGGCAGCTCATCGTGGCCACCGGGGCTCAGGAGCGGTTTTTGCTGTTCCCCGGCAACGACCTCCCCGGGGTGTACGGGGCGGGGGCGGTGCAGACGTTGATGAACGTTTACGGGATAAAGCCTGGGAGGAGGGCGTTGATGGTGGGGGCAGGCAACGTGGGGTTGATTGTGGCCTATCAACTCCTCCAGGCCGGGGTGGAGGTGCTGGGGGTGGTGGAGGTGCTCCCCGAGATCGGGGGCTATCACGTCCACGCCGCCAAGCTCAGGCGCCTGGGGGTGCCGATTCACACCCGTCATACCCTGATCGCCGCCCTGGGGGAGAGAGCAGTGGAGGCAGCGGTGATCGCCGAGGTGGACGAGGAACTGCGCCCCATCCCAGGCACCGAACGGGAACTTGAATTGGACCTGATTTGCTTGGCTGTGGGGCTCTCCCCTTCCACCCGACTGGTGGAGCAACTGGGGGCCCGCATGGCCTGGGTGGGGGAGCTGGGGGGATGGGTGCCGGTCCACGACGAGCGGATGGAGACCACGGTGCCGGGGGTATACGTGGCCGGGGATTGCGCCGGGATCGGTGAGGCGTCCACGGCCATGCTGGAGGGGAAGCTGGCCGCCCTTTCTGCTCTGGAGGGGCTGGGGCAGCGAGTGGAAGGGGAACGCCGCGGAGTTTGGCAGGCCCTGGCCCGGCTCCGAGCTGGCCCGTTCGGCCGGCGGCCCCGCCTCGGGAAGGAGAAGCTTTTATCGTTGATGAAGGAGATGGCCTATGGCTAGCTTCCGCAGGACCGGGGTGCTTTCCCTGGCCGAGCTTGCGGGTCAGCTCCCCCCGCTAGAGAGGTTGAGAAAGGGCCCCTGTGCTGCCATCGAGTGCGTGGAGGAGATCCCCTGCAACCCCTGTGAGGAGGCCTGTCCAGCAGGGGCGATCTCGGTGGGGGAGGAGATCACCTCGGTGCCTCGGCTCGACTTCCAGCGCTGCACTGGATGTGGGGCCTGCCTGGCTGTCTGCCCTGGGCTGGCCATCTTCCTCCTGGACCTGTCGGGGGACCGACCTCGCCTCACCGTGCCCTACGAGCTTTTGCCGGTGCCCCAGCCGGGGGAGGAAGTGGAGCTTCTCTCCCGGGCCGGGGAGGCAGTGGGCCGGGGGAAAGTGGTTCGGGCCCGCCGGGCCGGAACCACCTGGCTCCTCACCCTGGAGCTCCCCTCAGAGGGCCTCCTGTGGGAGGCCCGCGGGGTGCGGAGGGGCAAATGACCCGCAATCCCACCATCCTGTGCCGCTGTGAGGGGGTGACCCTGGCCGAGGTGGAGGAGGCCATCGACCAAGGGTACGACACCTTGGGGGAGTTGAGGCGTCACCTCCGGGTGGGGATGGGGCCCTGCCAGGGGAGGACCTGTCTGCCGCTGCTGGCGGCGGTGCTGGCGAGGAAGACCGGACGCCGCCTGGAGGAAATCCTCGGCCAGACCACGGTGCGCCCCCCCCTCGCCCCCGCCCCGGTGGGGTTGTTCTTGGAGGGAGAGGGTGTGGACCAAGGCTGAGGTGGTCATCATCGGCGCCGGGGTCACCGGCGCTGCGTTGGCCTACAACCTGGCCAAGCGGGGGGTCCGCGATGTGTTGATCCTGGAGCGAGAATTCCCCTGTGCCGGGGCCACCGGCCGCTGTGGAGGCGGCATCCGCCAGCAGTTCACCACCGCCCCAAACATCCGTCTGGCCATGGGCTCGGTGCGCATCTTCAGCCGGTTGACAGAGGAACTGGACTGCGACATCGAGTACGTGCAGGGGGGGTACCTGATCCTGGCGGAGACGGAGGAGGAGCTGGAGCTGCAGCGGCGGGCAGTGGCCCTGCAGAACAACCTTGGCCTCCCCTCCCGCAGGCTCGCCCCGGAGGAGGTGCCGGAAATCTTCCCCCTGTTCGACCCCTCGACCATCGCCGGGGCAACCTTCTGCCCCACGGATGGCCACGCCAACCCGTTCCGGGTGGTGGAGGGCTATCTGCGGGCCGCCCGGCGCTTGGGGGTGCGGCTGGAGAAATTCACCCCGGTCACCGAACTGGTGGTGCGGAAGGGGAAGGTGGTGGAGGTGGTCACCCCCCGCGGCCGGGTGGGGGCCGGAGTGGTGGTCAACGCCGCCGGTGCTTGGTCCAAGCGGGTGGCTGCCCTGGCGGGGGTGGAGCTCCCCAACCAGCCGGTGCGCCATGAGATCCTGGTCACCGAGCCGGTGAAGCCCATCACCCAGGTGATGGTGATTTCTCTCCACAGCGGGCTCTACTTCTCCCAAACCCAGCACGGCCAGATCGTGGGGGGAATCGGGGACCCCAGCGAACGTCCGGGCTACAACCTGGGCTCCAGTTTCAAGTTCTTGGGCAGGTTCTTGCGGGAACTCGTGCGACACGTGCCGGCCCTGGGCCAGCTGGCGGTGCTGCGGCAGTGGGCGGGGCTCTATGACGTGACCCCGGACGCCCAACCCATCCTGGGGCCTACCCCGGGGCTGGAGAACTTCATCCAGGCCAACGGCTACTC
>DFNF01000074.1:21893-22249 GCA_002375935.1 Acetothermia bacterium UBA3574
TTCATCCAGGCCAACGGCTACTCCGGGCACGGGTTCATGATCGCCCCCCAGGTGGCGGAGATCTTGGCGGACTGGATCGAGCGGGGAGAGATGTCGGAGGATTTGGAGCGCCTGTCCTTGAGCCGGTTCGAGGGGGAAGTGGAGGGCGAGGGGTTCGTGGTGGGCTGAGGTCTTTCCCGGTGGGATCAGCCGCAGGGCAAGGGGTTGCAAAGTGGGGGTGGCGGGTTAAAATGACAAAAGGATCTTAATATCACTATCAGGGGGACACATGTTCAGCCAAGCCACAAAGTACGCCCTGGCCGCCCTCACCCAGCTCGCCACCCGGCCCACCCCTATCTCCCTCCGCCCCCTGGCCG
>DFNF01000007.1 GCA_002375935.1 Acetothermia bacterium UBA3574
GGCCGGGCCCGGAAGGCAAGCCCTCAAGCTGGGCAAGGGGCGGGAGGGGGTGGTAGGATGGGGCGCGGAGGTGATGGGGATGCAGGAGTTCAACTTCATCCTGGGGGATCGGCCCGGGGCCCTGCTGGAGGTGGCGGCCGCCCTGGCCGACCAGAAGATCAACCTGGAGGCCATCGCCGCCCTCACCATCCTCGGGGAGGCGGTGGTGTCCCTGGTCACCGACAACCCCGGCAAGACCCGCAAGGTGCTCCGGGAGCTGGGGGTGGACTACGAGGAGCGGGAGGCCCTTTCCATGAGCCTCCCCCATCAGCCGGGACAACTGGCCACGGTGCTGGACCGGCTGGCCCGGGACGGGATCAACGTGCGGTCCTGCTACTTCTCGGTGGACAAAAACCAGCTCGTGTTCACGGTGGACGACCTGGAGCGGGCCAAGGCCATCTTCCGCCTGTGAGGCGGGCCCGCAAGCCCAAAGGATCTAGCAAAAAGAAGAGGGGACCGGGCTCCCCCGGCCCCCTCTTGCTATGTAGCAATCAAAAGACCCAGGGCCCGCCCAACAAGTCCCACCAGTCGACCTGGACGCCCAAGTCCCCGAACGACCCGGCTGGAACGAGATAGGGACCGTAAGTCTCGGTGACCCCGTTCTGGATGATGGTGACCGTCACCTGGGTGTCCACGGTGGAGTTGGTGGCATCGATGGCGATCCGGTATAGGTCATTGTCCCAGTGGAGAAAGTTCAGGGTATAGGTCTCGCTTCCGTCCCCGTCGGCGCCATCGTCGTCCCCGGAGAACGTGCCCCAAGTAGCTCCGGTCTTGGGGGTGGACCAAGAAATAGCCCCAAAATAATAGCCTTCCCAGATGGCCAGGTCCACGTCCCCGGCCCCGGTCCAGTCGATCTGAACCTGGAGCTCCGTGTTGATAGGGATGACCTGCTCCACGAAGTCGCCCGCCCCTACGGTGAGGGTGTCGCTGGCGGTGACCCGGTTGGCGGTGCGGGCCCACCACATCACCTGGTCGTCCCCACCCACGAGCACCTCGTAAGTGCCGGGCTCGATGCCGAAGAAGGCCGCCACTCCCGCCCCTAAGGAGCCGATCGGGAAACCGAAATTCGCCGCACCCGAGATGTCGGTCTGGGCCCAGTAGCGGACCTCCCCGCCTTGGAGGAGCACCACGTCCACGTAGGGGATAGGGAGCCAAAAGCCGCGGGTGTCCATCGAGCTCGCGGTGGGGGTGTAGATGTAGGCGATGGCGCCGTCGGCGGGCAAGGGGGCGGCCACCGCCGCGGCCGCGTCGATCCGGCCGTGGCCGGAGTAGATGTCGAAGCCGGGTCCCTCGATGTCGGTGGCGGTGTCCTCGATCAGCTTCTGTATCTGGTAGGGGGTGGCCCCGGGGTGGAGCTCCCGCAGCATCGCGGCCAAGGCCGTGACGAACGGGGTGGCCATGGAGGTCCCGCCCCAGTAGGCGTAGAGGAGCGGGTCGCCGGTGCCATCCTGCACGTACCAGGTGGGCACACAGGAGAGGATCCTCTCCCCGGGAGCGGCCACCGACAGCCACCCGCCCAGGGTGGAAAAGTCGGTCACCGTGTCCTGGGGGGTGGTGGCGCCCACGGCGATGGTGCCGGGATAGGCAGAGGGGAAGTGGATCCAGGCCTCGCCGTCGTTCCCCGCGGCGCACACCGGGATCGCCCCATTTGCCAATGTGTAGTCCATGGCCGCCTTGATGAGCTGAGAGTAGACCGGCCCGCCCCAGGAGTGGTTGAGCACCTGGGCGCCGTGGTCCACCGCCCAGATGGTCCCCTCGGCGGCGTCAAACGCCCCCACATAGCCCGGTTGGAATATGGGAATAGGCATAATCAGCACATCGGGTGCCAGCCCCACGATCCCCTTTCCATCGTCGTTGGCGGCGATGATCCCGGCCACGTGGGTACCGTGCCCGTCGAAGTCCGAGTCGCTGCCCGCCGGGATTACGGCGTCAGCGGCCGGGTCATACCCCTCGACCACCTTGCCTTGGAGGTCAGGGTGGGTGCCATCCACCCCGGTGTCCACCACGGCCACGATGATCCCCGCACCGGTGGCGTGGGCCCAGGCGGCCTCGGCCCCGATCACGTCCAGCCCCCACTGGTAGGGCCGCAGGTCCGCATCAGGATCGTAGACCGCAGGTTCCACCGACTTGAGATAGGCGTCCTGCTCCGTAGGCGCGGGGTCGATGAGCTCGTAAAGGTAGTTGGGCTCCACGAACGCCAGCCCCGGGATGCGTTCCCGCCGCAGCTGGAGGAGCACCGTGCCCATGGCCCTGGCCACTGACACGTCCGGGGGCAGGGCCACCAAGGCCGCGGTGAGCTCCCCCATGGTGAACCGGTCCCGCACCGTCCCACCGA
Organism: Acetothermia bacterium UBA3574; assembly: GCA_002375935.1. Taxonomy (GTDB): domain Bacteria; phylum Bipolaricaulota; class Bipolaricaulia; order Bipolaricaulales; family Bipolaricaulaceae; genus DFNF01. Next base: position 2,375 of record DFNF01000007.1, read on the forward strand.
CCAGGGAGAGGACGGCGGCGAACGCGGCCTCATCGGTATAGCCCACCACGATTTCGCCGGGGATGTGTTCCCCCCGCACCAGCGGCTGTCCGATGGCCTCGGGGTCGAGGGCCGGCCGGGCGCTCGGGTCACCGGGGACGGCGGGGATGGCCGGGCCGCAGGCCGGGCATCCCCCGTCCTGGGAAAGCAGCCCCCCGCAGCCGGTGAGGAGCAGGGCCAAGCCCAGCCCACTAACCGCGATCAACAGGTGTTTTCTCTTCATAGCTCACCTCCTCACCAGTCCCCGGTGGTGAAGGTAAAGAAGTCTGTGGCCGGCAGTGTGGGAACTACAGGGATGGAACCACCGCTCCATCCATCCTGGATAGCCACAGACATAGCCGTGGGGTTGTGGAAGTCATCGTAAGCTACTGCTACTCCAATGTACCACTGGTACACCCGGTGGGGCTGGAGCCGCTCGAAAGAGCTCCCAGGGATGCCGGCGAAGTCATACTCAGTCTGGTTCAGCATATCAACTGTGAGATAGTAGCCGGCCCCCAGGGCCAGGTCCCACAGTACCCACAGGTAGTACTGGTCGTTGCCCAAGATTTTGGTGGGCTGCCAGCGGAAGGTGGGGGTGAGGGAGACGTCGGTGGCCCCGTCTGCCGGCTCTAGGAGCCGCACGTCCCAGATATCAAGAGGGGTAGTGGTCCCCTCCACCGGGGCAGATTCGGTGTTGCCCATATATGCCCGGATCTGATAGCTCACCTCGAGGCCAGGAGAAAGCTCCGGGGAGCTATCGCGGAAGAGATAAGCATCGTCCACATCGTCTCCATCGGTGTCGTAACCGAGGTCACCCTGGGCCACGGTGCCGATCAACCGGTAGTCGTCCTCCCCCGCCAGCTTCCGGTAGATCCGGTAGCCGGTGATCCCGGCCCCGCCGGACACGGTATCGTCCGGGGACGGCTTCCAGATGAGCTCCACGTAGAGGTTCCCTCCCTCCGGGGCCGCGCTGATCTCTAGTTCCCCGGCGCCGGAGGGAACGGCCATGGTCTCCCCGTAGAACTCCATTTTCTTGCCCAGGGTAACCGCCAGGATCCGGTAAAGCTCCGTGGGAGGATCCAGGGTGGCCGGGGGAGCGTGCGGCTCGAGATACACCGGGAAGAGGAGGTGCGTTCGGTTGGAGTTCACGTCGTAGACGACCACTTCAAACGTGGTCCACTCCTCGACCCCGTAGAGGGCCGGATCCAGGGCCGCATCCCCGGTGGTGTAAGTGGAGGAGAAATATTCCCGCGTCCCGGTGAGCCAACCCGCGCCCGGGGTCTTCCCTAGCGCCGCATAGATGATGTCGATGTCATTTGGACCCTGGGCGTCCACCCGGTAGTCGAGGCCGTCAGCCAGCTGATCCGCCGTGAGCACGATCTCGTCGCCCGGGGTGACGAGCTGGCCCTCGATGGTCACGGTGACCTCGGGAGGCTCCAGGGGCCAGTCGGGGTTGAACACCGGCTTCAGGATGATGTCCAGCTTGGCGGTGCTGCCGACTACGATCCCGTGGGCCACCGACACGGCGTGGCCGTCCTTCTCCGCCCGCACGGTGTAGACCCCCTCGGGCACGATGAGTCGGTAGTAGCCGTCTGCATCGGTGGTGGCCACTGGGCCGTAGTAGGCCGAGCCCACAGTGTAGAGGGGGATGTCCCCTCCCTCCGGATAGGCCATCACCACCGCTCCCTGCACTGGTTCCCCGGCCCCGTGGTCCACCACAAATCCCTCGATGACCCCGGTGGGGGCAGCCGGCACGAACAGGCACCCGGTCAAGGCCAAGGCGGCCATCCCCACCGCGGCGAAGAGCGTCCATCTGAGGTTTTTCATGCCGCCCTCCTTAGAAGGAGAAGGTCCAGCCCACGGTCAGGCTGGTGACCACACTGGGACCGGCTTCCAGGGTCACCTCGGAGGTGAACCCGCTCATCACCGGGATGGAGAGCCAAGCACTGAACCGGCTGAGGCCGAACAAAACCCCAGAGGGCTGGAAGTAGAAGGCGAACTCAGCCTGGTACTCCCCCCCGCAGCAGCCCGGCCCACACAATCCCAGCTTGAAATACTCGAACTCGTCGCCTTGGAACACCCCGGCGTAGCCGTAGAGGTGGGCGTGTTGGGGGGACAGGAAGGAGACGAACTCCACCCAGTTGCACTCGCCCAGCTCACAGTAGATGCGCCAGCCATCCACCCGGATCGCATCCAGCAGCAGGTCCACGCCCGACCCGCCGGTTGACTCCAGGTCCACGTAGAGCTCGAAGCACGCCTCCCCCACGTCCGGCCAATTGGGAGCCGCCCAGATGGTCTTCCCCTCTGTGGAGTAGGTGACCCCGAGGTCAAAGGTGATACCACAGCAGATGGGGAACACGTCCCGCACAGCGATCTCAAGCTCCTCAAACCCCGCTTCCTTGGTGAAGGTCAGGGAGGCGTCGTAGCTGATGCCGCAGCAGAAGGGGATCCCAGTCAGGGAGAACTTCTGATAGGTGAACCGCAACCCTCCGGGGAAGGGGTCCACCTGGTAGGTCTTGGTGTAGGTCCCCACCCCAGTGTAGGTGATGGTGAACGGGGACAGTCGGGCCCCAAACCCGGTCTCAGAGGAGAAAGAAATCCCATCGAGCTCGCTCTCGGCCACGATCACCAGTCCCCCTGAGGGGCCACCGGAGAAGAAGTACCCGGGCACGTTCGGCCCCACGTAGGCGGAATAGACGGTGATCCCAATCCCCTCAAACTCCAGGGAAAACTCCCCCAGGGCGTAGAGGAAGGCCGGTCCCTGGGGACCAAACAGCAGGGTCCAACCGACGTCCGCGAATCCCAAGCTGCCTTGGGTAGTGAACTCCTGCCACACCCAACCGTCGCTTCCCAGGAACTCGGCCGTGCCTCCGAAGGTCCAGCCGGCGAGCTCCGTCTCCAGGGTCAGGGTGGCGTAATCCAACCCCTGGGTAGGGAGGAGCTGAATGCCAGTCGATATAGTCCCGCCTATGCTCAGCGCCCAACCCACCCAAGGGAGCACAAGCAACCCAAGCGAGAGCCCCAATTTTCGCACCATATCGCCCCCTTCAGTGAGCTTGATCACTGCCAACTGCCCGGTTTTCAGCTCCCCTTCATCACCTCCTCAAAGGACGAATTTCTGTAAGTATAGTGCAAGCAGGGATTTATGTCAAGTTTTTATAGGCCTCAAGGGCACAATCAGCGCCTCGGTTGCGGGCAGGCATCGCCACCCTAAAATGCCGGTTATGGACCCGCTCACTTGCATCCGGAAGCTCATCTCGGCTGGCCCGGTTTGCGATCATTGCTTGGGCACCCGGCTGGCCGGACTGGGGCACGGACTCACCGCCCGCCAGCGGGGGGAAATGGCCCGCGCCCTGGTGGGGGCCGGGGCCGGGCCCGGCGAGACCTGCTGGGTGTGCGGGGGGGCGTTCCAACGGGTACCGGACTGGGCAGCTCAGGCCGCCCAGCTGGCGGCTCCCTATGAGCATCGCACCTTCCTGTTCGGGGTCCGGCCCAGTCCTCGACTGGAAGCCACCCAGGAGTTCTTGGATCGCCGCTTCCCTGCTCCCCAGGCCGAGCCGGTACGGCGGGAACTCAACCGGGAACTGGGGCGGCATTACGAGCGCCTGGTGGGCCGCCAGGTGACGGTGGATTTCCAGCACCCCCACCTCAGGTTCACCTTGGACTTGGAAACCGGCCGCATCGAGCTCCAGGTGGCCTCCGCCTACTTCTACGGCCGGTACCGAAAACTGGTGCGGGGGATCCCCCAAACCCATTGGCCGTGCCGGGCCTGCCGGGGCCGGGGATGCGAACGCTGCCAGTTCACCGGCAAACAATATCCCACCTCGGTGGAGGAGCTGATCCTGCCGGCGTTCCTGGAAGCCTGCGCCGGGGAGGGAGGGCACCTGCACGGAGCCGGACGGGAGGACGTGGACGCCCGGATGCTGGGCCGAGGCCGCCCGTTCGTGCTGGAGGTAAAGGCCCCCCGCCGGAGAACCGTGGACCTGGCTGAGATCGCCCGGCGGATAAACGCCACCGCCCAGGGGAGGGTGGAGGTGAGAGAGCTTCGGCCCGCTCCCCCGGAGCTGGTGGAGCAGGTGAAGTCATTGCGGGCACGAAAGCTATACCGGGCCAAGGTTCGCTTTTCCCAGGAAGTGGAGGAAGGGGAACTTGCCCGGGCAGCTGCGGGACTGGTGGGGGAGATCGCCCAGCGCACCCCCATCCGGGTGAGCCACCGCCGGGCAGACCTGGTGCGCCAGCGCCGGGTTTTCCAGGCCAAAACCAGGTATCTTTCGCCATCTGAGGCCGAATTGGAGATCCTGTGTGATGGTGGCCTGTATGTGAAGGAGCTCATCTCCGGGGATGAGGGGCGAACCGACCCCAGCCTGGCCGGGCTGCTGGGGGTTCCGGCCCAGGTGGTGGAACTGGACGTGTTGGAGGTGCTGGACGACCTCCCACCCCCCGACCAGGGCACTTCAGTGCCTGGTGGGCAAAACCACGAGCCCGAGTTGTGATCTAAATCCGTCAGCCAATTACCAGTTCGTCCACCGGAGGCTTTTCTCCCACCAGCAGCCAGGCCATGTTGGCCCCTGAAATCGGGCTGCAGCAGCGAAAAATCAGGTAGCCAAGACCTTTACGCTCCGAGATTTTTCATTTGGAAAAAGTTTGAAAAAAGCGCGGGTTTGAACCCACGTGAATATGCTACAGGCATTTTGTGCCTATGGGCACAACCTTCTCGGCAGGAAGGATGATGAGTCGGGCCTTCGGAAGATCCTGGCTTGGCAAGCGTGACTGCCCCGGTCCTCATGCCCTTTGGACCGGAGAAGAGGTCCAGCTTTTCCCTCCACTTCCTGGCCGCTCCTGCTAACGTCACCCGCCCACATAGCCGCAACGCCCCCGGGCACAGCTCCGAAAGCTTCCCCCAAAGCCTTTGGCGGACCGGGAAATGGTGGTGCGGCCCGGCACCCGTCCCTCGGTGCAGTAGGCGTAAACCCACAGAGCTATAGCCATCCGAGCGCCTGAAAAAGCAAATCTATGGTCGGAGCTGGTGGGGGTCAGGTCTTTACTTTTGAATCCAGCGGGCTACGATCCGGCTTACCGTAGAGTAGTGCAGGCCCAGGTGCTCCCTCACCTCCGCCAACCGGTAACCGTACTCCACCACTGCCAGGTA
>DFNF01000071.1 GCA_002375935.1 Acetothermia bacterium UBA3574
TTGTCGGCGGAACTCGACGCCAACAGGCGACCCTCGGGGTGGAAGGCCAGCCCCAGCACCCCGCCCCGGTGCCCCTCCAGCACCCCCAGCTCCCGCCAGCTCCCCACTTCCCACAGCTTGACCCGATAATCCTGCCTCCCAGAGGCAAGCACTCGGCCGTCCGGGGAGAAGGCCAACGAATAAACCCGGAACTGATCCTGGCTCAAGGTGCGCACTGCCCGCCCCAGGCGGGGGTCCCACAACCTCACCGAGCCGTCCAAGCTACAGGAGGCCAACCACATCCCATCCGGGGAGAACTGCACCGCCCGCACCGGCCCCCAGTGCCCGTACAGGGTGCGCACCTCGCGCCCGCCGGGGAGCTGCCACAACCGGATTCGGTTGTCCTCCCCTCCGGTGGCCAGCCACCGGCCGTCCGGGCTGAAGGCCAGGCACAGGACCCCGCCCGGGTGGGCTTCCCAGGTGGCGGCCGCGCGCCAGGTCCCACTCTCCCACAGGATCACCTGACCGTCCCCACCCCCGCTTGCCAGGTACGCCCCATCCGGTGAGAAGGCCAGCGCATTGACCCGCCCCCGGTGCGCCCGCAGCACCCGCAGCTGTCCCCGCGACTCCACCGACCACAGGCGCACGCTCTTGTCCCTGGCCCCGGAGGCGAGCAGGCTCCCATCCGGGGAGAAAGCCACAGCATGCACCCAACCACCGTGGCCCCGCAGCACCGCCAGGGGGGCCCCTGCCTCCGGGTCCCACAGCCGCACCGTGCTGTCCCACGCCCCAGAGGCGAGCAGGCTCCCATCCGGAGAAAAGGCCACCGCAAACACCCAAGCGGTGTGGTCGGTGAGGGTGAACAGGGGCTCCGCCGCCCCCAGCACCGCCACCACTGCCCCCGCCAACACCAGCCAAATCTTCATGACCCAAGCATACCCCGCTCCCCCGGCCAGGGCTAACTGCCCCCTCCGGGAGGAGCGATAATGTGGCGAGCATGGACCAAAGGGAGTGGAAGCGGAAGGTGGCCGAGCTGCCCCGGGCACCAGGGGTGTACCTATTTCGCGGCCCGGGTGGGGAGGTACTGTATGTGGGCAAAGCTTCCTCCCTGCGGGACCGGGTGCGGAGCTACTTCCAGGCCCCGAGGAACTTGCCTTACAAGGCCCGTCGCCTGCAGCGGGAGGCAGTTGACCTGGAGGTGATCCAAACTGCCACCGTGGCCGAGGCCCTGATCCTAGAGGACGCCCTGATCAAAAAGCACCGGCCCCGGTACAACCTGCGCCTGCGGGATGACAAGCGCTACCCCTACCTCAAGCTCACCAAGGAGCGATTCCCGAGGGTGCAGGTGGTGCGGCGGCGAGAAGAGGACGGGGCCCGCTACTTCGGCCCCTTCACTTCCTCCCGGGCCATGCGCCGGGCGCTCAAGCTGGCCCACCGCCTGTTCCCAATCCGCACCTGCAACCTTGACTTGGACAAGAAAAAGCTGGCCCGGCCCTGCCTCCTCTACCAGCTGGGGCGCTGCGCCGGCCCCTGCGCCGGGCTGGTGAGCCAAGAGGAATACGCCCGCCACGTTGAAGGGGCCGCCCTGATCTTTCAGGGGCGGGTGGGGGAGGTGATGGAGCGGCTGCGGGAGGAAATGACCCGGGCAGCGGCCGAGGAGAGGTTCGAGCACGCGGCCCAGCTGCGCGACCAGATAAGGGCCTTGGAACGGATCCGGCAGCGGCAAGCAGTCGCCCTCCCCGAGCCGGCGGACCTGGACGCGGTGGGGGTGGCGGTGGAGGGGGAGCAGGGCTACGGCACCGTGCTCATCGTGCGGGGAGGCCGGCTGCTGGGCCGGGAGGGCTTCCCACTCAGGCTCCCCCCGGAGACCTCCCCGGCGGAGGCGCTGGAAGAGTTCCTCGACCGGTATTACACCCGCACCACAGCCCTTCCCGGCGAGGTGGCCCTCCCCCTCCCCATCTCCGACCCGGAAGGGCTGTCCGCTTACCTCTCCTCCCGGCGGGGAAGCCGGGTGGGGGTGCAGGTGCCCAAGCGGGGTGACCGGCGGCGACTGGTGGAGCTGGCCCAGCGGAACGCAAGGCTTTCCCTGCGCCGGGCGACCGCCGAACAGTTGGCCGCCGAGGAGGAGGCCCTGGAGGAACTGGCCCAGGCCCTGGGCCTGGAGGTGCGCCCCTGGCGGATCGAGGCGTTCGACATCTCCAACCTGAAGGGGAAGGAGGCCACCGGCTCCATGGTGGTGTTCGTTGGAGGGAAGCCCCGGCCGGATGCCTACCGCCGGTTTCGGGTCCGCATCGCCGGAAAGCCCGACGACTACGCGATGATGCACGAGGTGCTCACCCGCCGCCTAGCCCACGGGCTGGCCGAGCTCTCCGATCCCTCCCTCCCTGGGGGGAAGTTCTCGGAGCTCCCGGATTTGATCCTGGTGGACGGAGGCAAGGGGCAGCTTGCGGTGGCCCTGAGGGCCCTGGATGAGCAGGGGCTTTCCGGGATCGAGGTGGCCGCCCTGGCCAAGCGGGAGGAGCTGGTGTACCTGCCCGGCCGGCCCACCCCGGTGCGCCTGCCGCGGGACTCTGCGGCGCTCAAGCTGCTCCAACGGATTCGGGACGAGGCCCACCGGTTTGCGGTGGACTATCACCGGCGGCTGCGAGGGCGGCGAACCCTGGAGAGCTTTTTGGACTCGGTCCCCGGGATCGGCCCCCGGAGGCGAGAGCTCCTCCTCACCCGCTTCGGCTCCCTAGATGGCCTCCGCCAAGCCTCCTTGGAGGAGCTGCTCTCAGTGCCGGGCTTGCCGCGAGAGGTGGCTCACCGCCTGTACAAGGTCCTCCACCCCACCCCGGGCTCCCCCCGCAACCGGGAGCATGCCTCCTAAAGCTCGGTTTGCCGGGACTCCACCGCCCCCCGAATGCGCCGGATTGCCTCCTCCAGGGGCTGGGGCCCCAGGTCCTGGCCGGTGCGGAGCCGGAGAGACACCTGGCCGGCCTCGGCCTCCCTGGCCCCACAGATCAACATGTAGGGGATCTTCTGGAGCTGGGCCTCGCGGATCTGGTGCCCCAGGCTCCTCCCGCCCCGGGTCCAGGCCTCCACCCGCAGGCCGGCCTCCTCCAGCTTCTCCGCCACCTGTTGGGCGTAGGGGATCTGGGCGTCGGTGATGGGCAGGACCACTGCCTGCACCGGGGCTAGCCAGGGGGGGAACGCCCCCCCGTAGTGCTCGATCAGGATGCCGAAGAACCGCTCCAGGGAGCCCAGCAGCGCCCGGTGGATCATGTAGGGGCGGTGGGGCTGGCCGTCCGGCCCCACGTAGGTCATGTCGAACCGCTCCGGCAGGTTGAAGTCGAACTGGATGGTGGTGAGCTGCCAGGCTCGGTTGAGGGAGTCGGAGATGTCCACGTCGATCTTGGGGCCGTAGAACGCCCCCTCCCCCGGCTTGACGTCGTAGGGAAGTCCCTCTGCTTCCAGGGCCCGGCGCAAGGCTTCGGTGGCCCGGTCCCAGTCCTCCGGTTGGCCCACGTACTTGACCGGGCGGGTGGACAGGTGGGCGGCGAACTCGGTGAAGCCAAACGTGCGCAGCATTTCCAGGGCGAACTTGAGCACCCCCCTGATCTCCTCCTCCACCTGGTCCGGCCGGCAGATGATGTGCGCGTCGTCCTGGGTGAACCCCCGCACCCGCAGCAGGCCGTGCAACACCCCCGAGCGCTCGTAGCGGTACACGGTGCCCAGCTCCGCGTAGCGGATAGGCAAATCCCGATAGGATCTGGTCTTGGTCTTGTAGATGGAGATGTGGAAGGGGCAGTTCATGGGTTTTATGTAAAACTCCTGGCCCTCGATGTCCATCGGGGAGTACATCCCCTCCCGGTAGAAGTCCAGGTGGCCGGACCGCTGCCACAGGTTGGCCCGGCCGAGGTGGGGGGTGTAGATGAGCTGGTAGCCGGCGGCGAAGTGCCTCTCCTTCCAAAAGCGCTCGATCTCGTGCCGCACCCGGGCCCCTTTGGGGTGCCACAGCACCAAGCCGGCCCCAATGCCCTCGTTGTCGATGGAGAACAGGTCCAGTTGGGGACCCAGCCGGCGATGGTCGCGGCGCTTGGCTTCCTCCCGCCAGCGGAGGAACTCCTCCAACGCCTCGGCCCTCGCGAAGGCGGTGCCGTAGATGCGGGTGAGCATGACCCGGGTGGCGTCCCCCCGCCAGTAAGCCCCAGCCAGGTCCAAGAGCTTGAAGTGCTTGACCAGGCCGGTGGAGGGGAGGTGGGGCCCCCGGCAGAGGTCGATGAACTCCCCCTGCCGGTAAAAGGAAATCTCCTGGTCCGGGATCTCGGAGAGGAGCTCGAGTTTGTAGGTCTCCCCCTCCTGCCGGAGGAGCTCCTCGGCCTCTGCCCTGGGAAGCAGCACCCGCTCCACCGGGTAGTCCTCAGCCACGATCTTCCGCATCTCCTCCTCGATCTTGGCGAGATCTTCCCGACTTACGGACTGGGGGAAGTCGAAGTCGTAGTAGAACCCGGTGGAGATGGCCGGCCCGATGGCCAGCTTCACCCCTGGGTAAAGCCGGCGCACGGCTTGGGCCAGGATGTGGGCGGCGGTGTGGCGCAAGGCCTCGGTGGCCCGGTCGTCGTCCAAGGTGAGGAGCCGGACATCCTTTCCAGAGCGGACTGGATTACGGATGTCCACCAGCTCTCCGTCCACCAACACCGCCACCGCAGGCACCCCCAGGCGGTTGGCGAGCTCCTGCCAGCTCTCCCCCTCCTGGGCGGAGACGCTCTTTCCATCGGCCAGCCTAATCTCCACCATCTTGGCCTCCCTGGTTTTCCTTAGCCCCCCTCACTCCTCCTCGATGACCAGGCGGCTGGGATCGCAGAGCTCTATCTCCGGGATCCCCCGATAGAGGCTGATCTCTCCGAAGGCGGACACGATCTTGCCCTCCAGCGGGCGCCAGAAGCGAGGGCCGAATTGGGCCTCGAATCGCCCCACGCACCGGGCCGGGATGTAGATGGTGAACCGGTTTTCGTTGGGATACGGGTTCCCCAGGTTGATGAACACGTCCCCACCCCGGCTGGTGCCCACGCTGGCCACCTCCCCCCGCACGCAGCTAACTTCCCCGACGTGCGCCTGGGCTTGGTCCCAGGGGAGACAAGCCTCCTCCGGAGGAAGGGTCGGGGCAGGGACGGCGTCGAAGTAGCGGAACACCGTTTGGTAGCGGGACGTACCCGGGTCGTACCTGGCGGTCACGATCTCGGTGGCCACCAGCATCAGGTTCACCATCAGGTACCCACCCGGATCAAGGTACACGTAAGCCAGAAGCCGGCCGTGGGCGTCCCAGATCTCCTCGTCCAGCTCCAAGTACACCGTCTTGGCGGCTACCAAGGCGTAATTGAGGTCGGTGGCATCAAGGCCGTTGGCGTCCGCCAGCTCCGGGGCGTCTACCCCGATGTAGCGGACCCGCACCACTTGCCCTTCGGCCAGCCCCTGGGGGGCCTCCTCGGGCAGGGAGGTGATGAGCACGTCCAGGGTGTCCCCGTCCACCACCGTGGTGACCCGGCCCACGATCTGCGGGGCGGGGAATGGAGGTAACGCCTGCACGCCCAATACCACCGACAGGATCAACAACCCGGCCAACCCAAAGTGCTTCACTTACGCCTCCTTTCCGAACGGTAATCCTCCGCTGGGGGGCACAAAACAATCCCGACACCGGGCTTGGTAGGACTCCAACCCCCCCACCATGATCTCGGGGCCTTCCCGTGCCGGCTCCCCTCCCAGCAGCCGCTGGGAGCGAGTAGCCGGTTTCCCGCAAACCACACACACAGCCTGTAGCTTCACCACCTCGTCGGCCAGGGCCAGGAGCTCTGGCATGGGGCCGAAGGGCTCCCCCCGCCAGTTCAAGTCCAGCCCGGCCACGATCACCCGTTTCCCTTCCCCCACCAACTGCTCACACAAGGCGGGGAACTGGGGTCCGAAGAAGTGAGCCTCGTCGAAGGCCACCACTTCTGCCGAGGCGAGTTCCTCCCCCAGGTGGTCCGCGAGGAACGAGCGGTTGACCTCCCGGGGCAGCCTCCGGCAGGGGAGCGAACGGCCGTAGTGGGTCACCACCTCTTCCAGGGCGTAGCGGGTGTCCAGGGCAGGCTTGAGGACAAGCACCTTTTTCTTGGCGATCCTGGCCCGCTCCACCCGGCGCAGTAGCTCCTCGGTCTTCCCGGAAAACATGCAGCCGCAGATGACCTCCAGGCGCCCCAACATGCGGGCATGGTAGCCCCCAACTGCCAGCGGGGCAACGTGGGCTCAGCTTTGAGGGCAGGCCTTTGGGGCCAGCTGCCTACACTGCGACGGGCCCTGGGGGAAGGCCCGGGAGGGCTTCGCAGAACGCCTCGGCGATTCCTCCCAACGCCAGGGGGAGCGCCGCGCTCATTTCAGCTTGGGCGGGAGGACGATCTTGCCGAAATTGCGCTCGTATTTCTCGATGTTCTCCCCGATTGCCTGATAAAGGCGCTTCATGTGCCCGGGGGAGAGGATGACCCGGGACACCAACAATGCCTGGCCTCCCTTTGGGGTCTGCGTGCGGGGGTCCAGGAACAAAAAGTCAACTACAAACTCCTCTTTCTGGTGAGAAATAACAGCCAAGTTGGCGTACACGCCTTTTCGGACCATCAGATCGGCTGCTACTTGCATCTCGCGTTCGGCCATGTGCCACCTCCGAGGGGCATGGTAGCCCGGGGAGAACCCGGCCACAAGGAAACCAGGGACATGGCAGAGCCATCCGGTGCGCTAAGGCAGGGCCCGGGCCAACCTCGGAGCCAAGGAGGTGACCTCACTCCTGGGGGGCCACTCGGTTGGGCAACTGGTTGCCCACACCCGGCCCCGGTACAATACCCCCCACCTGAGTACCGGTAGCCAAAACGCCATGTCGCGCATAGGCATTTGCCATTTCAGGGTGGGCGAAACCGACGGGGTCTCCCTGGAGATCGACAAGTGGCGGGCGGCCCTGGAGGCCCTGGGGCACACCGTCTACCTGTGCGCCGGCCGCGCCGGCGGCACCGAAGCCTTCGTCATCCCAGAACTATCCCTGGACCACCCTGAGGTAGAGAAAATTCGAAAAAATGCGTTTCACTCCTTCTCCGATTACCCCTCCGAGGGGGAGCTACACGCCCACATCGAGGCCCTGGCCGCCAAGATCGAACGGGGGCTGCGCCACTTCGTGGAGGTGTACGACATCGACCTCCTGGTGGTGGAGAACATCTGGTCGCTTTCGCCGCACCTCCCGGCCACCTTGGCCCTTTGGCGCACGGTGCGGGCCCTGCGCCTCCCGGCCATCGCCCACCATCACGACTTCTACTGGGAGAAAGAGGACTACCGCGGGCCCACTTGCCCCCTGGTCCGCCGGCTCTTGCGCGAGTACTACCCACCCCAGGACCCCAGGATCGTGCACGTGGTGATCAACCGCCTCGCCCAGAAGGAGCTGGCCCGGCGGGGCATCCCAGCAGTGGTGGTGCCCAACGTGCTCGATTTCTCCACCGCCCCCCAGCTGGACGAGTTCAACCAGGATTTCCGGGACCGGCTCGGGCTCTCCCCCGGGGACGTGGTGCTGCTACAGGCCACCCGGGTGGTGAGGCGCAAGGGGATAGAGCTGGCGGTGGACCTGGCGGCGGAGCTAGCCCGCCCAGCTTTTCAGGGGGCCCTGGCCCGGCGGGTCCGGGAACACGGGGCCACGGGGCCTGGCCGCCCGGTGCTCCTGCTCACCAACTTGGTGGAGGACCAACCCTATTGGGAACAACTGCAGGAACGGATCGCCCGGCAGGGGGTGGAAGTGCGGCTGGCCACTGGCCAGGTCGCCTTCCGCCGGGCAGACAAGGACCAGAAAATTTACTCCTTCTGGGATACGTACTTGTTCGCCGACCTCATGACCTATCCCTCCCTGCAAGAGGGTTGGGGCAACCAGTTCCTGGAAGGCGTCTGGGCCAAGCTCCCCATCGCGTCCTTCGAATACCCGGTGTTCAAAACCGACATCGCGCCCTTGGGGTTCAAGTACGTGTCCCTGGGGGACGTGGTGGAGCGAGCTCCCGACGGGCTGTGGCGACTGCCCCCCGGGGTGCTGCGCCGGGCCGCCCGGCAAACCGCCGACCTCCTCTCCTCCCCCAGCCGGTACCGGGAAATGGTGGAGCACAACTACCAACTGGCCAAACAGCATCTGTCGCTGGCAAAACTCGAGGAACTGCTCGCGGGCGTGGTGGGACGGATCGGAGTTCCACAAGGAGGGGTAATTGCCAAGAGAAGCTGAGCTTGTGGTGGGAGTGTGTACCAAGAACTGCGCCGCCACCGTGGCAGGGGTGTTGCGGGCGGTGGACGAGGGCCTGGCCCGGGCCTTCCCCGGCCGGGAAGCGCTGATTGTGGTTTCGGATGGATTTTCCATCGACGGCACCCGAAAGATCGCGGCGGCGACCCCCACCCGGGCCGAGAAACTGGTGCTCACCCAGCGGGGCGCCCCGGGCAAGGGGGTAGGGGTGCGAACCATCCTGGAGGAAGCCCGGGGGGCAGAGGCCATCGCCCTGGTGGACGGCGACCTCACCAGCATTCAACCCGAGTGGATAGAGCTGCTCCTTTCCCCCATCTTGGCCGGGGCCGACCTGGTGGTGCCCCAGTACCTCAGGCACCCCCACGACGGGGTGATCACCAACCACCTGGTCTATCCGGTGGTGAACGCGCTGTTCGGGCTGGGGGTGAGGCAGCCCATCGGGGGGGAATTCGGCCTCTCCGGGGGGCTGGCGGAGGTGCTGCTTGGCAACCCCGCCTTCCCCGAAAAATTCGGGATCGACATCTTCATCACCGTGACCGGCGCGGTGCACGGGGGGCGGGTGGTGGAGGCCGCCCTGGGGGTGAAGGAACACGAGTCCACCAAGCAGTATTCCGACCCCGAGGCGCTGCTGGTACCCATGTTCCACCAGGTGGCCGGAACTTTGTTTTCCCTGGTGCACCATTTCCGCGACCAGCTGCGCTCGGTGGAGGGCATCCGGGAGGTGGAGCAGATCGGGACCCTTCCCCCGCTCGAGCCGGCCCCGGTGCCGGTGGACGAGGCCCGGCTCCACTCCCGGTTCCGACAGCTGGTGAGGGAGCGCATCCTCGCCCGGGAGACGTTCCTGGGGGATGGCCTCCTGAGGGAGGTGACGGGGCTGGTGGAATTGCCCCTGAGCGAGTTCGAGTTCCCCCTTCCCCTGTGGGCCGAGGCAGTCTACCGGGCCATCTTGGCCTATCGGGATTCCCCCCAGGAAGCCCTGGAGACGTTGGAGCCTCTGTGGCAGGGGCGGTACCTGTCCTTCGTGCGGGAGACCAAGGGCTTACCGGTGGCGGAGGCCGAGGCCCGAATCCGGGACCAGCTTTCCGAGTTCCGCCGCCAGGCCCACCTGGTGCGGGAGGGGCTGTGAGGGGGATCATCCTGGCCGGGGGGTATGCCCGGCGCCTGTGGCCCATCACCCTGGACCGGCCCAAGCCCCTCCTCCCCGTGGCCGGAAGGCCCATCTTGGACTACATCGTGGATCGGTATCCCTTGCCCGACCCCCCCATCCTGTCGGTGAACCGTAGGTTCGCCGACCAGTTCTCTGCTTGGGCCGAGGCCCGGGGGCTGACGGTGGAGTTGGTGGTGGAGGAGACCCGGGCCGAGGAGGAGAAGCTGGGCTCGGTGGGAGCCATAGCCTACCTGGTCGAATCCCTGGGCCTGGACGACGACCTCCTGGTCATCGGGGGGGACAACTTGCTTTTATTCGACCTCTCGGCCTTCGTACAGGCCTTCCGGGGGGAGACGCTGGTGGCCCTGTACGACCTGGGGAACCCGGAACTGGCCCGGCGGCGGTTCGGGGTGGCGGTGGTGGACGGGGACCGGGTGGTGGAGTTTCAGGAGAAGCCAGAAATGCCCAGGTCCTCTTTGGCCAGTACAGCCTGCTACCTGTTTCCCCGGCGGGTGCTCCCTTATTTCCGGGAGTTCCTCCAGGGGGCCGAGGCCGGCCGCGACGCCCCAGGGTACTTCCTGTCCTGGCTCCTTTCCCGCGAGCCCATCCGGGCCTTCCCCTTCCAGGAGGGTTGGTTCGACATCGGGGGCCGGGAGGCCTACATCGCCGCCAACCTCCACTTCACCGGGGGAGAACCCTGGGTCCACCCCCAGGCTCGGGTGGAGGGCTCCCGGATAGAGCGGTCGGTGGTCCTGGGTCCCTGCACCATCCAAGACAGCCACCTGGAGGAGTGTGTGGTGGACGAGGGGGTGGAGCTTTTCGGCGTGGAGCTCCGGAAGGCCCTGGTGGGGCGCGGCAGCCACCTCCGCCGCGGCTGATTGACATCCCACCCTCAGGGCATGAGAATGCCCTATCCAAGAAGGGGTGATTTAAGTGCTCAAGCTATGCGTAATGGCCGTGGTCCTCGGGCTGAGTCTCTCCGCCTTTACCCAGGAGCCGGTAGCGATCGTCAACGGAGAGGAGATTTCCCGCCAGGAACTGGAGCGCGCCGCCGGACTCAATTCCATCCTGTTCACCCTCTATCAGAAGTTCCCCCGCTTCGCCCAGACACTGCTCACCACTCCGGAGGGCAAGGCACTGATCCAACGCTACCAACGGGACGTGTTGGAACAGCTCATCATGAGGAAGCTGGAGCTACAGGAGGCGGAGGCCCGGGGGCTAGAGCCGACCCCGGAGCAGGTGGAGGCCAGGGTTCAGCAGGTGCTGGCCCGAATCCTCCAGCAGAACCAGCTCACCGAAGAGGAGTTGGCAGAGGTCCTGGCCAGGCAGGGCCGCACCCTGGAGGACTTCAAGGCAGACTTGGCTGTCCAGGTCCGGGAACAGCTTATGATCGAGCTCTTGAGGGACCAGGTCACTGCCGATGCCACGGTCACCGAGGAGGAAATCCAGGCTTACTACCACGAACACCAAGACCGATTCCAAGACGAGACCGGGGCGGTGAGACCTCTGGAAGAGGTCCACGACGAGATCGCCACCCTGATCCTGGAGATGAAACGTGCCGAGATCTGGAACGCTTGGTTGGAGGAACTTCGGGCGGGGGCAGACGTTCAAATCCTGCTCGATCAGGAGACAGATCAAGGCTGAACTGACAAGGACTGGAGAGAGGGGCCTTACGCGGAAAACCAGGACCTGCTGCCCACTCCTTGGGAGAGGGGCGGGTTCCAACTGAAGTAGGCTTTCACGATGGCTTCACCTGGAGGCTAGCGGGGGTGACTGGAACTTCTGGCTAAGTCGTCGCGGCTGGGAATGGCGGGGCTTGAACCTGAGGCTTTTCTGTGTTCCTCTGAACCCTCGCCCTCTCCCCTGAAGGCCAGCTCCCAGCTTGCCCCAGTTCCCGCCTCCCCCTAAGCTTGCCGGCAAGTGAGGTGACGACGAGGTGGCCATTCTGATCGACGAGGGCACGCGGGTATTGGTTCAGGGAATCACCGGGAGCGAAGGGGCGTTTCACACCCGCCACATGCTGGCCTACGGCACCCGGGTGGTGGCCGGGGTCACCCCAGGCAAAGGGGGCCAGTCCCTGGACGGGGTCCCGGTCTACGACTCGGTGCGGGACGCCCTGGCGGAGCACGAAATCGACGCCTCCATCCTGTTCGTGCCGGCTCCCTTCGCCTGCGACGCCATGTTGGAGGCGGCCGAAGCCGGGATTCCTTTGCTCGTCTGCATCACCGAGGGGATCCCCTTGCACGACATGCTCCGCTGCTACCATCTCCTCAAGGGGTACGGTGTCCGCCTGATCGGCCCCAACTGCCCCGGGCTCATCTCCCCGGGCAAGGCCAAACTGGGCATCATGCCCGGCGAGGTCTTCAAAGCCGGACCGGTGGGGATCATCTCCAGAAGCGGCACCCTCACCTACGAGATCGCCTCCCACCTCACCAAGGCGGGGATTGGCCAGTCCACCGTGGTGGGGATCGGCGGCGACCCGATCATCGGGTCCAGCTTCACCGAACTCCTGCCCCTCTACGAGGAGGACCCGGAGACGGAGCTGGTGGTGTTGGTGGGTGAGATCGGTGGGGCAGCCGAGGAGGAGGCGGCGGACTGGGTGGCTGAGCACATGGAAAAACCGGTGGTGGCCTACATCGCCGGCTTCTCGGCCCCGCCGGGAAAGAGGATGGGCCATGCCGGGGCGATCATCTCGGGGTCCGAGGGCACGGCTGAGGCCAAGGCGAACAGGCTCGAGGCGCGGGGGATCCCGGTTGCCCGCACCCCGGCCCAGGTGGCGCAGCTGGTGAAGGAGCAGCTTGCGTGAGGAGCTTTGGGCTTGTGGGCCTGCCCAACGCGGGGAAATCCACCATCTTCAACGCCCTCACCGCCGCCGGGGCCAAGGTGGAGGCCTACCCCTTCTGCACCATCGACCCCCACCACGGGGTAGCCTCGGTGCCTGACCCCCGCCTGGACCGCCTTCATTCCCTGTTTCCGGAGAAGAAGAAGGTGCCAGCGGCCATCGAGGTGGTGGACATCGCCGGGTTGGTGGAGGGCGCTGCCCAAGGGGAGGGCCTTGGCAATCAATTCCTCGCCGAGATCCGGGGCGTGGACGCCATCCTGCACGTGGTGCGCTGCTTTGAGGACCCGGACGTGGCCCACCCCACCGGCACCCTGGACGTGCGGCGGGACATCGAGATCGTGGAGACCGAGCTTCTCTTAAAGGACCTGGAGACCCTGGAGCGGAGGCGGGCCCGGATCAGGAAGCTCGCCCAGACCGGGGACAAGGAGGCGAGAAAGGAACTCGAGCTTTTGGAGCGGCTGATCCAGGCGGTGGGCGCGGGGACCCCCATCCGGGCCCTGGGCCTGTCCCAAAAAGAGCTCGCCCGCCTCAAGGACCTCTCCCCCCTCACCGCCAAGCCGGTGCTCCTGGTGGCCAACACCGGGGACGCGGGGGAGAACGAGCACACCCGCCGGGTGGCCGAGGAGGCGGAGCGGCGGGGGGCAGGTTGGGTGGTCATCCGGGGGCGGCTGGAGGCGGAGGTGGCCGAGGCTGCCCAGGACGAGGAGGAAAGGCGGGCCTTCCTCTCCGAGTGGGGCCTTTCCGAGTCGGCCCTGGCGCGCCTCGTCCGGGCCGCCTACGAGCTTCTCTCCCTGGTCACCTTCTACACCTTCGAGGGGCCGGAGGTGAGGGCCTGGACGGTGCCCCAGGGCACCACCGCCCCGGAAGCAGGGGGGGTCATCCACTCCGACTTCCGAGACCGGTTCGTGCTGGCCGAGGTGATGGACCTGGAGGAGCTGCTTGCCGCCGGTTCCGAGCGGGCGCTGCGGGAGCAGGGGAAGATCGTGCGGGCGGGCCGGGATTACCTGGTGCAAGACGGCGACGTCATCCACTTCATCTGCGCCCGGTAAAACCCCGTTCCTTCAGGAAAGTGGCGCAAATTGCTCTTGAGGACCCGCCCGCCGCGTTGCTTAATCTGGAAATGGACAGGGATTGTGCGGATCTTCCGGGTTCGCCATCGGAGGGAGGCATACCGATGAACCCGGGAGAAGAAGCTCATGGCAATCAGCTTCAAGGGACAGTGATGGGGAGAGGACCAGAGCGGCAGGCAGTGCTTATCCACGCGGCTAACCCCCGGGTCCTGCTGAGGCGGGTAGGCTTTCCCATCGGGACATGAGGACCCTGGCCCTGCTCCTGGTCACCGCCATCTGGGGTTGGACGTTCGTGTTGGTGAAGGAGGGCGTTTCTGAGATCGGCCCCTTTTGGTTTTTGGCCCTCAGGTTCGCCATCGCCACCGCGTTGGCCCTGCCCCTCCTTGCCCGGCGGCTGCGGGCTACCCGGCTCCGGGATTGGGCCCGGGGGGCGGTTTTGGGAACAATCCTGTTTTTGGGCTACTTCTTCCAGACCTGGGGCCTGGTTTACACCACTGCCCAGAAGTCCGGCCTCATCACCGGCTTGTCGGTGGTGCTGGTGCCGCCCATCGCCTGGCTGTGGGGGCAAAGGACCTCTGGGAGGACGTGGGCCGGGGTGGTGCTCGCCGCCCTAGGTCTCTCCCTGTTGGTGTTGGGCGGAGCTGAACCCCTGGGCCCCACCGGCTTCGGGGACTTGCTCACCATCCTCTGCGCCTTGGCCTTCGCGCTGTACCTCGTGTTTCTGGATCGGTACACGAAGAGCGCGGATTTTTTGAGTCTGTTCCTGCCTCAGCTTGGGGTGGTGGCGCTGCTTTCCTTGGCCGGGACGTACATCTGGGAGGCCCCCACCCTGCGGCTTTCCGCCGGCACCTGGCAGGCGATCCTGATCACCGGGGCCCTGGCCAGCACCCTGGCCTTCTTCGTGCTCACCTGGGTGCAGCGGCGCTCCACCGCCGCCTACACGGCCATTGTGCTGGCCACCGAACCTGCGTTCGCCGCCCTGTTCGGCTGGCTGCTTTTGGGGGAGACCCTGCTGGGGCTACAGCTCCTGGGGGCGGGGTTGATCGGGTTGGGGGTGTTGACCCCCCAGTTCCCTGCTGGCAGAAGAGGAGAGGGATAGAGGCACCCGGGATGCCGCGGGATAGCGGAGGGGGCGCTTCGCCCGGGGGACCGGGGCTCCGGGAGCGGCGGATTCCCCTCCCAACTTCGGGGGAGCTGCCGGAGGCTCAGGAGAGCGGGAAGGCCGGAGAAAGTGGCGCGCCCGGCAGGCCGAGAGTTCCCCTTCAACGCTCATGCTGGCTGGCGATCGGGCAGCCCCCACCAGAGCCAGATTCCTCAGGAGGTTGACAACAAATCCAAAAGCCGCGCAAGTCCACATGGGCTTTGGCCCGGGGTGCCAGCTCCCACCCCGCTCACTTTCAGGCCGGGTTAGGTGCGGCGCTGGGCCACCATGATCTCGATGCGGTCTGACAGGTCCTCGGCTCGATCTGAGATCTCCACCAAGATTCCGATGAAATCCCGCACGTGGAGCTTGTGAGCCAAGTCGAGGTCCATCCCAAACAGCTTTTCGATTGCCTCCCTCTCCAGATGGTCCACCTGGCTCTCCAGCTCCTCGATGTGGCGGGTTTTCTCCAGGGCCTGCCCCATGTCGGAGAAAAGGAGGTGCAGGGCCTGGTTGACCTCAGCGAATATATCCTGGCTTCTTTTCACGATGGACTTGATCAAGTCGGTGAGCTGGGGGGGGATGTCCACCCGTTGGGGGATGAGATAGTCTAGCGTCGCCTCGGCAGCGTTGGCCAGTTTGTCTGTTTCCTCGATGATTTCCAAGATGTCCCGCCGGGAGCCGGCGAGCAGTGCCCCCCGCAAGATCTCCGCCTCTACCTTCCGCCGCACGTCATCTGCCCGCCCCTCCGCCTTGTGGGTGGCCAGGGCCAATTCCTCCGCCCGGGAGAGGTCCCCAGCCAGGTAAGCGTCGATGGCCTGGGCAAACGCGTCGATGGCCTCCGCCACCTGGCGGAGGTGCTCCGAGATCAGCTCCTCTACCCGTCTCCAGCTTCTACCTATCGGCATCCACACCCCCTTGTCTACCAGGCGCGCCCAGCTTACCGAAGTTAGGGCAAAACGGCAACTTTTCCCGGTTGCAACCGGCCCCCAACTGGGAGAAGCTTTCCGGTGACATGATTAGGCGAAGCTGGGCAGTGGTGGTGTTGGTAGCGGTGGGGCTGCTGGCAGGGTGTTTGCCCGGCCAAGTAGGCCTGCGGGCGGTGATCCGGACTCAACCCGACCCGCCCAGGGACCCTTACCCCCTCACGGTGATATTCGACGGCTCGAACTCCCAGGGGGACATCGACCAGTATGTGTGGACCTTCCAGCGAGCAGACGGCCAACCAGGGACAGTGCGCACCGCCTCCGGTCCGGTAGTGACCCATACCTTCCCCGAGCGGGGGCTCTACCTCGCTTACCTCACCGTTAAATCCACTTCTGGAGGAGTCCACCAAGCCCAGGTGGAAGTGGACGTCCGCTCCCAGTTTCCCCAGGCCCAATTCTCCGCCTGGCCCACCACCCTCACCGTGGGCGACCAGATCACCTTCGACGCCTCGGCCTCCCACGATCCCGACGGGGAAGTGGTGGCCTACGAGTGGGATTTCGACGACGGTACCTTCCTGGTCAGCGATCAACCCCAGGCCACCCACACCTATTCCGCACCTGGCTACTTCTCAGTCCGCCTGGTGGTGGTGGACGACTACGGGGACCGATCTGAGCCGGCCACCTTGGAGATCACCGTGGTCCCAGGCTGCCCGAGCTGCGGTCGATGAGCCACCACGGCTCTCTTTCGGCCCCCAAAGGCAGCCTTGGAAACCATTCCCGGGTGAGGTGAACATGCCGAGCGGAGAAGCCAACCACTGGGAAACCGCATTGGCGATCCCAGACATCGAGGGTTTTCTGCGGTCGCTGGTGGAGAGGATCCCACCCGGGCGGGTGACCACCTTCCGGGCCCTGGCGGAGGCGCTGGGGGACCCGGGGGCAGCCAGGTTCGTGGGCCAGTGGTTGGTGCGCCCGGAAAACCAATCCCTTCCCGTCCATCGGGTGGTGCATGCCTCCGGGGACGTGGGCCGGCTCGCCTTCGGGACTTGGGAAGAGAAGGCAGCTCGGTTGCAGGCGGAGGGGGTCCGGGTGGTGGGGCACAAGGTGGACCCCCTGCCCCGGTACTTCTTTTGGGACTTTCCTACCCAGCGCCCCTTGGAAGCCCTGCGAAAGGAGCAAGAGCGCCTGGCCACCCAAGTGCGCCTCTCCCCATTGCCAGCTTGGGAAACCGTGGCCGGGGTGGACGTGGCCTACCGGGATGGGGAGGCAGTTGCCGCCTATGTGCTGGCAGACCGGCAGGGAGAACCCCTGGACTTCGTGACCGCGGAGGTGGAGGTCAAGTTCCCCTACATCCCCACCTACCTCAGTTGGCGGGAGATCCCAGCTTACCTGGCGGTTCTGGAAAAGGCCCGGCAGGCTGGGCTAGAAGCCGACGTTTTGCTGGTGGACGGAAATGGGATACTTCATCCCAAGAGGATCGGGGTAGCCTCGCACCTGGGGGTGCTGATAGGCCGACCCACAGTGGGAGTGGCCAAGCGGCGGCTGTGCGGTGAGGTGAACACCACCGGGATGGTGGTGGGGGAATGGCGTCCGGTGGTGCTGGAGGGAGAGACGGTGGGAGCCGCCCTCCGCACCGGTCGCAATCAGACCATTTTCATCTCCCCCGGGCACTTGGCCGACCTCCCCTCCTCCCTGGAGTTGGTGACCCAGCTGGTGCGGGAGCACCCCCTGCCGGAGCCCCTGCGGTGGGCCCATGAAGTGGCGGGTGAGGCAGTTCAAGCCAAGGGCACCTGAGGCCACTGGCCCCCGGAAGGGATTGGATGCAGGCGTGCTAGCGAGTGGTAAGGACTTCGGCTGAGAATCTCCTCCCAGCGGAGCCCGAGGCGGTAGAAGAACGTGGAGAGGCAGCGATGCCCACCTCCGGTAATCCCCGCGTCGACGCAGCCCAGCTAGGAAAGAGGGACCTCCGGAAAGTAATGCAAGAGCTCCCTTCACGGTCAGCGGGCGATATATCGGTCGTAAAGGGCTTGCGCCCGGGCCGGGTCCCCCACCCCCTTCACCAGCGCCCGTCCATCCGGAAACACGGTGAAGGAAACCCCTTCCACCTCGGCCACTAACACCCCGCCCTTCAACTTGACCTCGCCCAGGCGGCTCAGCCGCTCCTTGAGTTCCTCCAGGTCTAGGTCCCCAGGGCTCAGGGGGCGGATCTGGACCACATCGCCACACAGTCGCTCATAAGGGGGCTGGCTTTCCAGGAATTCGAACTCCCGCCCGCCGCAGCAGGGGCAGTCTGGCGCCCCCGCCACCTCCAGCCTTTCCCACCGCCGGGACCAGAGGTCCAAGCGCAAGAGCTCGCCTGGCAGCACCTCATCCCGGGCCACCAAGAGCTGGATGGCTACCGCCGCCTGCCATGCTCCCAGTACTGCGGGCAAGGGTCCTAAGATCCCGGCGGTGGCGCAGGTGGGAAGGGTGCCAGCCGGTGGGGGGGAAGGGAACAGACATCTGAGGCAGGGGCCTTCCCCGGGGAGGATGGGCATGCACATGCCGTAGGTGGCCAGCACCGCGGTGTAGATCCAGCTCACCCCATGTTTCACGCAGGCATCGTTCACCACGTAGCGGGACTCCAGGTTGTCCAAGCCGTCCACCACTAAGCTTGCCCGGGGCACCAATTCCTCTGCCTCCCTGGGGCCCAGGTGGGTCACCCTCGCCTCCACCGAGGCTTGGGAATCCACCCGCATCAACGCTTGCCGCAGGGCCTCCGCTTTGGGCAGCCCCAGGTCCGCCTCCCCATAGGCGGCCACTCGATGCAGGTTGGAAAGTTCCACCACGTCGCGATCGACCAGGATGAGCTGTCTCACCCCGGCCCGCAGCAAGGCCATTGCGGTATGGGAGCCCAGGGCCCCGCAGCCCACCACCAACACCCGCGCCTTGGCCAACCTCCGCTGGCCGGGCTCCCCCAGCTCCGGGAGGACCAGCTGACGACTGAACCTCTCTTGCCAGGTCATGCCCCAATTGTGCTGCCCCGATCTTCCCGGGCAAGCCCAGGTCGCCACTGAGAGGGAACCAAGCCCTGGACTCAGTTCAACGGTGGTGTCCAGCGGTGTGTGTGGTTGTGGCATGGCAGTGTTCCCCTAAAAACGGACTTCGAAAAAGCGGTGAAAGGTCCCGTCTACCTAGTGGCCTTTAAAACTCCAAAACTACTTTATTGGGATCCCGATTGAGCTGTTGAAGGAGCCAAGCGGTGCGGGCAACGATATCTTTAGCGCTGAAATGGGTTTCCACAAATAGGGAACCCACACGCCGTGGTGCGCGCATACCTTTTTCCTCCAAAGCTACAAGTGGTCGAGAAGAACGAGGCCCCACAGGTACGGGGACAGCCTTTTTCAAGTCACGTTTTAGCCAATCGACAGTGCAAATAAGCACTTCGCGCCAGCTTTCTATATTGCGGGTGACTCCGTCAGGAAATTGGATTCGTGAAGGACGCGAGTTTTGAGAGGCTAGCTTTTTAGCTTCAATAAGGGTTCTCTTCCTTACTTTGGGCTGATGCAGTGCTGGTTTTTCACCGATTTCAGACATTACAATTGTTTCAGGCAAAGGCACAACCTTCGGCATTGCTGGACGCCAAAGAGCCAGTAAGATTCTGGCTGCTTCTCCAACTGAAACGGCCGTTAGACAAACTTTTGCAACCTCTTTTCCACCCATTTCGGTAATATCATAGATCACCCATAAATTTCCATCTGTAACTACGTAAAAAGGGACTTGGTTCCGCCAGCAATATTGAAACCCTTTGTCAAGTGCCTTCTCAAGATTGGTCCCTAAGGATTTAGCTTCAACCATTATGTGAGGCTTACTCTCGATGAACAGGGCGTAGTCAGGTCGACCACCCGTTTCGGTGGGAAACTCCGGAAAAACCTGTGTGGGGTCCGTCAAATCCCAACCTAAGCATTTGAGAACAGGGTCGATTAGGACATACCTCGTTAACGCTTCGCTATCCTGAAGTTCTTTTCTGTGTTCCTGAATGCGCGCCTTCACACGCTCCAGTACAGCGAGCAATTCATTCACTTCTATCAACCCCCCATAGGAGCATAGCGGCTACTCTCTCTTTTGCCAACTTCCCGCCCCCGGGAGTCACAGCGAGGTCATGGGATTTACTCGATGCCTTTGATCTGAATCTGGAGGTGCTCTGAAGATGGAGGGCCGTTTTCGCGAACCAACCACTAGGCCATCATCACCGAAAAGCCTGAAGGCAAAAAGCTGGGACCCCGAGAATTGCCAATCTGGAGACGGAGAAGGAAGTCACATTCCGGCCAAAAGGCCCCCTTGACGGCGAGGCAACCACGATCTTGGGTTCCCACCGGGCGATGGGGGTTCCTACACTTGTGCTTTGCCCTCCCCCGCGCATACTAGCCGGGAAAGGCGAACATGAGACGGATCTCGTTGGTGCGCTACCGAAGGGGAGATTGGGAGGAGAGGGAGGATTGGGTGGCCGAAGAGGGGCTGGTGGAACTCTCCCTCGACGGCCAGTCAGTGCGCCGGCTGGTGGCCACCCCGGAGAAGGTGCGGGAGCTGGTCTACGGTCACTTGGTGAGCGAGGGGTTCATCTCCGAGGTCAGCGACGTGATTTCCTATGAGGAAGAGCTGTTTTGGGCCCAGGGTTCGCCGGGGGAAGTGGTACGGGTGGAGGTGCGGCTGCGGCGTCCCATTTCGCCCCCAGACCCCCGGGGGGTGATCTGGCCTGCTTGTGGGGATGAGGGCGAGGTCGTCCCCACCCTCGGGCCCCCCCT